>NZ_CP157743.1:3872500-4172500 GCF_030717995.2 Methylomarinum sp. Ch1-1 | reverse complement strand
AGACATGCGCGCTAATTTCCAGTCACGTTAGTTAATGGCAGTAAAATTAACACGAGGGTGCCCAGGCCGGGTTTACTCTTGATGCTGATTTCACCCCGGTGGATGCTGATGATGTGGTGGCAGACCGTCAGGCCGAGTCCCATACCCTTGCCGACGTCCTTGGTCGTGTAAAAGGCGTCGAAAACATGCGGCAACACCGATTCGGCGATGCCGACGCCGGTATCCTTGATTTCAATCGCCAGTTTGCCTTCCCGGATAGAACTCTTGAACAGAATCTTACCTTGCTCGCCGACGGCATCGGCCGCATTGAGTAATAGATGATGAAAAACTTGGCCCAGGCTGGCGGCATCGCAGTATATCGAAGGAATATTGGGCGCCAGCTTCTGTAACAGCGAGACCCCTTCGGCCAGTTGCGGCGCGGTAATATTGCAAGTCTGGCGAATAATCTCGTTGATGTTTGCCCGGCTAGAGGCCGCTTCGTCGATGCGAGAGAAACCTTTCAAGTCTTTGATGATCGCGGCAATGCGTTCGACGCCGTCGATGCTTTCCTTGAATATGTCCTGCAGGTCCTCGACCATCGTATCCAGACTTTCTTCCAGCCAACCTTTTTGCAGCATACTGACCGTCACTCGCGGTGATTTCATCAATCGGTCGATGGCCGTTAAGGAGTCGAGATAAGATTGCGCGGTAGATAAGTTACTGAGAATGAAGCCCAAGGGATTATTGATTTCATGCGCCATGCCCGCCGCCAGGCGGCCGACCGAGGCCAATTTTTCGCTTTCGTAAAGCTTAAGTTGGGTAGCCTGAATAGTTTTGACTTGTTGTTGCACACGCTGTTCCAAGCTTTCGGCCAAACACTTGTAGCGCATTTCAGATTTTTCCAGCGCGGCATGCTTGTGCTGCAGCTCTTCGTAATCGGCGCGTTGCGTTTGCAAATGGATGTCGGACGCCATCAAATAACGGGAATTGGCGAATAACAACAATTGGATAACTCTCGCGGCGACTTTCAATTGATCGGCCGGCGCATCGGCGCAGAGCTGGCCGATAACTTCAAGTTCACCGTATATGGGCGTTTTGTCGGCATATTTATCATCCGCCTCGCCTAATAAGCAGTTGCCTTGATTGTCGAGCAGATAAGCCGGCGCTTGCAATACGCCTTCCAGGGTTTCCAGCAAGCGTCGCTGATTGATGCCGGATAATAATTCCCTTAAGCCAAGATCGCGGTCAAAATCGAGCAATAGCGGTTGTTCAGGGGGCGTCGGTGACATAAGCGTTCAATTCTCCTGCTCCGGAAGTCCCAGCGCATCATTGACAAAGGCCTGCCGAGTCAGGCCCTGGTCTTGCTGAAAGTTAAATTCGGGGGCTAGCGAGTCATAAACTTGCTGCAGCAGGGTTTGCAAGGTTGCGACGACGCCTTGACCGGTTAATGCGCTACTGAAGACCACGGGCCAAGGGGCTTGCCGCCAACGCTGTAAAACCTCTTCCTTAGTTATGATATCAGTTAAATCACGTTTATTGTATTGCACCACCAGTGGCAAGTGATCGAAGTTCAGACCGACGCGCCAGGCATTAGCTTCCAGGTTTTCAAATGATTCGCCATTATTGACGCTCTGTGTTAATTGGGAATCGGCGACGAATACGACGCCGTCGCTGCGCGATAATACCGCTTTACGGGTACTGTCGTGTATGACCTGGCCCGGTACGGTAAAAAGTTTGAATTTAATCAGCAAACCTTTCGGCGTGGTAAAGCCTAAAGGCAGTAAATCGAAAAACAAGGTGCGGTCATCAGTTGTTTCCATGATCATGATTTCACCTTTCAGATCGGTGCGCAGCATATCGTGCAAACGCATCAAATTTGTGGTTTTGCCGCTGAGGGCGGGGCCGTAGTAAACTAATTTGATCGTCAAGCGATTATGTTCGTGTTCGTAACTGGCCATGAATAATCCTTATTGTCGTTCAACAAAACCAAACAGAGGTTAATGAGGCCCATAGCCCTTTGTTATGGAACGTGCCTGATTGTCTTGTTCCGCTCAATGCCACTGACGGATTCATAACGTAGTGGGTTAGGATGCGCGATAGCGTTCCCTGGCATTGCAATCCCGTGACCTCGAAGTGTCGCGTAACATAATTGCTAGCGCGACAACGTGACTTTCCACTAACTGTTAAACTGATGAGAAGGTAATATTATACAATCCTTAGCCTAATTATAGGTTTTTTTGCTATATTATGAAAAAAGCGGCACGGCATGTAGTCCCTCGATTAGGGATAGGGCAAGATTTAAAGTTCTCTTTGAGAGAGACGGCTTATTTTAAGTGTTGGATTTGGCCTAACGAGTCAGCTTGGTATCGAAAAACATTTCCTTGACTATCAGCTTGCTTCAGAGAACATCCCTGGCAACTCCGCGCCTGCTTGATGTTGCACTGACACATCTAAGTGCGGCGGTATCGTTGCCGATTTCCTATATCATGGAGCACTTGCGCTGCCTTTTGCTTTTTTTGGGACGACTCATTTGTTGAAAATCACGAAATTCACAGCAATCAAGGCAATTGCATTGGGAAAATTGAAGCTTTTCCTGGGTCGGCATGGGGAAATTCTAGTTAAAATGTACCTATTCAGCGTTTCCCTTTGTTTACCGTCATGCCAGATATTCAACGGGAGAGGCAATGGCAATTTTTGACTGGAATGATAACTTTAATGTCGGTATAGAGCGGATCGACCGGCAGCACAAAAAATTGATCGATATCATCAATCAGTTAGATGATTGTTTGAAACTGGACGGTCATTTTAATAAAGTCATTGCATTACTCGATGAATTGATCGAGTACACTCATTATCATTTCGAGGCCGAAGAGCAATATATGATCAGTCATCAATATGATGCTCAGGCCTTTAATAACCACAAAGCGAATCATCTGGCATTTTTAAAAAAAATCAAGCAGGAACAGACGGTTTGTCATGGTCAACCGGAAAAAGTGACCAATGAATTACTCGATTTCCTGGTCAATTGGATGGTAAACCATATACTGGGAGAGGATAAGCTGATGGCGCAGGTTACCTCGGCCCCTATCGATGACACCGACGCTCAGCAAAACACCGTCGATATGCTGCAAGATAATCTTTATGGCGCCTTGCGGGAAAGCGAGGCGCGTTTTAAGGAATTGGCGGATACGTTGCCGGCTTATATCTGGGTCAGCAATGAACAGGGCGAGCGTATTTATTGCAACAGGCAATGGCAAGTTTTGACCGGACGGGCCTGTGAGCAACTCAATCGACATTGGTCTGAGGTCATTCATACTAAAGACAGGGAACGGATGCGACAGTTTTATGCCTCGATGCTCGAGCAGAACAAGGCGATGGAAACGGAATATCAGGTGATCGGTCAGGACATGTCGGTTCGATGGTTGCTGGAAACCGTCGTGCCGAGGACTCATAAAAATGGTCGCCTGGTTGGTTATATGGGCTGCGCGATTGATTTTTCCCGGCAAAAGGACATTGAACAGAACCTGGAGCAGGCGGTCGAAGCACGCACCGTCGAATTACAGGCATCGGCCGAGAAGCTGGAACAGGAAAAACAGGAGCAAATGGCGCTTAACCGACAGTTGCAAGATGCGCAACTGCAGCTGGTGCAGGCGGAAAAAATGGCTTCCATCGGCCAGTTAGCGGCCGGGGTCGCTCATGAAATCAATAATCCCTTAGGCTATATCAACTCCAATCTGCATACCTTGCAGGAATACTTGGGCGATCTGGAAAAAGTTAGCGACATGGCTAGGCAATTGGCGGCCCAGTTGCCGTCGGATCATGTTCAGGTTCAAGCCTATCGGCAATTGAAGCAAGATCTGGATTTGGATTTTATTCAGGAGGACTTGCGCAATCTGGTCATTGAATCGATGGAGGGCGCGACTCGTGCGAAACAAATTGTCCAGGACTTACGTAACTTTTCCCATGTCGAAACAAAGAAGCGGGAAATGTTCGATATTGAACAGGGTCTTGATGCGACATTGAACATTGTCTATAACGAATTGAAATACAGGGCTAAGCTTCATAAGCATTATGCTGGTTTACAGCCTTATGAATGTGTCGGTTCCCAGCTTAATCAGGTGTTCATGAATTTGCTGGTGAACGCCGCTCACGCCATCGAGGCGTTCGGGGATATTACCATCCGCACCGGTTATCGAGAGCCTGATTGGTTATGGGTGGAAGTCGAGGATAGTGGTAAGGGGATACCGGACGAAATCAAGCATAAGATCTTTGATCCTTTTTTTACCACTAAACCGGTGGGCGAAGGCACTGGCCTGGGTTTGTCGTTGACCTATAAAATCGTTCAGGATCATAATGGAAAAATAGAGATCGATTCGACCGTTGGCAAGGGCACCCGATTCAGAATTTATTTTCCCCTTAACGGATAGTGCGAGTCCGCCATGTCTGAAGTCATGTTGCAACATAAGCCGTTCAAGCTTTTATTCGTCGACGATGAGGCTAATGTGTTGAAAGCCTTGAGGAGATTGTTCAGAGATGGCGAATATCACATTCAGATGGCCGGGAGCGGCGTGGAGGCGTTAGAAGTATTGGAGCGAGAGGAGATCGATCTGATCATTTCCGATATGCGCATGCCGCAAATGGATGGCGCGGAATTTTTAAGCCGCGCGGCGGAACGTTGGCCTGAGGTAGTGCGTATTCTTTTGACCGGATTTGCCGACCTGGAGTCTACGATTATCGCGGTTAATCGTGGAAAAATTTACAGCTATTGCCATAAACCGTGGGACGATGCCGAGCTCAAGGACTTGGTGAAAAGGGCCTTGGAACAAAAACGTCTGAGCGAAGAAAGGGGGCAATTGTTTGAGATTATCGATGAGCAAAACCGACAGTTGAAGGGGCTGAATGCTCAACTGGAGGAGAAGGTCGAACAGCGTGCCGCGCAATTGAAGGCTTCATTTAAACAACTCGATAAAGCCCATCAGACCCTGAAAAAGCAATACACCGACACGATCAAGACCTTTGCCCGCATTATCGAAATGCGTCCAGGCATCAAAAGTGGACATGCAAAATATATCGCCGAGGTAGCGCATAAAGTGGCCGGTAAACTGGCGTTGCCTGACGAGGATAAAAAAACGATCCTTTATGCCGGGCTGCTATTCCAGATCGGCAAGATAGGCTTGGACGATCGCTTGCTGAGTCAGCCCTTTTATACCATGACTCGCGATATACGCGAACGTTACTTAAGTCATGCCCCTGAGGGAGAGGCTTTGTTGAAAAGCATGGCGCCGCTGAGAGACGCGGCCGTGTTGATTCGTCATCAGTTCGAACATTTCGATGGCAGCGGCTATCCGGAAGGGCTGGCAGGCGAACAGATCCCGCTCGGCGCTCGAATATTGGCGGTAGTCAGGGATTATTTATCTTTCCTGGAGGGGGCGATGACGGGGCAAACGATGACGGTGGCGGATGTATTGAGTCGACTGCGCAGCAAGAAGGCTTCTTTTTACGATCCTCAAGTCGTCGACGCCTTTGTCGAGGTGTTGACGCAAATGGAAGTCGAGACCGTGCGTCCGCTCGTCGATATTTCCTGGACTCAATTGGAGCCCGGCATGGAAATCGATGAGATTCGCTATAATGGCCGTCTATTTCTTAAAAACTGCGTCTTGGATAAGGCAAAGATCTATGAAATTGTCGCATTACGCGAGCGGGTGGGCGATAAGCTGGAGATTAAAGCGCGTTTGGGCGATGCGTCAAACAAAAAGAGCTTGGAGCAAGACCAGGATTAGATCACTCGAAATCTTTCAAATCGTCTTCGTCCAATACGATCGCGCCATTTTCGTCCCAGTTGACCTGAGTGATGCCGGGTTCTTCGGCTTCCAACGCCTGCAATAGAGCGTCCTTTTTCGCCAGCAATTTTTGTTGATCCCTGACCAGATCGGCCAGGCGCTTGTTTTCCTCCAATATCCTTTTATGTTCCAGACCCTGCTGAACGGCATTAACGATGTCGGTATGGCTCCAAGGCTTATTGATGAAGCGGAAAACTTCGGCTTCGTTAATCGCCGATTGGGCGCTGTCGAGATCGGCGTAACCGGTCAGGATGATGCGGATCGTCTCGGGCTGAAATTGCATGAAACGAGACAAAAACTGCACGCCATCCATGCCGGGCATGCGGAAATCGGAAATGACCAGGTCGAACGGTTGTTCCCTGGCTATTAACAAAGCTTCTTCGCCGCTGGTAAAAGTTTCCAGTTCATAGCGTTTTAAAATACGCGTTAATGCGCGCAGCACATTGGTTTCATCGTCGACCAACAGGATTCTGGCTGATTTTTCTGGGGGCATGATTGCAAACGTAAAGGTTGAGCTGCAATAAATAATAACTCATACCGATAATATAGTCGAAAAAAGACGGCTTTTCATTTGTTAGAGCCTGCGCTATATTCTAAAACACCGAGTGCATCAGTCTTCACCTATTCATGGATTGTGGTCGAATAGGGTGGTGTGCGAATCCCTAAAAGAGAACCCGCCAGGCCGTATTGATGGATATAAACACCGACGACACGCCTCTGAATTACTGTTATCAGTTTAAATTGCCGGACCAAACGCTTAGCCAAATTGATATTAAGATCGATAGGCGAACTATTGCGTTGATCCCCCGGGAAGAGGCCGGGTTGCCTGATTGGGTCAAACTGGATTTTGAACAATGTCCCAACTGTCCATTAAAGGCAAAGGAGACTCCCTATTGTCCGGTGGCGAGAAACCTGATGCCGTTGATTGATTTATGCTCTTCCTTGGCCTCGTATACGGAAATGGACGTGTGCATTATCGCTCCCGATCGAGTAATCAACGCCCGCACGACAGCCCAACGCGCCGTCAGTTCGGTGTTGGGGTTGATTATGGCCACCAGTGCTTGTCCCCATACTGCTTATTTGAAACCGATGGCGCGTTTTCATGTGCCATTATCCGGCGAAGAGGAAGCTATTTATCGGACGACATCAATGTATTTGCTGGCCCAATATTTCAAAAGCAAGAAAGGCTTGTCCCATGATTACGATATCGCTGGTTTGACCGAGATCTATGACAACCTGAAAACGGTTAATCGGGCGATGGCGCGGCGTTTGAAGGCTGCCATCAGTCAGGATGCAGCGGTCAATGCCGTGATCCTGTTGGATTTATTGTCTCAGGCGGTGACCTGGTCGATCGAAGACGGGCTCGAGGAAATCGCTTATTTGTTTAAAAGCTACACCGCCGAATCAACCTGATCTATCGGCGAAAAAACGGGGCGACTTGTAAAAATTCACGACAAACTGTACAGTCTAGCGGTTTTACCTGAGCAAGGGCGGCATCGATATTGTCGCCGACTAGCGTATCAAATCCAGGATAGGTATCAATGAATATTTCTACAGCAGTAGTCGAAAAAGTGATTCGCGAGGCCGGATCGATTGCAATGAGTCAATTTAAGGATCTGGCGAATCTGGAGGTGAACAAGAAAAGCTCCAGAGACTTGGTGACCGAAGCCGATGTCGCCGTCGAGGCCTATTTGAAGGAAACGCTGGGACGGGAATATCCCCAATTTGGTTTCTGGGGGGAGGAAAGCGGGCAATCGGCCGACCAGACCAGTCGATGGATCGTCGATCCGATCGATGGCACTCATTCATTTTCCAAGGGCCAGTATTTCTGGTCTATCAGCGTGGCGCTGGAAATCGAGCAGGAGCTGGTTTTCGGAGCCGTCTATGCGCCTGCATTGGATGATTATTACTATGCCGAGAAAGGCAAAGGCGCCTATAAAAACGGTCGACCCATTCATGTTTCCAAGGAAGATCAATTAGCCGATTCGATGGTTGCAACCGGCTTCGCCTGTCTGCGTTCCTACTTGAAAGACAACAACCTGATGCGCTTCAATCGGATCGCCGAGGTGACGACCGGTCAGCGGCGCTTCGGGTCCGCGGCGATGGATTTGTGCCTGGTCGCCGACGGCCAAGTCGATGCGTTCTGGGAACAGGAGCTGAATCTCTATGATGTCGCCGCCGGCGCCTTGATCGCCAAAGAGGCCGGTGGCACCGTAACTGACTTTAAAGGCCAAGAAGGCATCTTTCCGAAACAAATTCTGGTGACCAACGGCCTACTGCTGGATCAATTACTGCCGTTGATGTGATATTCACCCTATGAGAGATCGGTGGGCAATCCGCCTGGATACGCACAACGGCCAATTTTGCCCTGGTGGCGGTTTTTTTGGCGGCTTGCTTCGCGAAGCCGATCGATGCGGTAGGGTGTGCTGACGATAGAAAGCGCACCTTGTTTCGATGCGCTTCACGCAGTTCTGCACATCCGAAGGCAAGACGGTGCTTTGCGTAGGAGCGCCGCCTTCGGCTCGAAAAGAGCCATTCGGCCCGAGGGCGGGCCTCCTACGGGCAGACTTTGGCGGAGCCGCGGTGCTTGCTCCGCCCTACGATGCGGTAGGGTGCGCTGACGATAGGAAGCGCACCTTGTTTCGATGCGCCTCACGCAGTTCTGCACATCCGAAGGCATGGCTACATTGGCATCGCAACCGGGTGGATTCGCCGTCAGGCAATCCACGTTCGACTGGTAACTGATTTGCCTTATTCTTGTTGCATGAGTATTCGTCTCGCGCCATTATTTTCAGGCTCGCTGACGATACCGGCCATTTCCATGTCTTCGATAATACGCGCCGCCCGGTTATAGCCGACTTTAAAACGGCGTTGGACGCTGGAAATAGAGGCGCGGCCGCTGTCTAATACAAATTCCACCACATCGTCAAACAGGGGGTCGGTTTCATTCTCTTCATAGGCTGATGGGCGCATTGAGTCGCTATCGCGAGTGATTTCGTCCAGATAGCGGGCGACGCCGTGCTGTTTTAAAAATTCGGCCACTCGTATCACTTCGGCGTCACTGACGAATGCGCCATGCGCCCGGGTCGGTAGGCCCCGGCCGGCAGGCAGAAATAACATGTCGCCATTGCCCAACAGCGCTTCGGCCCCGCCTTGATCGAGAATGGTGCGGGAATCGACTTTCGACGACACTTGAAACGAAATCCTCGTCGGCACATTGGCCTTGATCAGTCCGGTCAAGACATCCACAGATGGCCGCTGCGTCGCCAAAATAAGATGAATGCCGGCGGCTCTGGCTTTCTGCGCCAATCGGGCGATCAATTCTTCGACCTTCTTGCCGACGATCATCATCATATCGGCCAGCTCATCGATGATGATGACGATATTCGGCAAGGTATCGAGCACCCGATAGTTTCCCTGGTCATCGGCTTCTGTGCATAAAGGGTCGCGTATGACTTCATGACGTTCCGCGGCCTGTTTGATCTGCCTGTTATAGCCTTTCAAATTGCGCACCCCGAGTTTCGACATCAATTTATAGCGACGTTCCATTTCCGCCACCGCCCAGCGCAATGAATTATGGGCTTCCTTCATATCGGTCACTACCGGCGCCAACAAATGCGGTATGCCTTCATAAACCGATAATTCCAGCATTTTCGGGTCGATCATGATCATCCGAACCTGTTCCGGCTCGGCCTTGTACAGCATGCTCAGAATCATGGTGTTGATCGCCACCGATTTGCCGGAGCCGGTCGTGCCCGCCACCAGCAAATGCGGCATTTTCGCCAAATCGGAAATCACCGGCTGACCGACGATGTTTTTACCCAAGGCTAATGCGGTAGGCGACTCGCTATCTTGAAAATCAGGGGAAGCAATCAATTCCCGGAAAGAGACGGTTTCTCGCTCCTGATTGGGAATTTCCAGACCGATCACCGACTTGCCTTCGATGATTTCCACGACTCGAACACTCGTTACCAGCAATGCGCGCGCTAAATCTTTCGTCAAACCGCTCACGCGACTGACTTTGATGCCGGGCGCCAGAGCCAGTTCGAAGCAGGTGACGATAGGACCGGCCAGCACATCGACGACCTCGGCCTGCACTTTATAATCCAATAACACTTTTTCGACATGTCTGGACATGTCTTCCAAGTCATCGTCACTATAACCGTTTACGGCGCTAGAATGCGGATCCAATAAACTGAGCGGCGGCAATGAGTGTTGATAGAAAGTATTCGATTCGGAGTCAGGTACATCAGTTGCTGAAGCAATGTCGACTATTTTCATCGCAGGCGGCTGATATGCTCCAGCGCTCTGTTTCGCTTGAGGCGCATGGGAATGCTCGGAGATGACTGTGTTTTCCTGTTGGTCCGGTTCCTCGGTTAGGTGATTAATGGTATTCGGCTGGGCAACTGTCTCGGTAGATGCAGTCGGTTGCAGCGAACTTGTTTGTGGCTGACTTTCGTCCGGTTCCGAAAGACTGAGGGCGTTGTTCTGAACAGATTCGATTGAAGCGCTACTGTCCTCGTCCGTCGGTTGTTGTTCCTCTTGCGCCTCTTTTTGCAATGGCGATTGGGCTTCGGTCGCGGCTTCAACTGCTTGTATCGGGGCCGTTTTTGGCTCGACCGTCTCTAACCGAGCATCGAGTGGCGTTTCCAAGCCTGATGGCGCCGAGAACTGCGGTTCGCGTGCATTCGCCGTCACATTTTGTGGCTCCATTTGTGGCCTGTATGCAGGTTTAGGATCAATTGCGGCAATCTTGTCTTCGGATGCCGGCTTCTGTTCCTCTTGTTGCGCCTCTGTCGTTAAAGGCTGGTCGGCTTCGGTTGAACGCTCAGCTTCAGGCGCTCTCTGCAAAGAGGTCTTTTCGGCGAACGGAAGCGTTGCCGAGTCTGATGGGGACGAAAACTGCGGTTCGTGTGCGTTAGCGGTCGAATTTGTCGGCTCCATTTGTGGCGAGTCAGTCGCTTTTACAGGACGATATTTACGGCGTACTTTTTTCGCCATTGGCGGACGATGTTTAGGGCGGCCTTTGCTCAACCATTGCAAGTAGTCGATCACCCAATCCAAAGCAAAGAGCGTTTGTCGCCCAACCCAATCAACCGCACTTATCCAAGGAATACCGGTCAGGCGTGAGAAAATCTCCAGTATGCCCACGGTAATCAATAAAAAACAGCCGGTTATGAAAAAAAGGATAAAAAATTCAGACATGCGATCATTGAAAGAAGAGTTATAGAATCAAGGGTGCAAACTGGATTCTTCTACATAGTTAAGAGCATATTGTTTGAAAGGAGAGCGTTCAGGGGTATCAATGGCGTTTAATTAAATCTAAACCAAAAACCAAATTTAGTTCAATAAAAGCGATCGTGTGCCATTTATTCAACATTTATCATGAATTCTATCACAGGCGCACATCAGTGTGCCTGTGATGGACTTTCGCTTCGCTATGGTGGTCTTGAATGCGTCTTAGCGCGTTTTCGCTGTTGATTCATCAATTCGTAAGCCCTTGAGTTCTCGATGAGAGCGCATTGCTGTTGTTAGTACGGCACCATTATTCTAATGGCGGGTAAATGTACTAAAAAATATCATGTAATTCATGCGCTTGCTAAAGGTGATAACTCATCAAAATTTTAGAGGCGACAACTAGTCTGACACAGGGGGCAATTGCAGCGGTAGCTCCGAATTTATTCGCATTGCGCGGCTAAATCCGCAGCTACATTCACAATTGCCGACAGAATAAGATTGACTATGTACTAGTCCGGGAACAGGCGGGTGTCGGTCAACCGGATCCTGTCGTTAACTTTTTAGAATAGAATTAAGGCATTTAATATCAATGAGTTATTTTATTTAAAGGGGGGGATAACCTGGTTTTTGAAATAATGGCTTGAAATTTAATGTGAAATTCGGTGAAAATCGATAGTAACATTTTCATAGGCTTAGATCACGGGGCGTAAAAGCTGTCTTGGAAATAGTCATCTATCTTAAATTCATGTCATTCAGGCTTTTCAATTAGCGGTATTATTCTGACCTTAAATTATATTCGATTAGCCAGAGACTGAAAGGCGATATTAGACGGCTCATTATAGGCGCTAAGCCAGCAGAAAAGCGCACTCGATAAAAGGTTATCGAAGAGAGGGTGAAATGAGTAACAAGCCATTAATTTCAGTTGCGATTCTTGCTTCATTTGTTACCGGTTGTGAAGGAACTATGGGAGACATAAGCAAGGAAAACCTTGGCGCTACGCTTGGAGGTGTGGGGGGCGCTTTGCTTGGAGCCAGTATAGCCGGCGGAAATAAAAAATGGTTAGGTGCAGCCATCGGCGGGGCGGTTGGCTTGTTTGCCGGAAAAATGATTGGTCAGCATCTTGATGAGCGAGACCGCCAGGCTCTCGCCTTGAGAACTGTCGATGTGCTGGATCAGCGATCGGCTGGCAATTCTACCTGGAAGAGTAATGAAAGCGGCGCTTCGGCAAACATAAAAACGGGTGAAATTTCCTACAAGACAGCTCCCAAACAGATCAAGCGATTAAGTTCGGTCGACTCGGTGTCATCGATCAAGCTGGAAAAAAAGGAATATCAAACCACATCTAGTTTGCGGGTGCGCTCGGGGCCGGGTACCGAGTACGCAACCATTACCTCATTGCGATCCGGGGATGTGATCACTTCGGCGGGTCGAACTGACAATGGTTGGCTTATGTTGGCTAAGCAGGGGGTTACCGTTGGTTATGTTCACGCTGGTTATGTCAAACCCTATAACCCCATCAAGCAAGCGGAAGCACAGGGAATAGATCTTGATAGCGTTAATGTTGAGAGTTTGCCTAAGCAGGAAGGCTTTGTAGGTATAGATTTGGACAATGTCGATATCACTAGCTCTACAGTAAGCGCTCAAATGGGGTGCCGTGATGTGGAGGTCAGTGTGACGACTAATCAAGGTACTGAAAGAGAAAAGGCGAATGCATGTCAAAATGCGGATGGCGTATGGGAACTTGGCTGAAAGTGGGGGAGCTGAAATGAACAGAAAATTGTTTTTAATTGTCGTTAGCCTTTTGCTTGGCGCAGTTAATCCTGTTTATGCAGACAAGACGTTGGCTCATAGCAAGTCTCTGGGGATGAGATTTATCGCCGAAGGAGATCCCTGGTGCGCCGCAACAGTAAAGATACGCGTGCAAGCTGAAGATGCTGGGCAATTCGCCATGCCGGATTACGGATTGACCATTCAGAAGTTGGGACAGGTGCTTATGAAGCAATGTTCTGCTATGAACGGTCTATCGATTACAGGATTAGAGGGTAGCAGGGTTATCTGGACAGGAAAGGCTTCAAAGGCAAAGGGATGGATTGCTCAAAAGACGCCATTGCTGGAGCCGCTTGGGGTTACAAATGAAGCGGTTTCTTCAAACGAACAAGCCGGTCAACTCCAGAATCAAGAGAATCAAATGTCGTCTGCTACTGAGGACGAGCGTTCGGCAGAAAATTTTGAATCGGTTGCTGCTGATGTGATGGAGATAGCGGGTTGGAGGCCAGGTGGGTTTGTCGATATTTCAAGTAATGCCGATAAGATGACGGAGCTTACTTCAAGCGAGACCGGCTGCAATATTTTTACATTTTATGAGGTCAATCCCCAATTTCATCCTACCGCTTCATTGAAAGGAGACTTTACCTGCAAAAATGGATATGTCCAAAGCACAGATCTGATACGGCAAGTTCACGCAAGTCTGTTTTATCAAGGTCAGAAACGCCCATTTATTAAGTTGGTCGGTTACTGGTATGACGGGTATAACATTGATAGAGGGAACCCAAAGCAGATCGTGCGTCGTTACAGCGTTAACTCGAAAAATTTGTGGAACAAAAGCAATGCCGTCAACAAGCTATTGGTGTGGATAGGAGAGGACAGAGAGCTGCGCGCGCATTACTTTGTAACTTACAATTATCATGATCGTTCGCACCAATGGAATATGGTCAGAGGAGATCGTCAGCCAATCATTGTTTTGACTGATAATGAGCAACTCAAACAGAATCCGCGAGAAACCCGATTAGCGGAATCGCTGGCTCGAACCTATACAGAATTTGTAGGCTCGGGGTCATTCAACGTCTTAAAGTTTGTCGTGGCTGATAAACTTCAGAAAGCTCCGCTTAATGCTTATCATTTGGCGTTAAAGGATGCCAATCCGGACCCAAGTTTGTATGCGGCGGGACAGGCTGTGAAGCGGCGCGGCATTCCCTGGACTATCCAAGTGACAACCGATTTTATAGCCAAGCGTGAAGCGTATGTAGAAGCTGAAAAGAAACGGGCTGAGATGCAGCGTCAGCGTGAACTGGCGAGGGTGGAAGCCGATAAACAGCGAGCGGAATTAGAACGTCAAAGACAGGCTGCGCTACATCAAAAACATATGGAGAGTCTGCAGAATCAGTATAAGCTACTTGCAAAGGCTTCTGGCTATGATCGAATGCGATTTTATGCAACGCTAAGGCTTAATCCCAAACAACTGGAATCAGCTAAAATCGACTTTAAATCATATCGTAATTATACGGTTAATCCATTTTCAAGGTCTGTTCAGTTTACTCATCCCGCCATGTATTTGAACCGTTTGAACGATGGAGAAGTCAATGTCGGAATTCCAATATACATGCTGGTTAAGGCAGATGATGGAGATATTGTAAAGCCCTATCCGATGGCTATTGATTACAACGACGCTTCAGCAGAGATTGATGGCTGGATGTTGATTCAGGCCGCACCCGAATTTACATTCAAATTCGATGATGAGGGGAGGCCAATTTTTAGTATTACTATTCAGGAAGCTGTGGAATGTAAATCGGACAAATGTCTGGAGGATATGGACTCGGCAGAAATTATGAAGACTTGGTATAACGATGATGATTTGAAATTTGCCATGGCTGACGAACACTAAGGAGAAAACAGGATGCTTCTAAAAGATAATAAAATGACTGCCATTGGTCTTGCTGTTGCTGCAGGTATTTTTATTTTGGGGGGATATTTTTATGTATCCCAAGAAGGTGTGCAACGGTTTGAAGACTTTCTTTATGATCATGAATTGGATGAAGCTATCAGGTACAGGGATATCTCCTATTCACCCTTGTTCGACGCAATCTCTTTGGAGAATGTGGATTTAGATGTCGAAGTAATGAAGGGTGTAGGGGTTAATTTGACTGGTAATATGGATACCCTTGTGTTTTCAGGAGGGAGGGATGATGATGGGCTTGAGATCAGCTTTTCAAACTATAAGCTGATAACGGATCCGACACAGAAAGAACAACAGCAGAATATCATCTATGCCCTCAGCGCAGAACCTTTGAAGATGGTGCGACAGATGGGCATAAAAGAAACAGCGCTTGATGGCAGACTTTCCTATCAATATGACAACGATGATGACAGGCTTAATCTAGGTTTGATGCTTGATGCTGAAAATATCGCCGGTCTTTCGACGAATTTGGAATTTGAGCGTGCCCGCAAGCTCATCAATCTCAAATTGTCGGATTTGACGGCTAACAATATTATGAATCTCCAAAATTTGATGGAGGAGTTTGGAAGGGTGGAATTCTCCTTAATGGAAGCTGAGATAGTCGATCATGGGTTCCTGGAGAAAATGGCTTACATGAACGCGCTGTCAGCATTCAGGTATGATAGAGCCATCAATCATAATATGGAAATTGATGCCGTTAAATATGTTCAATCTGATAAGGGTGACAAGGGTAAGGCTCTCTGGGAAGGAGTCGATGAAGACAGTGGTGATGTATTAAAATCCTTCATAACGATGGGGGGTGATCTGGATATTTCAGTCAATACAAAACGTCCGATCAGATTAACTTACTTGATCAAGAATGGTAAAATCCACCGCGATATTGAAATCAACATCGATAACTGATCTTAAGATATTGCTCAGTCTTGGAGTGGGCGGGCCTTACATTTGAGGTTTTTACTTTCCTTATTTCATCCGCTTTGCTGCCCGGCCGACGGTAGCATAACTTAGCTCAAAATACTTGCCCACTTTATAAGCATAGGCCAATGTTGCTTTGAATCGAGTCTGACCCTTTTGACTTTTTGACTTTTTTTGCTCTCTTTGAATCGAGTCTGACCCTTTTGCTGCATCAATTCGTAAGCCTTTGAGTTCTCGATGAGAGCGTATTACTGTTGTTAGTACGGCGCCATTATTCTAATGGCGGGTAAATGTACTAAAAAATATCCCAGAGGACTGGGGTCAGGCCTTACATTTGACGTTTTTACTTTCCTTATTTCAACTGCTTTGTTGCCTGGCCGACGGTAGCATAACTTAGCTCAAACTACTTGCCCTCTTTAATAAGCATGAGCCAATGTTGCTTTGAATCGAGTCTGACCCTTTTGATGTACTTTTGATGTATTTTGAATCGAGCCTGACCCTTTTGATGTAACAGCCATTTGATGTAACAGCCACATTGGTATTTTTACACCCGTAGTTGTAGCTAATTTAAGCTGAAAATAGGATGATTGCGAGCAGCTACACCTATACCTCATAATAATAATCGCCGATAACATTACGGATAATAAACAATGAATGATTTATTCAATCAATGGGGGAATTTCCTCTTTCATACCAGAAATGTGTTGTTTCCTGTTCTTATCGCCGCACTGCTATTCTTTTTTCCGCCCACTGCAATCGGCACGGTGCCTGGAGACTACTTTCTAGCCATGGGTTTAATAATGATATCGGTTGGCCAAGCGTTACGGATATTGACTATCGGCTTGGCCTATATTGTTCGCGGCGGCAGGAACAGACGAATTTATGCTGAAAATCTCGTGACAGATGGTGTTTTTGCCCATTGCAGAAATCCGCTTTATTTAGGCAATATTTTGATTGTTATTGGTTTTATGTTCATCGCTGGCAATATGATCGCCATCATCCTCGGCTCATTGGGCTTTATAGCGATTTACCGGCTTATCGTTTTCAGTGAAGAGCGGTTTTTAACTGAAAAGTTTGGTCAAGCTTATATCAACTATTGCGCCGATGTATCACGCTGGTTGCCCCGGTTTGATGGGTTGCCGGAAACCATCAGTCACTATGAATTTGACTGGCCTGCGGTTGCTGTTAAAGAATACGGCACTCTGTTTACATCACTGATGATTTCATTGGGCTTGATCAGCTGGAAACTCAAGCTTGCAGACAGTCTGGCCCAAAACAAAATACCGGTCATAGCCGCGACAATACTGGTCGTTATGGCATATGCCATCGTGCGTTTTCTGAAGAAAACCGAGCGTCTTAAATCGATGAGATAGTCGGATCCCTTAACAACATCATGATAAAGAGCGAATAAATGACTCAGGAAGATCGAATTTTTCAGCATATCAATCGGGTGGATGATTTTACCTTTGATGAACGCGTTGCAACCGTGTTTGATAACATGGTCGCCAGGAGCGTGCCTTTTTATAGTGAAATTCAACGTCTACAGTCAGATCTGATCATGGCGTTTTTACCGGAACAGGATGGTGTAGTTTGTGACCTCGGCTGTTCAACGGGAACCACTATCGAGCACATCATAAATCACCCTCAGTGTCCCGAAACGGCCAAGTTTATCGGCTATGATAATTCCGAACCCATGCTGGACCAGACACGCGCCAAATTATCAACGGCCCTTGAAGAACAAAGAGTGTCTCTACTGATCGCTGATTTGAGTGCTTTGCCCGTGTTACCGGCCTGTAATGTGGTAATTCTTAACTGGACCTTGCAGTTTGTGCGTCCGATTGACCGGGAGCATCTGCTGAAAAATATCTATAGCGCACTTAAACCGGGCGGTGTTCTGTTTTTATCGGAAAAGATTTTAAGCAGTGATGCGGCCTTGAATCGCCTTTATATCGATCATTACCTGCAATTTAAAAAATCACAAAGCGGCTATACCGATACTGAAAACCAGCGCAAGCGCGAAGCGCTGGAAAATGTGCTGATTCCTTACCGGCTGGAGGAGAATTACCTGTTACTGGAGCGGGCCGGCTTTAAGCGTATCGATACCTACTTTCGCTGGCTCAACTTCGCCTGTCTGATTGCCGTCAAATAAATTGGGCTGGTTTACCGTTGCATGGCCCGGTTATGAATTATTGTTCACAAGGACTGGGGGCTTACATTTGACGTTTTTACTTTCCTTATTTCAACTGCTTTGTTGCCTGGCCGACGGTAGCATAACTTAGCTCAAACTACGTGCCCACTTTAATAAGTATGAGCCAATGCTGCTTTGAATCGAGTCTGACCCTTTTGCTTCTCTTTAAAATATCGGCAAACGGGAGGTGAGAAAATTGAAGAACGGAATTTTTGAATCGCCGAATTTGTTTGATGAGGATTTGTTTTGTAAGATCAGACAAGGTTAAGCTCTTTTTTCAGAATAATTTTTATTGGTAATTTAATTATATCTGACTAGAACAAGGAGCTTAACCTCCACAAAATAACTTATCTTATTGAATTCTATTGATAACTCACTCTTAAGTAAGCAGTATTAGAGTCTGACCCTTTTGCTTCTCTTTTGCTTCTTCTTTTGCTCTTTCTTTTGCTCTTTCTTTTGCTCTTTTTTGGACTTGCGCATATCGGCGATGACAAAGAAAGGGTAGAATTAAATGATCTATCCTGTCACCGAATGAGGTGGAAAAATGAGTTTTAAAGCCGCTTTAGTAAAGTTAGCGATCAAATTGACACCGAATATCATCGTCATTTGGGTGGCCAATATAATTCTTAGAGGCATTGCGGTATTATCGGAATTTTTCTTTGATCTCGATTCACGCACGGCCTATGTGGAGTTGACGCTTGTTGGAGAAGCCGAGCCAATTCAAGTGGAAGTGGACGGTTTTGCTGTCGTCAACGATGGCGATTCCTATCGGGTGATTATTCAAAACGCCCAAGCGAACCGGCCTTGGCTGAATAATTTGCTTGCCCGAGTCGTTGGAAAAGCATGGGAAATTCCTCAGATACCACAACATCAGGCACAAATTGAACTAATCGCCGAACTGCTCGAAGGAGAAAGCCAAGAGAAGCTAATGAATTAAAGTGGCCAGGCATGTGTTGGTGAACGTTAGATGCGATCGCATGCTGAAGATGTCTGGCTAGGGTTAGTTCAGAAGTGTGGAGAGAGGGGCATTGCGCCCCTCAAATTATCAGATGGTTAGCCTGCTTTAGCAATTTCGGCGCGCATGTCGTCGATGACTTGTTTGTAATCAGGTTTGCCGAAAATAGCGGATCCTGCGACGAAGGTGTCGGCGCCCGCAGCTTTGATGTCGCGGATATTGTCCACTTTTACGCCGCCATCGATTTCCAGACGGATGTCATAACCGCTTTCGTCGATTCTTTTTCTGACTTCACGCAATTTATCCAATGCGGAAGGGATGAAAGATTGGCCGCCGAAGCCAGGGTTAACGGACATCAGCAGAATCATGTCCAATTTGTCCATGACATAATCCAGATGGTGCAGCGGTGTTCCTGGGTTGAAGACCAGGCCGGCTTTACAGCCGTTGTCTTTAATCAGTTGCAGGGTTCTGTCGATATGCACGGAACCTTCTGGATGAAAAGTAATATAGCTGGCGCCGGCTTTGGCGAAATCAGGGATGATTCTGTCAACCGGTTCGATCATCAAATGCACGTCAATGGGGGCGGTGACGCCATGTTTTCTTAACGCATCACAAACCAGTGGACCGATGGTCAGGTTGGGGACGAAGTGATTGTCCATTACATCGAAATGGACGACATCGGCGCCGGCCGCCAATACATTATCCACTTCCTCGCCCAGGCGAGCGAAGTCGGCTGACAGGATAGAAGGGGCAATCCAGTTCTCGGTCATTTTTTGTTCCTCGGTTAGTTGAAAAATAGCTTATTATAGCGTGGCAGGCGCAGTTTGCGCTGCATAGAATCTGAAATTATTCTTTTTTTACAGAAAGTCGAGCTTGTTTTTCATAAGCTTTTTATAAGTCGAATTGTTTCATGGCGACGTTTTCCGGATGCTGAGCCAAGAGGTCGAGTCTGCTAGTCCAGCGTTCAGTATCGTATCTGTAAGCTGCCGAGCGCCATATGATTCATGAGATCGTCGCGGTTGGGAAGGGAAATATATTGATTCATGTAACCGACTTCGAATGTATAATGCCCGCTCCGATCAAATTGCCAGCCGAAGCCGGCGAATAATCGGTTTTGGTCGATGCCGCTTTCCGGACCCCAGTCCACGCTATAAACGTTTACAAACAGCTCTTCCCAAGCGATTAGGCTTAAGTGCGGGTGTAGTCGGTAACCGGCGCGAACTTTTTGGCGCAGGCGAGTCGCCATTTGGCTGTCATTGTCGACGAAGCGCCATTCTATCATGCTGCGTGTCGAAACAGTGCCCCAATCCGTTTTGGTCGCCCATTTCATGGCCTGATTGATATCGTGCTCATCCAGCGTTTTTCCATTGCGGAGCACGGTGGGCTGCCATGTGTAACCAAAAAATAACGCAATTTCTTCGCTGAACTGATAACCGGGAACGATACGCACGACGCCTTGGCTAAAACGACCGAAGTCATCGAAAAAACGGGCCTCGCCAGTGGTCCAGAGGCGGAAACGGTGGAGCTTGGGGTGGAAAGTCTCCAGTTTGAAATGGCCTTCGACTTGACTCCACAAGCCGGAGTCGTTGATCAACTCGTCCGCGCGTGACGGGGGATTGACGAGGCTTAAGCACAGGCAGGTCAGTAGCAGTTGTATCCGTTTCATGCTGTAGCATCTCATAAACGTTAGCTCGTTTGTGTGTTCGAAAACCGAAGTCTAGGAACTCGTTTTATAAATCGATGGTCTAGCCTAAGAACGTGCTGATAAAAATCGGCGTTTCCTGCAGCGCATGAATGTACTGCCAAAATGAGTGACTGCAAGTCATTGATTTTGTGAATAGGCTGCCAGCCGTTTTGTCATCGCCGGCCGCCGGGCAATCCAGCGATGATTTTTCAAAAACTCCATCATGTAAACATTTAGTCTTGACCTGGAGCGCTCAATTACTTAACGTGATCCGTCTGAATCGTGCATTCCGGCACGTCAAAGCCTGCTGATTAATTTAGCTGTTCGTTAATAAGGTTAATTTACGATCATTGCCTTATATAATGAAGCTTTTAGCAGTTTACTGCAACACGAAACGGAGGAGCGACCATGGCCGCCACTGAATCCAATATGATGCCGTTGGGCACGATTGCGCCCGATTTTGATTTGCCTGATACCATGACCGGCGCCAATAAGTCCTTGCAGAACCTAAAGGGGGACAAGGGGACATTGGTGATGTTCATCTGCAATCACTGTCCTTATGTGATGCATGTTAAACAGCAATTGATCGATATCGCCCGCCATTATGCGCCGAAGGGTATTAGTTTTATCGCGATCAGCGCCAATGATATCGTCAATTATCCTCAGGATGCGCCCGATAAAATGCAGGCGTTGATGAAGCAATGGGGTAATCCGTTTGACGCTTATCTGTATGATGAAACTCAGCAAGTCGCTAAGGCCTATCAGGCCGCCTGCACGCCGGACTTCTATTTGTTCGACGCCAACCTGGCCTGTGTTTATCGGGGACGTCTGGACGGCTCCACGCCTAAAAACGATGTGCCTTTGACCGGTGCAGAGTTGCGCGCGGCATTGGAGAATCTGCTGCTGGACCAACCCATCAACCCGACTCAGAAACCCAGCATCGGCTGTAATATCAAATGGAAGCAGTAGGATTAGCTTTCAGCCTTAGACCCCTGTAAGCGGGTGATCCATGGCTCTTGGGCCAATGGGTCTACCCGAAATGACAGGGACTCGGATTTATGCAGCAAACCTTCCTCCCCGGAAGCATTCGGGTTCAATTGTCTTTTTTCAATGAAGTCGACCATGCGGCGGGTGTTGTAAATGACCAGAACCCTGTGGCCGGCATGGCTGCTGTAGACTTGATAGCCGACGTTATTCTCATTCAGGGCCGGATTCCTGTCGAGCAGTTGGTCGATGTCATCGTTATCCTCGGCAAGGCTCTTTAACACCGAGTCATTATGATTTTTGATCAGCGAGGTCAGGTAGTCTGACAGACTGCCTTTTATTTGATGTTGCTTCAAGGCCTTGATTTCACGATCGGAGAAGGCGAAGCTTTCGGCCACCAGGTAATGCATGTTTCTGTCTGCGTCGTTGGCGAACAGGGAAATTTTATCCAGCGACGTGTCTTCTAATGCTTTTAGAAAAGATTGCGGCGCGCGGATATGTTTGTCGATGGTGATGACCCAGGGCAGGGCGCGGCCGGTTTTTTCGAAGCGGTTCTTGACGCTGTTGATGACGCCGGAACGGGATAGCTCGTCCTCGCGCCCGGTCGGTTTGACCAGAAAGGCGTCGACCGCGGTAATCTGGGTGTAAAAACCGGCGGCCTTGAATTGATTGATGATGGTCGAATAACGCGGTTGATAGGGGATGCCGGTGCCGTCGTAGAGTATATTGATGCCGGCTGCCTTGGCGTGTTGGGCGACCATGTCGCGCAAGCGGTTGGCGAACGGCTCGACGTACACATAATCGTCGCTGTGGTGATTGGCGGCGGTCAATATGCGATAGAGGTCGCTGACTTTGCGGAATTCGTCCAGGGAGGCGACGACAAAATTATCGCCGCAATGCGCTTGGGCGATTTCCTCGACCGCAGTTTTGCCTGAGCCGGCGCCGCCCATGCACATAAATAGCTTCGGATTGACGTCCGGCGTCTTGCCGGCAAAAATTTCCTGGGTAGCGTTGACCAGAATGCGATTGATCTTGCCGAGCCGATCATAGGCGATTTCGACCGTGCGCACCAGCCGGGTATCGCCATTGGCGGCGGCAATCAGTTTGTCTTTCAGCGGTTCGTTATTGGCCAACTTCAGTGGCGCCGCCTTTTCGCCGGTACAGGTTTTCAACAGTTCGACAAATTCGATATGGCTGGGTGAGCGCAGGCCCGTCAACATGTTGACATCGAGACAGAACAGCGGCGCCACGCCGTCTTCACGAATGGCGATGCCATCGATCAGGTTTTTTTCCGGATCGCGGAATTCCTCGGTGCCGGGCAAATACGCGATGACATTTTCCGAGACGGTGAGCGGATAATCGGCAAAGTGCTGGCCTTCGATGAAGTATTCTTCGCGTATGCTGTCTACCGGAACCAGGCCGCCGTTCACCGTCACCAGGCATTCGACGCCTTCCGCGGTCCGGTGCGATAAAAACGGCATGCCGGATAGAAAGCGCTTGTTTTCGGGCCATAGACCGTAGCGATTGGGCTGGTTTTTCAGGCTTTGGGTGCGGGTCGGGTCTAAGGCGTGTTCAAAGGCGAGGGTGACTTGGCGGTGATCACTGTCGGAACTGTGCAGAATCGTTGCATCGCCCTTGGCCAGACGCCTGAAATCGATGCCCTGTTCATAAACGGCTTTGAAGGCCGGCAAATGACCGAGGGCGGTCATGAAAAAATCCAAGGTGATGCGGTTGCCGTACGAGAAGGGTTTGACAGTGCGTATTTTCAGATAAAAGTCGGCCAGACGTTCCGCTATGTTGTCGGTCTTGATGACAAAACCATTGTTATCGAATAGTGCGGTATCGCTGTTGCTATCGGCATCTAACACCAGACGGGCAAAGGTTTTACGGAATTTTCGCCGTTTTTCGGCCTCGACGATCGTGCCGGGACGGTGAGTGACCGTCGCCTGCTCTTTCCAGTCGTGAAAAATTTCCCGGTGTATGCGGGTAAACAGCGTGGTCAAATAGGTAAAACGTTTGGTCTGGTCGTGAGAAACGGTGCTTTCCGCTTCCTGCAACAGCGTGGACAGTAATTTGGTGCCCTGTAAAATCGCCAGCGCCGTCCTCAGTTTTTTGAGCTGTGCATAGCCTGAAATGTCGATCTTGTTATTGTTATGCATGATTTCAACCTTGCTTGCCGGGGGCGGTATTGCGGGTAAAATTCGGTAAACGGTCCCCGTTTCGGCTCTGTAGCATACCGTTTCAACGTCATCCTGTCATGTCGACGAGGTCATAATTCCGTTTTTTTTATGGGGAAGACGGCCTCAGTCGGTACAGGGTAGAATACGCGCTCAGGCCCTGGTCGGTTTCGTCGCCGACCAGGCTGGATCATCACTGAAACTCGAAAAAATCATGAAAATTGCGTTACTGGCTGGAACCCAGTCAGGCTGCGGTAAAACTACGATCATGCTGGCCTTGCTGCAGCATTTTTGCCGTTCGAAACGAACGGTTGCGGCCTTTAAAAGCGGTCCCGATTTTCTCGACCCGCTGTGGCACCAGGCCATCACCGGACGCCCTTCCTATAATCTGGATACGGAAATGATCGGTACGGCGCTGTCTCGGCATATTCTCAGCGAACAGGCCGAGGATGCCGATTGGGCCTTGATAGAAGGGGCAATGGGTTTGTTCGATGGGCGTCACGGTGTCGGTGAGTCCGGTTCCGCCGCCGATTTGGCCAAAGTTCTGCATACGCCTGTGATACTGGTGGTCGATGCCAAGGGCATCAGCGGCTCGATAGTGCCGCTGGTCTCGGGATTTTGCTCCTATGCCGCTAACATGGATGTGACGATAGCCGGGGTGATCGCCAATCGGGTCGGCAGCGAGCATCACGCCGAACTGTTGAGGAATTTTCTGGCCGATCACGACTTGCCGCCATTAGTGGCTTGGATGATGAAAGATGCGCCGGTGCTCAAGGAACGGCATCTGGGATTGATGCGTCCCGATGAAGGTGGCATAGCCGATTTTGATGATTTTTTTCATGTCGATGATGTGGCGTTAACGGATGCTTTTGACGACTACCCCCGTCAGCGTGAAGCCATTTCTGTGTCGCGTTCGCGACGATTAGCCGGTAAAACGGTGGCGATTGCTCGCGATGCAGCCTGTTGTTTCATTTATCCGGCCAATGTCGATTGGTTACTCGCTCAGGGCGCCGGGCTGCGTTATTTTTCGTTGTTGGCCGGCGACCCCGTGCCGCCGGCGGCCGATGCCTTATGGCTGCCGGGCGGCTATCCGGAATTATACGGCGAGCAATTGGCGCACTCGGCCAGTTGGCCCTCGCTCCGGCAATTCATCGAAGACCATAAACCGGTTTTAGCAGAATGCGGAGGCGCGATGCTGTTGGGGGAGAAACTGATTGATCAAGACGGGATTAGTTGGTCGATGGCGAATCTATTGCCTTATGCGTCCAGAATGCAAGACAGGTTGGCTGCGTTGGGTTATCGAGAAGACAGCCGCGGTGTCAAAGGACATGAGTTTCATCACTCGGCCCGAGTCACGACGACGGATTTGCCGCCCGCTTTTAATTGCCGGCGAGGGGATTGCGGCGTCCGCTATAAAAATCTTAGGGCTTCCTATATCCACTGGTATTTTGCCAGTGCATCAGACATTGTAGCAGGATGGTTTTCATGAAGAGTAGAGAGAGAAGGCAGGGTATTGTATTGGTGCATACCGGCGAAGGTAAGGGCAAGTCGTCCAGCGCTTTCGGCATGGTTTTTCGCGCCGCAGGCTGGGGCATGAAAGTCTGCGTGATCCAATTTATCAAGGGACAGTGGAAGACCGGCGAGCAGGAAGCCGCCAAGCGTTTCGATAATATCGAATGGCATGCGCTAGGAGACGGTTTTACCTGGGACACGAAAAATCCGGAACAGGATATTAAAACCAGTCGCGCCATTTGGGAATTTGCCAAGGACAAGATTCGCTCGCAGGAATATGATTTCGTGCTGCTCGATGAAATTAATTATTGTTGCGGTTACAACTGGGTTTCCGGTCAGGAAATTGCCGATTTCATCGAACAGGAAAAGCCGCCTTGGATGCATCTGGTATTGACCGGCCGTAATGCCCCTCAGGAAGTGATTGATGTCGCTCATACCGTGACCGAAATGAAAATTATCAAGCATGCCTACAAGCAAGGTATCAAGGCTGCGCAGGGCGTTGAATTTTAATTGCTGAAAAACTGCTCGACTTCTGGCAAAATCGCGGTTTTTTAACTAGCGTAGCAAAGATATGAAACAGGCAATAGCTCTTATCAAACAATATTATCAGGCCTTTAATGATGCCGATATGGAGACCTTTCTCAGTCTGTTGACCGACGATGTGGTGCATGATATCAATCAAGGCGGTCGCGAACAGGGTAAAGAAGCGTTTGCCCGCTTCATGGAAAAAATGAATCACCATTACCGCGAACAACTGGTGGACATGGAGATCATGGCCAATGAAGATGGCAGTCGCGGCGCCGCCGAGTTCGTCGTGTTGGGCGAATACCTGAACACCGACGAAGGCTTGCCGACTGCGAACGGACAGAAATATCGCTTGCCGGCTGGGGCGTTTTTTGCGATACGCAACGGCAAAATCGCCAGAGTGACCAACTATTATAACCTGGAGGACTGGGTTGCCCAGGTCGGGACCTGACTCAGCTTAGCCCGGATATTTCATTCAGAAGTGGGGGATGAATTTCATCAAGGGCTTGGGGCAACGTCATATTCATCTCTTTCATTGCCTGAGGGGGGCAATTGGCATAGAATTCGGAGGGGATGATGCACAGTTCTGAGCAACACTTGCTGTTTTTTCTCGGACGGCAAATGGCGACACAGGCTAAGGTGTTGTCGATAATAATAAAATGTGGCTATAAAAAACCGATTGACGGCCATTTTAATGAAATTTAGGAGATGCATATGAGTAATACTCAAAAATTAATTGGCGCAGTAGTCGCGGCAATCGTGGTGGGCTTTATCATGGTCGGCACCAGCAAAGAGCAGACTACTGAACAAAAAGAGGCTGCTTCGATGATCAGAGCAGTCTCATCGATGCAGAGTATGGCCAATCAAAAATGTCCGCAGCTGATCAAGGAAAAAACCGGCTCCCAGGTTTATTTTCCGACCAGGACCGATACCGACAAAGCCACCTACGTTACCTTGGAGTGGGATGGCGAACCTGGTGATAACTTCAAGACCGCTTCCTGCACCTTGCATGTCTCTCTGGGCGGCGTTTCGAAGCTGATTATTGATGATAAAGTGATTATTGATAAAAAAGTCAGATAATCCGGCAGAGGATTCATCTTGATGAATCCTCTTCGATTCCCTTTTCGTTGGGATAGTTTTACAGGCTGTCGTTGTTTTCTTGTTGCATGACTGAGTTATAATAAAGCTATTTAATGATTGGCAACAATACTCAGGTGCTTTAACGATGGCAGTCCTCTTCTTGTTTTTCAAGGCTGTCGATGGTAAGTCGGATTGTAGATGACGCCACGGTTGGATAGTGACTGGGGCGATGCCGCAACACACCGATTAGCAAAAATTCATCAACCACTAAGCCTCTTTTCCTCTCCCCGGCTGCCCGAATAGCGCAGCACCGTTTAATTGCTTATTTTGGCGTCACGATCAGTAATATTCCTTTGTTTCAACTTTTTTAACGACCATAACGTGAAAGAACTATGAAAGAAGTAATGAAACCCTCGATGAGGACCTACAAACGTCATGTGTTGGTCTGTGTGGGTTCAAAATGCACCGAGAATGGTGAGGGTCAGATTTTATATGACGCGTTGAAAGATAAACTGAAAAAAGCCGGATTGGGCAGCGGCGAACTGCGGGTTGAGCGTAGTCGGGTGAACTGTTTAGGCACCTGTAAATCCGGACCGTTGTTATGCGTACATCCCGACGGTGTCTGGTATTATGGGATCGATAGCGATAAGTTGGACATTATCATTGAACAACATTTAAAGGCCGGAAAACCGGTAACTGAGTGGGTCTATCATCAGGGACCTAATTGTGAAGGCTAGCAGTGTCGTAAAGTAAGGCTTGGTCATTGGCTATGCGCGTGATTTTTGAGTAGAGCCCGGTTGTTGATTGACCATGCCGGCCGTTGTATTTTCATTCTCGCGGTGGCCGGCTATTGCCGTGATAGCTCCCATCGGAAGGGGGGAGTGCAGCCGCTGCTAGAGCGGGGAAGCTGAAAATCAATGATTCGCTGGTAAAAACCGAAGCATATCGAAGATGCTTGCATGAACTTTAGCCTTACTATGAGAGTAGGATGCCGTTTTTAAAGAAGTATTGATTAAGAAGTAGGTAATAATATGGCAAAGACAGATAAAAAAGGTTATTTGAAAACCTGGAAAGATGACAGGGGATTTGGCTTTATAAAGCCGGACGATGGCAGTCAGGATGTCTTTATTCACATTTCCGCGTTAAAAGGGATGGCGCGCAGGCCGGTCAAAGGCGATACCATTTTTTTCGACATCGAGGAGGATGCGGAGGGCAAAACCAAGGCCAGCAATGCCCGCATTGAGGGAGTGGCTATTGCCGAGGAACAACATGATCATATCAACAAATTATGGTTGTGGATCATCGCCGCGCTGTTGGGACTGGTCAGTGCGGCGGTGGCGGCATACCTGACTATGAAGTGAGTCAAATTGCACTCAGAAATTTTTTAAAAAATCGTATTTTTCGGGTTTGGCGCTGAGAAATCCAGGATGGATAGATTCACCGCTTCCTCAGATGACCGTGTTCAGCGTCGAACCGCCGGGTTGCTGACAAACGCGGTATTTTTCAAAACATAACGGGAAGGATAGGGCAGTGAGCGATTCACAAAAATGGCTGGTTCTGACTTTCAGCGTATTACTGGGCGGGCTGCTTTATCTGCTGGCTCCGATACTACTCCCCTTCGCTATTTCGGCGGTTCTAGCCTACCTTAGCGATCCGCTGGTGGACCGCCTGGAAATGATCTCAATCAAATCCTGGCGATTAGGACGGACTCAGTCGGTCATTTTGGTTTTTTTGACCCTCACTGTCTTTCTTGCCGCCATTTTGGTGGTGATCATTCCGAGCATCGAAGCGCAAATCAGCTTATTTCTGAGCAAACTCCCGGATTATATCGGCTGGTTGAATACCCGTCTGATTCCCATGCTGCAACAGTTCTTGCATGTTGACATTGAACCCGTCGACAGCGCCGGATTGATCGAGATCTTGAAGGACCATTGGCAAAAGGCTGGCGGCATACTGGCGACGTTGATCGGTTCGGTATCGCGTTCCGGAACGTTGATATTGGAATGGCTGATGAATCTGCTATTGATACCGGTGATTACGTTTTATTTACTCAGGGATTGGGACGAACTGGTCGCCAGGGTCCATGATTTGTTTCCGCGCCGAAGTGCGCCGACTGTCGCTAAACTTGCGGCCGAGTCGGATCAAGTGTTGGGCGCGTTCATGCGCGGTCAGTTTTATGTGATGATTGTATTGGGTATGATATACAGCACCGGCTTATCGTTGTTGGGACTCGATTTGTCGCTGCTGATCGGCATGATGGCCGGCCTGGTCAGCTTCGTGCCCTATTTGGGCGCGATCGTTGGTATCGTCGCCGCCTGTTTAGCGGCATTATTACAGTTTCAAGACCCGATGTATTTGATTCCAGTCGCCATTGTCTTCATGGTGGGACAAGCGCTGGAAGGCATGTTGCTGACGCCTTGGTTGGTTGGCGACCAGATTGGTTTACATCCGGTGGCGGTTATCTTTGCCGTGCTGGCCGGAGGACAGCTGTTCGGTTTCCTCGGCGTGCTGTTGGCATTGCCGGTTGCCTCGGTGATCATGGTGTTGTTGCGTTATCTTCATCGGCGCTATACGGGGAGTGGGTTTTACAGCGAGCAATTCAAGTTATGACGCGGTGGAGTATTCTTTTCACTGTCATCATGCTGTATTCGGCTTTTGCTCATGCCAGTAACGCAGCGCGAGAACAAGAATATGCCGCTCTGATCGAAAACACCTTAACAAGGGGGGAGGTCGTTTGGTTGCAGGCGCAACAGCGGCCTTTTTTAGCTATCCATACTGAAAGCGTCGACATCGATACGCGGGGTGCGGCCATTATCCTACATGATCGCGCGGCTTATCCTGATCAGCAAGTCGTCGTGCATGCGTTGAGAACCATCTTGCCTGAGCATCGCTGGTCAACCTTGGCTTTGCAAATGCCGATCAGGGAAATGGGGGCGTCTGCACAGGATTATTACCCGTTATTTCCCGAGGCTAAAGCCCGCATCGAGGCAGCGGTCGATTTTCTGGATAAAACCGAAGTCGGCAATATAGTCGTCGTTGGCTATGGCATGGGCGCGCTGATGGGGCTCTATAGTATCGACAAAAATCTCGATAACACCCTCGGCGGCCTGGTGACCATCAGCCTGCCAGTCTCGGAGGGTACCGATCGCAGGCCGCAGTTCCTGGCAAGGTTGGCCAAAATTCGCTTGCCGTTATTGGATATTTATGCGGAACATGATTTGCCGGCGGTCGTGAATGGCGCGCGTAAACGTCAACTGGCCGCTAACAAAAACCCCGCTTACCGACAGGACGAAATCAGCGCCACCGACCATCTTTATCGACATAATGAGGCGTTGTTGGTTAAACGGGTTTACAGTTGGTTAAGCCGGCTCATGCAACAGCAAGACGGTGGATAATGCCTCTGCATCAGCTTGTCGACTTGACCCGGATAATTCAGAAACCATTCAGGTACAAACTGCACCAGATAAATATGACCGACATTAAACCCAATCCATTGGGTTTTAATACTTCTTTCAAAGACCAAGACCGCCTTTGCGAAATATCCGGGTTAAGGCAGCAATTCCCACTTTGGCGTTCAAAAAGGGCATGGGGTGTGTCTGTCGAGGAGCGCCGTTCACCCAGCACCTAAATTATCCTGGAATGTAAAATATAGTCCAGTAGCCATGGAATTTAGGTGCTGGGTAAACCCATCCCTGGGGGCTTGACGGCAGCATCCTTGCTGCCGACATCCACGCCAAACACACCCCATGCCCTAAACCCTGCAAAAATACTCAAACTGATGGGAATTGCTGGGGTTAAGGCGACGGGTTTGACATCGGCTCATAAAATCAATGGCTTGCAGTCGCCGGTTTTGGCGGTGCCGCCATGCGCTTCCTGCCGTGCATGGCGGCACTTTTCTGGTCAATCTTCCAGCCAGCGATGAAAGCTGGTAATGTGATGGCTTTTAATGATTAACAAGGGGCTGGCAATGGTTTTAACGGAAGAATTGGTGGAAGAAATCAATCTGTTGTCTTTATTTAATTTGGAGACCTTGCAAGAAGGCATTAAGGTGCATGCCGATGCCGGGCCACACGTCGTTGCTGCGGCGCGGCGCCTGCATGACAAAGGCATTATTTCACAGGCCGATGGCGGCTATTTGACAGACTTAGGCATCGAGGTGGCTGAACACGCCCAACGCATGTTGACCATTTTAACGTCCCGGTAGCAACAATTCATCTAGCCCGAATTCGTGAGTGATCAGGCCTATTAAATCGTTCGGCACATTCTGTATGGTTTTGAATCACTCCTCAAAAAGGCGCGAACGGCACGCTAGGCGAGGCAAGCATTTGACGAAATATTCAGGAGTCTATCGGACTAAGTCGTTATGACGGATTTAATTTTTATCATGCTCATCGTCGCCATGCTATGGTTCTGGTCGAATAGTCTGCAGGCCCGGGAAGCGGCGATGTCTGTTGTGAAAGCGCATTGCCGCAGGCTGGACTTGCAATTGCTGGACGATTACGTGGCCCTGACCGGTTTCTGGCCTAAGCGCAACGCCGAAGGCAGGATACAGGCCTGGCGCAGCTATGCCTTTGAATTCTCGGCGACCGGTGTCGAACGTTATAACGGCAAGATCGTCATGCTGGGAAGGCGTGTGGAAAGTATTTATTTGGATCCTTACCGAGTCGCGGATGAATCGGCCGAATAAATACAGTAAAGGCGCACAGAGTAGTGGTTTCGCTATTGTAGGCATATTTCGATAGCGATTCGTGACTAACTCGAGACAGATCAGGCTATAATGTGAATAAATGCTGAGCAAAATACTCGGAAAAGATGAGAAAAAATAAATCATATCGGCAGATTTCTGCTCAAACGCAGGAAGAATCATTGAAAACTGCCAAGGCTACGCAGCGGCCAGGGCAGACTAAAGAGCAGACCAAGTTGATCGCTCAAGGCATTCAAAAAGGCATAGAGCAGTATAAGAAACAGCAAAAGGCGAAAGCCAGGGAGTTGGATAAGAAGCTGAAAAAAGTCGATAGCCGACTCAACGCCGAGGATTCCGAACACAAGGCTGCCGAAACCGTGACTATTTATCGGCAAAGTAAATTGGCGTGGATTTTACTGTTATTGAGCTGGCTCGGATTTGCGCTTTGTTTTGCGATGTATTTGAATTAACTGCTGAATCCGCAGAATCATTAAAACCTGTTGAGAGGCGATGCCGCACTGGAAAGATGCGAAAGCCAGAGAGCGATTAATGGAAAGCATGTGTATAAAAGCGAGTAAGCGGTTTTTCACGGTGCTGATCATTGGCGCAGAGGCTGCTGAAATCGAGTTGCTCGATACGCTTTTAAAAGCTGAAGACTATCAATATAGCATCGTAGGCGATGGACAGGCAGCGGCGGCGAAGCTCTCTGACACAAAAGTCGACTTATTATTGTTGGATATCGACGGCGTCGATGTCGATGATTTACCGTCCATAAAACAGAATTTGGCCGCTGATGCGGTTCCCATCTTGGCATTGGCCAGCCGCTATGATGATAAAGCGCTTGCTCTTTTTTTGAAGCAGGGAATTGATGATTTTGTTGTCAAACCCATTAATTCCTTGTTATTAACAACGAAAATCAACTCATTGTTGCAATATCGCCAATGTCATCTACAACAATTGGAAAACAATAGGCGATTAAGCGCTTACCGGCAACGGCGTGAACAGGAACAAACAATTGCCGCCAATTTGTTTCACAAGATATTGCGGGCAAAACTGTTAGATACTTCGGTAATTAAATCGACGGTTTCGGCCAGATCCCTGTTCAATGGCCATATTGCCTTAGTCGGACGTACGCCCGAGGATCACCTCCATGTTTTGCTGGGAGATTTTAGCGGTTCCGGCATGTCGGCGGCCATTGCCGCCGCCCCCATCGCCGAAATATTTTACAAGATGAGCGATAAGGGCTTCGATATCGTCGAAATTGTTGAAGAAATTAATCGAAAACTGCACCAATTACTGCCTGTCGATATGTTTTTGGCGGCCTCGATCGTCGCGCTGCATCCAGAGACGAAGACCCTACATGTTCTCAATTGCGGCTTGCCGGATCAGGTATTAGTGAATAGGGCAAGCAACCGCTTGAAAATCATCGCCTCGACGAACCTGCCGTTAGGAATCAGCGCCTCATTGGATCCGCATATACAGAGTATTGCAGTTAGCGGCGACGATTATTTATATCTGTTGACGGATACGGTCAGCGAAGCGGAGAACTCCGCTGGAGTAGCACTCGGCGCCGAGGCGGTCATGGCTTGTATCAGCCAGCATGAAGGTTCCGCCTTTGAGAGTCTACAGAGCCTGTTAAGCCGGCATTGCGAAAATGAGCAGACCTATCAAGTTATCACTTTTCTGGAGTTATTATGCGATGTCGATAACGTACCCTGGAAAGGCTGCGATAGCAAGCAGGAATATCCCGTTGTTGAAGCCTTGCCCTGGAAGGCGATGATGGAGTTCGATATAGACGCGTTGAAAAAGCTGAATCCGGTGCCTATGATGGTCAACGCCTTGATGGAAATACAGGGGTTACAGGAGCATCGGCAAGTTATTTTCATGATCGTGACGGAATTATTCACCAATGCCTTGGACCATGGTGTGCTTAAGCTCGATTCAGCGATCAAGCAGACAGCCGAAGGCTTTATGCGTTTTTATGAGTTGAAAGAGCAGAGGCTGCAAACGGTGCAGGAAGGGCGGATACGGCTATTGTTCAAGCATCGTCCGACAGAATCCGGCGGATGTTTGACCATTAGTGTCAAAGACAGCGGTGACGGTTTTGACCACCAGGCGTTGGCCGCTAATCTGACATCCAATGTAGGATTCTCCGGGCGCGGTATAGGTCTGCTGAAATCCCTATGTAGCGGCCTTACCTATCGAGGCAAGGGCAATCAGGTTACCGCGGTATTTGTCTGGCGGGCGTAAGATAGTGCGCCGTCAATGTGTCAGTGTGGATGAAATATGTGTGTACAAAACTCAACTTAGCGGTTAGTGTTGATCTATACGGTCTCTGTTGAGTGCGCTATATGCATGACATGTTGAATTTTCTTTTTAGCTCCGAAGGTTTCATGCCGCATGGGGTATGCTTTTATTGGCAACCGATTATTCTGTGGGTGACCGTGGTGTCAGATCTGCTGACTTTCGTCGCCTATTTTTCCATTCCGGTCGCGTTGGGATATTTTGTCTATAATAGACCGGACTTGGAGAACAAATGGCTGTATCTTCTGTTTTCGGGCTTTATTTTTGCTTGTGGGACGACGCACTTATTGGCGGCGATCAATGTTTGGATGCCATTATATGGTTTGAGCGCAATAGTCAAAGCCATAACCGCCAGCATTTAGCTACTGACCGCCGTGCTATTATGGCCTTTGTTGCCGGTCGCTCTTCGCATCCCCAGCCCACAACAATTGCGTGAGGTTAATCATGAACTACAAGCGCTCAACGATTCGCTAGATCAACAAGTCGCCGAACGCACCGAGCAATTGCAGGAAAGCGAAAACCGTCTTCAGCATGTGATTAGGCTCAGCCCCTCCGTTGTCTATTGCCTGCATCCCATAGACAATGACTTATTGCCGTTCAAGGTCGATTTCATCTCGGAAAAAATTACCGAAATCAGTGGCTACACTCCAGAAGAATGGTATCGGCATGAGACCCTATGGGGCGAACGACTGCATCCCGATGATGCCCAACAGGCGATTGAGAATATGCAGCGACTGATACAGCAGGGGCAACTGACCCATGAATATCAGTTTAGGCATAAAAATGGTGAATTCCGTTGGATCAGGGATGAGCTGATCGTCGATTATGACGATCAACATCAGGTCATAGAAGTGTTCGGCGCCTGGGATGATATTACCGACTATAAACAAACCGAGTCGGAATTGCGTTTGGCGGCGACAACCTTTGACAGCATGCAAGCGGTGATGATCACCGATGCCGAGGCCAATATCTTGCGCGTCAACAAGGCCTTTAGCGAAATTACCGGCTTTGCTGCGAAAGAGGTGATAGGCCATAACTCCGGCATCCTGAAATCCGATCGTCAGGACGATGATGCTTATCAGCAGTTTTGGGAGCAATTGTGGCGTCAAGGCCGCTATGAAGGGGAGTTTTGGAACCGCAAAAAAAATGGCGAAGTTTATCCCGTTTGGCAAAACATAACGGCGGTCAGAGACAATAACGGTCAGATCAGTCATTTTGTTTCAGTGTTCAGCAACATCAGTGACAAGAAAGCGCAGGAAATGGAAATCCAGGCGCTGGCTTATTACGATACGCTGACCAAATTACCAAATCGTCGTCTACTGCTGAACCGCATGGAACAGGAGTTGAAGGCGGCGCGCAGGCACGGTCTGTTCGGCGCGATTATCTTCCTGGATCTGGACGATTTCAAATTGCTCAATGATTCGGCCGGGCATCTGGTCGGGGATGAGTTATTGATCAAGGTGGCCGAGCGCATCGGTCTGCATTTGCGCACCGAGGATACGCCGGCACGTCTGGGCGGCGATGAATTTTTAGTCCTGCTACAGGCCAATCAAGACAGTGTCGAGCAGGCCTCGGAGCAAGCCATGCTGATTGCCGAAAGAATGCAGCAGGAACTGAATAAGCCTTATATCTTGAATGGCGTACCGATGCACTTTACCCCCAGTATCGGCATCAGCCTCTATCCGGAGGGCAATGCAAACGCTTCGGAATTGATACAACAAGCAGACACTGCGATGTATCGTTCAAAGAGCAGAGGTAAAAATTCGATCAGTTTTTTCAATAAGAATATGCAACGCGCCGCCGATCATCGCATTAAAATTGAAAGCCAGTTACGAACGGCGTTCCAGCAAAATCAGTTCGAATTGTATTTTCAGCCGCAATTATGCGCCGATGGCCGATGTGAAGGAGTCGAAGCCCTGATTCGCTGGCGTCATCCGCAACGAGGCCTGTTGGCGCCATCAGCGTTTATCGGCATTGCCGAACAAAGCGATCTGATCGTGATGATCGATCGGTGGGTGATGAAAGCTGCCTGTCTGCAGCTTAAGGCTTGGCGGGACAGTGGCTTTAGCCATGAGTATTTGGCCGTGAATGTCAGCTCCAGACAACTCAGGCAGGAAGATTTTGTCGAGCAGGTTGAAGATATTTTAGCGGAAACAGGCGCCGATCCACGGGCCTTGATGTTCGAAATAACGGAGAATATTTTTATCGATAAGGTGGAACAGGCGGGCAAGACGATAAGGTGCCTAAACGATCTAGGCATCCGTTTTTCATTGGACAATTTCGGCACCGGCTATTCGTCGTTGTGCTATTTGAAAAAGATGCCGTTCCATCAGCTGAAAATCGATCGACAATTCGTCGCCGATATTTTGACCGATGGCAACGATGTGGCAATCGTCGAAATCATCATTGCGATGGCTAACAAACTGAATATGCAGGTGATTGCCGAAGGCGTGCAAACTCAAACGCAGTTAGATGTGTTGCTCGACAAGGGCTGCCGGCTTTATCAGGGCTATTATTTCAGTCCGCCGCTCAGCGTAGAGGATTTTGTCGGCTACGTCGAAAAGCTGCGTACATAAGTCATATGGCAAAATGCTTGATTGCGATAGATGCGCTTCGTTTTCGCTCAGCACATACTCTACGAGCACAAAATTAATCAGAAAGGGGGCATCAGAAAAGGGGACAGGCTACTTTTAGAAAATCAGAGAAAAGGGGGCAGGCTACTTTTACTCTCACGGATGTGGGTAGGGTGTGCTGACGATAGGAAGCGCACCGGTTTTTTATGCGCTTCACGCGTAAGTATTCACACACCCTAGCTGAAAATACAAAATAATTGACAAACCGACACAAGAACATTGTACAAATCCATTAAGAAGCCTTAGTATTTATCCCATGCAACTCAGTAACCAGGACCTAAGCCAAATCGATGAAGACGAGCTTCTCAATTTACCGGAAGAGGAATTACGTTACCTATCGATTAAGTTACTTAACGACCTAAAAGAAGCGCGTGAGCGCTTAAGCCAAAATTCGCGCAACAGCTCTCGTCCACCTAGCAGCGAAGCGCCTTGGGATAAAGCAGCTACAGATAATACAAACGATCAAGAACAAACGGAGATCGATAAGTCTGCTGAAACGGAAGACACCGTCACCCCCCCGTCGCCTTCTAAAAAAGATCAGCAACAGTCCGCTGATCCTAACAATGAACATCAAGAACCCCGCAAACCCGGCAAACAACCAGGCGCACAAGGCTTTGGCCGGACACAAAAGCTAGCCATTACCCACTATCAAGATCATTACCCTGAAATATGTGCCTGCTGCCATCAAACATTAGAGCCGCGTCATGCTATCGCCTATGCCGCGTATGAAACAATCAATGTCGAATGGGGCGATGTTGAGCATCCAGGCATTCTAGTCACCCATACCAAGCACACTCTCTATGAAGTAGTGTGCGCCAATGGACATATCACGCGCAAAGAAGTCAGTCGTAGCAGTCATGCTCAATTGCCGGGTATTAGCCGAACTGAATGGCGTTTAGTGGGGCCTGGACTGGCAGCAATGATTGTTTGTCTTGCCTACCGTATGCGCCTATCGCGTGAGCGTATTCAGGAATTTTTATATGACTGGTTAGGTATTAAATTAAGTGTTGGCACCATCAATAATACCCTGCATGAAAGTGGCGCAGCGGCTATGCCGCTTGAAGATGAGTTTGCACAAGAAATCATTAACAGCGAATTGCTGCATGTAGACGAAACCTCCTGGATGGAGCACACGACTTTTCTTTGGTTATGGGTGTTCAGTACGAATCGCGTCACAGCCTATTGGATTGCTACGCGTAGCGCTGAATTATTGGAAAATCTTTTAGGCGACGACTTTAATGGTTGGTTAATGAGCGATGGCTACACGGTTTATCGCAAATATCTGAGTCGGTTACGTTGCTGGGCTCATCTTCTGCGTAAAGCGAAAGGGCTCAATGAAAGCTTAAACAGAGACGCCCAGCTTTTGGTCAACAAACGCACGATTTACTGGCTGTGTTGATAGGTGCGGTACGCAAAGCGCGAATAACACCACCTGATACGCCACTTTCTGAAACTTATCGCCTGCAATTACTGCTCTATCAGCAGATGTGTATACAAATGAAAACCCATGAACATAAGAAAACAGCAGCATTAGCCACGGAAATGCTAAATGACTGGACAGCTATTTTTCAAGTTCTGGATCAACCGCATCAGCCCTTAACGAATAATGAAGCGGAGCGAGCGTTGCGCCACTGGGTTATTTTACGCGGCATTTGCTATGGCACGCGCTCGGAAAATGGGACGCGTGTGTTCGCTATTTTAATCAGCGTCATTGAAACCTGCCGCAAAAGAAATCAGTCACCGTGGATTTATTTGGCACAAGTGATCGCAAGTCAGCGGTCAGGCTTGCCGGTACCGGCCTTGCCAATTGTTAGGGTGTCTGAATAATTACCTTCACGCTGTTCAGCACATCCACAAAGATAATTGCCGACGGAATAAGATTGACTATGTACCAGTACAGCACCATTATTCTAATGGCGGGTAAAGACATTAAAAAATACGTAACTACTCACCCCCATTCGTAGGGAGGATAAGCGGAGCGCATCCACCGGGTCGGCTAGGTTTGGCAGCAACTGCAGAAATAACTGGCGCGCTGGGCGATTTTGACTTGTCTAATCGGCGCGCCGCAGCGACGGCAAGGTTGATTGGCGCGGCCATAGACAAACAGTGATTGTTGAAAATAACCGGGATTGCCTTTTTCGTTAACGAAATCCCTTAACGTCGTCCCACCCTGCTCTATGGCGCGTCGCAAGACCGTTTTAATCGCCTCGGCGAGTTTTTGGTAGCGCCGCAAGGAAATTCGACCGGCTTGTCGGGACGGATGTATGCCGGCGATGAATAAGGACTCGCAGGCGTAGATGTTACCGACGCCGACGACGATATGGCCATCCATGATAAGCGACTTGACTGTCATCTTGCGGTTGCGGGCCTGTCGATAGAGATATTCGCCGTTAAAGTCAGACGATAAGGGTTCCGGGCCGAGCTTGGCCAGTAACGGATGGTCGGTGGGGGCGACCGACCATAGCATCGCGCCGAATCGGCGCGGGTCATTGAAGCGCAGTACCGTGTCATCGGCAAAAACAATATCGATGTGATCATGTTTTCCGGGCGCCTGGTCTCGGCTGACGATGCGTAAGCTGCCAGACATGCCCAGGTGCATGATGACTGTTCCTTTATCGGTTTTCAGCAGCAGATACTTGGCTCTGCGTTTGATCTGTTTGAATCTCAGACCAATCAGCAGCTGCGGCAATTGCGCCGGCACCGGCCAGCGTAATCGCGCTTGCCTGACGGTGACCTCGCTGATCGGCTTGCCGAGGATATGGGGGGTGATGCCGCGGCAAGTCGTTTCAACTTCGGGGAGTTCGGGCATCGTTAGCGTTTTTTCCGCCGCCGCCAGATTATTAAGCCGGCCAGTAAAAAGACGCCTGGCAATATCAGTAAGAAACCGAAGCTGATGATACCAATCGAGAGGGTGCTTAATTGCAGACTTCTGCCGGGAGTCGCCTTACTGGGGATGTCGATGAAACGATCGTTTTCACAAAGCCAGTTGACCATGCGCAGCCCCAGTTCCAGATTGCCGACGTTGTTTAAGTAGGCATTGGAGAGGAAGTCGCCGTCGCCGATGACGATGATGCGTTGTTGTTTATCCGGCGTCAATTGGCGGGTCAAGGCGAAGGCGAAATCCAAAGGCCCTTCGCGCTCTTCGCCATCGGCGTCGAAACGGATTTTACCGGCGATCTCGCCGATTTCGGTCCACGAGGCTCTGGCGCTGCTCAACAAGGCCTCGGCTTGGTATTCATTATCCTCGCCATCGAAGCGTAACGCCGCGGTGAGCGGAAAAACGGTGATATTCTGGAAGTTCTGTGTCACCGGATGATAGGGGTATTCACTGGCCAGGACGAAGGTCGGGTCATCGATGCCGTACAGGCTGGAACGGGTATCGACGATCTTGCCGGGGAGTTTTTCGATGGCCAATTGTCTTTCAATCACTTGCAGCCATAAGTTGTCGGGGTCGGTCATTAACAAAAGATTGCCGCCGGCGTCTAAATAATTGGAAACAACCTCCAGTTCTCCGGGCAGTAATGCCACCGCCGGTCCGGCCAGAACCAGCACGGAGGAGTTATCCGGTATCGACGGCAGCTGGGCCAGATTGATGCTTTGCGCGTGGATGCCGCGTTTCTTCAAGGCTGCGCCGAATAAACCCAAATCGAAATTGGCTTGGCCGCTAGGAGAACGTTCACCGTGGCCGCCGAGGAAGGTGAGCCAGCGCTCCTGATTGGAAGCCAGCTGCAACAGGGTATTGGTCAAGGACGCTTCATCCAGATAAGTGACTTTTTCGCTACGGTCTTGGTATTCGACTATCACGGCGCCTTGAGGGCCGATATTATGTTTTCTGGCCAATTCCGGCGACGCCGTCGGGTCGATGAATTCGACGTCGATATCGTCCTTCAGAAATTGATAACGGCTTAATAACCGAGAGATTTGCCGTCTCAATGTCGGTTCCTGTATATAAGCCTTGATGTGCACCGGTTGCTGGAGCTGGTTCAAAACTTTCACGGAAGCTTGTGACAGCGTGTTGCTGGCGTCGGCGCTTAAATCGATATGCGCCGAATATTGGCGGCTGAGCCAGGCGCAAACGATCAACAATGCCAGCAGCAACGCCGTCGTCAGCAGGTTTTTCAGACGCAAAGTTTGATGAATATGCCGGTTGATTTTCATTTTTGTAATCGGTCGTATTCCAGGCGGCGGATGCTGAGAGTGATGAAAGTAGCGCTGAACAGGATGAAATAAAGCACATCGCTGGACGCGAGTAGGCCGCTCTGCAGATTCTGGAAATGCTGTAAAATCGATAAATAGGCGAAAACTTCACTACTCTGACCGTTTACACCGGCCGTCCAGTCCAGTATCCATAATAATAGTAACAAACCAAAACTGCCTACTGCGGCCAGCGTCGGGTGATTGGCGATGCAGGACATGTAGAGGCCTACGGCGGCAAACGAGGCCAATAGCAGGGACAATGCCAGAATGTTGCAAAACAACTTGCCTAAGTCGAGTTCTCCGCCCAGCAGCAGCGACAAAGGCATCAGACATATCAACGCGACGATCATTAACAGTAAGCCTAGAATGCCAAGATATTTACCGGCGATGATCTCGCCGCCGTTGACCGGCGCGGAGAGTAATAAAGATAGGGTCTTGTTGCGCCGTTCTTCGCTGACCAGACGCATGGTCAGCAATGGCGTCACCAGCAACAGGATGATGGCGGCATTGCCGAATAAAGGGGTGACGACGATATCGCTCAACCCCGGACCGTTGTCGATGCCGGCCAGACGCGCCTGAAAGGCGTTGAAGGTTTCGACCTGACTGAGAAATAAATAGGCCAGAATGAATTGTAAAACGGCCAGTATGGACCAGGCTAAGGGGGAGAGAAACAGCGTTTTCAGCTCGCGTTGGGCGATGGTCATCATCATCTTCATCGCGCGTCCTCGTCTTTTTGCGTCATGGAAATAAAAATATCCTCGATGGATTGTCTGACCGGCGCAATTTCCCCCAGCCCCCAGCCGGCCTCGATAATTTGAAGGGCGACTTTTTCCAGCAGTTGCGGTTCATTCGCGTGTTGCAACAAATACTGGTTTTTCGCGATCATCGTGATGTTTGTGACACCTTCCAAAGAGGACAAACGAGCTGTGTCGATTGGCTCTCGGGTGGTGAATTTGATACTGGCGCCGTTCATCTGGCGGTTCAAGCCGGCGATGGTCTCGTGTAGGATCAGTTTGCCACGGTTGATGATCTGCACGTGGCTACAGGATTCCTGGACTTCGGACAGGATATGGGTCGATAGAATGACGCCGTGATCGCTACCCAGTTCCTTGATCAGGGCGCGGATTTCCTTGATTTGTATCGGGTCCAACCCTACAGTTGGTTCGTCCAGGATAATCAGTTCCGGTTCATGCACAATCGCCTGGGCAATGCCAATGCGTTGCTGGAAGCCTTTGGACAGGTTGCTTATCAGTCGGTCTGAAACTGCTTCAAGACCGCAACGACCTTTGGCCTTAGCGACTGCTTTGGCGATGGCGCGGAAGGGCAAGCGGTGCAGTCGGGCGCAATAATCCAGGTATTCGTCGACGCTCAGTTCCTTGTATAAGGGCGGCGTATCGGGAAGGTAACCGAGTATGGATTTGGCCAATTTCGGCTTATCCAATAAATCGATGCCGTTGATAATAATTTGGCCGGCGCTGGGCGCCAGATTACCGCAGAGCATCTGCATCGTCGTGGTTTTACCGGCGCCATTGGGGCCGAGGAAGCCGAGAATTTCGCCTTTGTTCAGGTTGAAACTGACGTCGTGAACGGCGCAGTGATCGTCATAATAGCGATACAGATTTTTGGCTTCAATCAATGCGGTCATAGCGGTCGGTTTCGGTTAGAGCTGGGTCAGCAAAAATTTGATTTCATCTTGCAATTTCTTGCGGAACAGCAAAAACTTCCAGCGTGCGCCGCCGCATTGCCGCCATAGCAAGGCCGAGCGTATGCCGGCCAGCAACAGGGTGCGTATTTTATTGACGATGTTCTGATTGGACAAATATTCAGGCTCGCCATTGATCATGATGCGAGGCGGGATCGTGCTGATGGTGCTGTGGTACAAATCACCCAGACTCGCCAACACATTCTCATGCAGCAAACCGAAATGTTCCGCCTGGCCTTGGGCTTTTTCGATGCCGTTATGAACGCTTTTCAACATCTCTGGACGATTGACCAATTGCCTTTCCAGATAAACCAGCGATGCGGCGTAGCGGGCTTGCTCGGGATTGGCGATGGAGCGGCCGGTCATTTGCTTTTCCAATTGCTGCAAGCCATGTTCGATGCCGCTCAGTCCGCCATAGACATCGACGACGCTGTCGGCGTCTATTTTTAATAGACTGCCTACGCTGGCTTCGACGGCTTTGTCGTCGGCGGAGCCAGTCGTCGCCAGTTGTTGAACCAGGGAGCAAGCCTGGGCGATGCCGGCTAGGGCAATGGTTTGATTGGTAATGTTTTTTACAGACATAGTTTATTTACAGGCGACCTTATTTGGGCAGGGCGCATCGACTTCTTGTCCTGCCTGCAACCACGATTCAATACCGCTGGATAAATGATAAACATTTTTCATGCCCAGCTGTTTAGCCAGAAAATTTCCCACCATGCCGCTTCTGTTACCGGATCGGCACACTAAAACGACCGGTTGGTCGGGAGACGATTTCAGTTTTTTCAGTTCAGCCAGCCATTTTTCCGCATCATAGTCGCCGGAGGCGTTAAAAAATTGTAGTTTGTGGCTGGCGGGAAGGGTTCCGGTGGCTTGCCATTCTTTTTCGGTGCGGATATCGATGATCAGCGCTTCGCTGTTTTGCCGCATGGCCTGCAACTGAGGCACCGATAAGTCTATCAGTTCCGCCGCGCTCAGCAGTGAGGAAAAAAGGGCCAGGATGACGATGCTTATTGTCTTTATATTCATTTCTATATATTAACAGTTTATGTCGGCTAGCACATCGTCAGTCCAGTTGATGCTCTGGATATAGATGGCGCCTATGTTTTCAGGATGAATTCGAGATAAACGCTGACTGGAGAGTTCCCAGCGCTCATAACTGATGACATAAGCAAGAATTTCCCCAGCGATGCCTTCATGATGCAAAATGGCGCGTTCGACATCCTCGGTCAGCGGCAGCTGCGCTAACAACTCCGCGATAGGCATATCCATCAGGCTGTCCAGGCACGACATCATACCGATTAAAAATAAATGCGCAGGATCTTCATGATATTGCTGCGCCAATAATTCGCACATTCTGCTACGGGTCAGGATGTGGCGGAACAAGGCGTTGGTCTTGTTAGCCAGTGAAGTCAAGGTCAGGATATTGATCCAGCGTTTGACTTCGTTCAATCCTAGATAGGTGACGGCATGTTTGATCGATTTTATTTTGTTCGGCAATGCAAAAAAAGCCGAATTGATGTAATGCAATAATTTAAAACTCAGGCCGATATCCTGGGAAATCGTTGTGCTCAGCTGGTTAAAATCCACTTCCGGATCGTTAATCAAACCTAACAGCTTGATCGCCGCGGCCTGATTGATGTCCAATCTTTTGCCGGCAACGATATTCGGTTTACTGAAAAAAAAGCCTTGAAACAGCTCGCATCCGGCCTTCTTCAAGGCCAGGTATTCAGCTTGACTTTCAACTTTTTCCGCCAGCAATTTAACCTGATAAGGCTTCAATTGTTCGATGAGAGTCAGCGTGTCGGCTAACGGCATCGCCATGACGTCTAGCTTGACGATGTCGGCGAAGGTGAGCAGCGGCACCCAATCCGGCGTCAACACAAAGTCATCCAAGGCAATGGTGTAGCCTAGCCGAGAGAATTCTTTTAAGGTATCGATGAGGTCTTGGTTAACGACGACATCTTCCAGGACTTCGATGACAATACGGTCCTTGGGGAGATGCAGCGGCGTTTTTTCCAGCAGATTCTGGGTGGTAAAGTTGATAAAAGCCTTGGACGTCCCTACTATGTCATTAAGGCCGATTTCCAGCAGGGTATCGGTGATGACCTGATTGGTCGCCTGAGCGGCGCCTTCCTGATCCTTTAAATCGAAATCATGCCCCCTGAACAGGATTTCATACGCGTAGAGATTCAGTTTGCTATCGAGAATTTGCTGACGCCCAATCAGAATATCGCTCATTTCCTGTGTTTTTATTTTACGAGTAGGAGGCATTGCTCTATTATGCCGATGATGGGATTTATATCATGTTCTGCGTTTGACCGTCGAGCATGCAAAGAATTGTTTTAATGAATAGCTGGAGGATAAAATGACTGAATCAGTTTCTTTAACGGTAACCGGTATGAAATGCGGAGGCTGTGAATCCTCGGTCAACGAAAAGGTCGGTGCGATAGAGGGAGTTGTTTCGGTAAAACCGATGCATCAAGAAAACCGGGTCGATGTAGAGTTTGATGAAAGCAAAACCAGTCTGGATGCGATTAAACAAGTGATTACCGAAGCCGGCTTTACGGTGGCATAATGGTCACTTTTAGCGTTTTAGACTTTTCTGCTCATGACGCTAAATAAAGATGTATGGTAACTGCTCGCCCCACTTATCGAACGCGGCAGGGCCGATTTTGCTCCCCGGCAATTGCTCCTGCATTGCTCTACTACATGCCATCCTTGGCATTATCGGCAATTGCTCCTGCATTGCTCTACTACATGCCATCCTTGGCATTATGGCAAAATCGGCATTTCCGCCATCCATGGCGGTCAGCATGTAGGGTGGATAGGCCTGCAGGGCGCATCCACCAAAGATGCCGACCCGGTGGATTTGCTCCGCTTATCCACCCTACGAATGAGGGGAGTAGTACGATGTATGAATTTTAATGCAGGATGGCTTACGCTAACGATAACAGGCAGCGCTTATGAGTACCGAAACAACTAACGATTCAGCAACCGAAACGCGATTATCAATCCTGGGTATGCGCTGCGCCGGCTGCGTCAGCGCAGTTGAGGGCGCATTAAAAGCCGTGCCTGGCGTCAGCGATGTCGTTGTCAATTTCGCCGACCATTCGGCGGCAGTGAGCGGAACCGTTGATTCTGAATTACTGAAACAGGCCGTTCAGGAAGCAGGTTATGATGCGGCGATCATGGAGGGGTTGGAAGACCCGGCCGAGGAAGAGCGACAGGAGCAGCAGCGCTATCAGACTCTGATGAAGAAAGCCGTCGTCGCAGCGGCCTTCGGTTTTCCGTTGATGATCAGCGCTCATCTAGGTTGGTTGCCGGCGATTAGCTCGGAGAACGGTCAAGTGTTTTGGTCCTATGTCTCGTTGATCACGCTGGCGCTGCTGTATTATTCCGGCGGCCACTTTTATCAGGGCGCGTTCAAGTCATTGCAGCTGAAACAGGCCAACATGGACACTTTGATCGCCCTCGGCACCGGCGCCGCCTGGTTTTATTCCACTGTGTTGATCGATTATTCCGATAAACTCGCGTCGTTATCGGCCCATGCTTATTTCGAAGCATCGGTGATCATCCTGGCATTTATTAATTTCGGCACCGCGTTGGAAACCCGAGCCAGAGGCAAGACCTCTTCGGCGATCAGGGAACTGATCGGTCTGCAACCGAGAACCGCACGAGTGGTCAGAGACGGTCAGGAAATGGATATTCCCATCGAAGAAGTCGGCTTGGAGGAAACGCTGCGGGTCAGGCCCGGAGAAAAAATTCCCGTCGACGGGGTGCTGCTGGAAGGGCATTCGACCATCGATGAATCGATGCTGACCGGCGAACCGATTCCGGTTGAGAAAGTAACCGGGTCGGAGGTGGTGGCCGGTACGATGAACCAGCAGGGCAGCTTCTTGTTCAAAGCCACCCGCATCGGCCGTGATACCGCATTGGCGCAGATCATTAACAGCGTGCGTCAAGCGCAAAGCAGTAAACCGGCTATTGCCAAGTTGGCGGACAAGATTTCGGCGGTATTCGTGCCTACCGTCGTAGCGATTTCGGTGCTGACCTTTTTTACCTGGTTGGCTATCGGCCCGGAACCGGCCTTGGGCTACGCATTTGTCACGTCGATGACGGTGCTGGTCATCGCCTGTCCTTGCGCATTGGGTCTGGCGACACCGATTTCGGTGATGGTATCGGTTGGGCGCGCCGCGCACATGGGGGTTTTGATCCGCAATGGCGAGGCGCTGCAAAGCGCGGGCAAATTAACCTGTCTGGTTCTCGATAAAACCGGCACCGTCACGGAAGGCAAACCGGCCGTGTCGACGATCGAAACCGTCGGCGATATCAGCGAAGAAAGGGTACTGCAATTGGCCGCCAGCATTGAATCCGGTTCCGAACATCCGCTGGCCGGAGCGATTTTAGCCGCAGCCGAGGAAAACCAGGTCGAGCTGGAAAAAACCAGCCATTTTCATGCTGTCGCCGGTCATGGCATTACCGCCGAAATAGGCGAGCATAAAGTCTATTTCGGCAATGCCGCCTTGATGGATGAGCAGGGCGTCAAATATGCCCGCCATAAAAAGAAAATGGAAAGCCTGGCTGCTCAAGGGCAGACACCGATGTTGCTGGCGGTGGATAAGAAAATTGCCGGCATCATCGCCGTTTCCGATCCGATTAAAGATGATTCAGCAAAGGCGGTTAAACAATTGCTGCGTCAAGGCGTGCGGGTCTTGATGGTGACCGGTGATAATGAAGTCACTGCCCATGCAGTGGCAAAACAAGCCGGAATTAGCGAAATTCGCGCTCAGGTGCTGCCGCAGGATAAGGCGGCCGTCGTAAAAGAATTGCAACAAAACGGCGAGATTGTCGGCATGGTCGGTGATGGCATCAATGACGCGCCGGCTTTGGCCCAGGCCGATGTCGGCTTCGCGATCGGCAGCGGGACCGATGTGGCGATAGAAAGCGCCGATATCGTGATATTGCTAGGCTCTTTATTGAAGGTGCCGGAGGCGATGGCTTTGTCGAAAGCGACCGTCGTCAACATTAAGCAAAATTTGCTCGGTGCGTTCTTTTACAACACCATCGGCATCCCGGTCGCGGCCGGCCTGCTTTATCCCATGTTCGGACTGTTATTGAATCCGATGATAGCCGGCGCCGCTATGGCGATGTCGTCGGTCACCGTGGTCAGCAATGCCAGCCGTTTACGCTGGACCAATTTGAGCGAGGGCTAGCGCTAAGACAGCCACTAGGTGGACAACTATGCGCTAATGGAGTGTGGCCGTCTTGTTAATTGAAAAAGCAATCGCCAAATTCAATCATCATCTGACGGCAATCGAATAAGGCGAATGGATATTCTTTCCAGATCAGATAGCGGATCGCATATTCAAAATAAGCACTGGCGGTAATGAAGCGCGCTGCGAATGCCTGCCATCTTTGGCCGCATTTCGTCGAAGCACGCCATACGGCCACCGTCCAGTAGACTACCGGCAGCGCAAAAATAATATGCATCGTGGCCCAGCTCGCGATGGTATAGGCGCCGTTCACGGCTCGATAATCGACATAAATCAGCATGGCGTTAAAGAGCAGAAAGAAAGGCCAGAATACCTGCCATAACGGCACCCGCCCGAACCAGGTTGCGTGTAAATACAGATAAGGACCTGAAACTTGGGCTTCCTGCCAGGCCGTCAACGGTTGCGGCGTGGTCAGGTAAACAAAATAGCCGATGCCGGCCGTCAGCAGGGCAAACTCAAGATAGGTTATTATCTCGATGTAGTTGAATAAAACGGTGAGACTATTGGCATACATGACTTTCTAGCGCAATTGCGGAGGCTTTAAATATCGCTGGCGGCGTAAGGTTATTCGTAACTATTCAGTATCTTTCAGGGTTTAGGGAGTAGACCATTGATTTCTCGGGACGCGTTCACCCAGCACCTAAATACCCTAGGTTATTGGCTATGATTAATAATCTTCGTTAATTTAGGTGCTGGGTGAATACTTCCATGGCAGCTTACAGCATCCTGCTTCACGCGGCACTTGCTTGCACTTCCCTGTGCGGCGTAAGCTCTGACTGCAACGTCTGACCGTCAGGGACGATGGAAATGCAGATTTTGCAGGAGCAAAAAATCTGCCTGTTGCAGGCAGCCCGATAAATCAATAGCCCACTCCCTCTGATAAAAATACGCTGAATAATTACGGTTATTCATAATGCGGGCATCTTCTCAGTCGAGAATGGCGTTCAAGGCATCGGCTAAATCGGCAAACTGAAACTCGTATCCTTGTTGCAGTAAGCGTTCGGGGATGACGCGTTGGCTGCCCAGCACCAGTTCCGACATTTCTCCCAGGCCAAGTTTCAAGGCCCAGGCCGGGACAGGAATCAACGCCGGCCGCTTCAATGCCTTTGCCAACGCGTCGGTGAATTGGCGGTTGCTGACTGGGTTGGGCGCGGTGGCGTTATATGGCCCGTTCATGTCAGTCCGATCGATCATCGTTTCGACGATAGCCACCCAGTCTTTTCGATGTATCCATGACATCCATTGCTTACCATCGCCGATTCGCCCACCCAGGCCCAGCTTGAACGGTAACAGCATGCGTTGCAATAAACCGCCATCGGGACCCAGCACCAAGCCGGTGCGGATCAGACAGACCCTGACGCCGTATTGTTCGGCCTGTTTTGCCGCATCTTCCCAGTCCGCGCATAAACGCTGGGAGAAGTCGCTTTTGACCTCGCTGTGCTCGGTCAAAACAGTATCCCCCTGGTCGCCATAATAGCCGATGGCCGAACCGCTGATCAGCACACGCGGTTTTGGTTCCATATCGGCGATCACCTTAATCAATTGTCGAGTCAGGTCGATGCGGCTGTTACGCAGGATTTGTTTGCGCTTTTCACTCCAGCGGCTAGCGAAAATGGGGGCGCCGGCTAGATTGACGATAGCATCAAAGGAGTCCTCCGGTGACAGGTTTTTCAGGTTGGTCAGCGGCTTAACGGTGTCGCCGAAAATTTTTTCAACTTTGTCTTGGCTCCTGCTCAAGACGGTGATTCGATGGTTTTGTTTGAGTAGCTTGCCGATCAGTGCACTGCCGAGAAAGCCTGTTCCGCCGGTTATCAGTATGTTCATCGTGACGACTCCGTTACTGTTGGGTTTAAGGGTGATTAGGCGGTCTTGATCAAGTGTCCGCTATTCGTCATGTTTATCTTTTTTATCCAGCAACCAATAGGTCAGGCCTAAGGCGAGGACGACAGCGGCGCTGGCGTAGACATAATCCGGCTGAATACTCTTGAAATCGAAGACGATGACTTTCCGGGAAATCGCCATCAGGGCGGTGGCGACCACCAGCTTGACCGGTATCACATCGCTGCGCAGGTAGAGGCTGATATTCAGAAAAATCTCGATCGCGATCAGCACGGCAAGAAAAGCGCCAAAGGTCGCCAGAATATCCGGAATCGTCATCAGAAAAAACGGTGACGAGTGGATCAGTTTTTGATACATCACATAAACGACATCGGCAACGCCAAGATAGATGACGATGACCATCAGGAAAGCCAGCAGCGTGATAGCGAAGCGTATCGCCTTATGGAATAGAATCAGGATGCCTTGCTGGTCGTCATGTATCGGTAATTCTTCATGAGACGTGCGTTTTTCATAGGATTGCTTGAAGAAGGACATCAACGAGCTGACCAGATTTTGATTGAAGCCCTGGTCTTGATGTTGATTGCCATCACTGAAAAAATTGTTGAGACCTTCTATATTCAGATTGGCGATCTGCGATTCTTCGAATTCCTCGAATCCCATACTCCATTGTTTGAATTGACGGTCGGTAATATAGCTTCTTTTCAGTTCGGTGACATTTTTATGGCGAGGGTCTTTTTTTATGACGTCAAAAGTCTTGTTGACGATTTCCTCTTTGCCTTCCAGCACTTGAATAAAACATTCATTGTGATAGAGCAATACGCCGGTCATGCCTTTTTTGGAGTTGCTGCGCCGACATTCCCTGAGTAAGGCCATGAGTTCATCGGTGCTAAAGGGCTTGACGGCCTGGCTGATATAGACGAGTCTGATCATTGCTATGCTCCAAAATTTTTATAGTTATTATTTTTTCAGTTTCGTGCCATGACCCTCTGTTGGCAAGTGTTTTTAGTCGGCATAGTCACGTCTTGACACTGTGTTAAGCGTCGTATGGATTAATCTGTTTTTTCGGCAAAGGAAACTGTGCCATAAAGGATATGGGAGAGTCCGATATACAAAAAGAACCAATTATAATTGTTGTCAATCGGGATCTCGTTGACGTAGCCGTAGAACTGCAGCGAGGCGATCAGCAACAGCAGGAAAACGCCGAGTAAGGCAATGCCTTTATAGTTTTTGCTGAAATGGCAGTAGCTATAGATGGCGATTTCGGCCAAGCAAAGATAAGCCAACATCAAACGGAGATTGCCGGCTAGCGGTCCGTATATCTCACTGAGTTGGGCGAAGAAAAATTGACTGCCGCCGATGGACATGATGCTGGCGATCAACAGAAAAATCACGGATGCTTGAAAATTAACCTGCAACACCACTTTTAAGATAGACAGACTTTTATGCATGGAAACCTGAGTGTTCATCACAAGACCTGGGCAAAAAGAAGCCCTCCATTAGTCTAGCTGTTGGAGGGCGAATAGAGGAGGATCCTTAAATTGGCAAAGGCCCGTCCTGATTGATGTTTGCCGGTTTGCCATCGTCCTTGGACGAATTTTCGTTTTGTTGCTCGGGAGGGTTGTTGTTTTCCCGGGGGGGAGGGGCGATTTTTTCCCCTTTCATCAGCCTGTCGATTTGATATTTGTCTATGGTTTCCCAATCCATCAGCGCCTGCGCCATGTTGTGCAGTATGTCCATGTGCTCCATCAGTATCTGTTCGGCGCGTTGATAGTTGTTGTCGATTACCTGACGGATTTCATCGTCGATGATTTGCGCCATTTTTTCCGACATCGGTTTAGCCTGTGGGCCCATATAGCCCAAGCCTTCGCTTTCACCGTAGTCCATCGGTCCGAGACGGTCGGACAACCCCCATTTAGTGACCATATTGCGGGCCAGTTGGGTCGCTCGTTCGATGTCATTGGACGCGCCGGTGGTCACTTTGTTCTTGCCGTAAATCAGAGCCTCGGCGATGCGTCCGCCAAACAGGCTGGCGATTTGACTCTCCAGTTTATCCTTGCTGGCGCTGTATTGATCGCGCTCCGGCAGGAACATCGTGATGCCGAGCGCGCCGCCGCGCGGCATGATGCTGACTTTATAGACCGGATCGTGTTCCGGGACGATGCGTCCGACGATGGCGTGACCGGCTTCATGGTAGGCGGTCATCAACAAGTCTTCGGGGCGCATCACCATCGAACGTTTTTCCGCCCCCATCAGCATTTTGTCACGCGCCTTATCCAAGTCGTTCATCGTGACAATCCGCTTATTGTTGCGGGCGGCGAACAATGCGCCTTCATTGATCAGGTTGGCCAGCTCAGCCCCGGAAAAACCGGGGGTGCCGCGCGCCAAATCGGTGATATTGACGTCATCAGCCAACGGTATTTTTCTCGAGTGGACGTTAAGGATTTGTTCGCGGCCTTTGATGTCCGGCAGGCCGACGGTGACTTGGCGATCAAAACGGCCGGGTCTTAACAAGGCATTATCCAACACATCGGCGCGGTTGGTCGCGGCGATGACGATGATGCCTTCATTGCCGCTGAAGCCATCCATTTCCACCAGCAACTGGTTCAGGGTTTGTTCGCGTTCGTCATTGCCGCCGCCCATGCCGGAACCCCGGTGACGTCCGACCGCATCAATTTCGTCGATGAAGATGATGCAGGGCGCTCGCTTTTTGGCCTGTTCGAACATGTCCCTGACACGCGAGGCGCCGACACCGACGAACATTTCGACAAAGTCGGAACCCGAGATTGAAAAAAACGGTACACCTGCTTCGCCGGCAATCGCTCTGGCCAGCAGGGTTTTACCGGTGCCGGGAGGGCCGACCATCAACACGCCGCGGGGAATCTTGCCACCCAGGAATTCATATTTACCCGGATCTTTCAGGAAGTCGACCATTTCGGAAACGTCTTCCTTGGCTTCCTCGACACCGGCTACATCATCGAAGCCGATCTTGACTTGGTTTTCCTCCAGCAATTTGGCCCGGCTTTTGCCAAAGTTCATTTGGCCACCGGCGCCGCCAGCCTGTTGTCTGCGCATGAAATAGATCCATACCGCAATCAACAGCAAGATCGGTCCCCAGGACATGAAAAATTGCATGAAAGCGGAAGGCTTCTCCGGTTTAACAACCTTGATTTTGACCTTGTTCTCTAGCAACTCATCGATTAAATGCGGATCATTAGGATTATATGTGGTGAACCGTTCACCATTAGTGCGTCGGCCATCGATAATATCGTCATTGATTATGACTTCGGAAATGGCGCCGCTGCGGATATCTTCAATGAACTCTGAATACGACAAGGCGTAATTTCGTTCGTAACTAGGGCCTGTTCGATTGAACAGCGATATGACTACCGTGACGATCACGGTTAACATGAAGATTTTAACTATATGTGCTTTCATGCTTCAACCTCTTTGTGAGCAGTGAGTCAGCTAGTGCTGGAACATACCTGTTTAAGACGGTATTGGGATTTGTATAAGTGTACCATGGCTGCTTTTATCCTGAATCCGATAGGCTCATAAATTGAAACAAAGCGCCTCTATTTTTGATTAGCGGCAAAAATTCACCTGGCCGGTTGTCATGCCAGGGAACGCAGTCGCGTTTCGTGTCTTGCAAAGCAAACAGAGAGCCATCATATCTAAAAATTTAACTAAATATTGTTTATAGTTCGTAAACTATCTGTTGTTAATGATCCGTTGCGTATCATTTTGGTGTCAGAAAAAACTTATGATAGTTTGTCCTTGAACACTGCGATAAGTTCAGCATCGGGCTTTGCGACTAATGTCCTTCATGGGTTGTTAAGTACATTTTTAACTCAAAACCAAAATTCTGCTTCAATGTTTCCAATGCATTGTTTTGAATTTGCCTGATCCTTTCGCGAGTCAGTTGCATTTGTTCGGCGACGGCCTGCAACGTCATTTCATGATGATTTTTCAGCCCGAAACGCAGCCTTAAAATATCGGCTTCTCTTTTCGGCAGTGAATCGATGGCTAGGCTTAGATACTGGTTTAAACTTTGCCCTTCCAATTTATCTAAGGGTTCAGGAAATTGATGCTGTTGCAGACTGTTTATCACATCTTGGCTGTCCTCCTCGTCATTTTGCACCGAACTGACGGTTAAGGACGCTTGGTAAAAACTGATAATAGTCTTGATTTCCTCTTCGCTTAGATCGCACTTTGCTTTCAATTCGATGATGGTCGGCCAGCGATTTTCCTCGATATAGCTGTTGCGCATGATTTCAAAGATGGTTGGAGCCTTTTCAGCCAGTCCGAACGGCAGTCGGACTATTTTTTCCTGGCGCACCACCAGTCGAGAAACCGTTTGTCTGATCCAATAACTGGCATAGGTGGAAAAGCGTATTTCGCGACGATAATCAAAACGATCGACCGCTTTGAGCAGGCCGACCATGCCTTCTTGCGAGAGGTCATGGAAGCTTATATTGCCGCTTTTGTATTTGCGCACGATGAAGGCAACCAATTTACGATTTTTCAACACCATTTGTTGGCGTGTGCTTTGTAATTCATCCCTTAGCCGGGCCAGCTTAAGCCGATAAGAGGTGTCTTCCTGGTCGATCTCGATTACTGCCGCACTCACCTGAAGTAAAAAAGCAGGCAGGAAATGAGCATGCAGCACTGCCGGAGCCACACAGGCGGGCTTGTCTATCGCTTGAGTCAATAATGTCGTCAGTTGTTGTTCAAACTGTTTAAGGTTAGGTTGTACAGATGTATTATCTTGTACAGCTTGGTCCTTGCTGCTTTTACTGTTGACCAGCTCGCTGAGATCGGTATTTTGCTTCAGGGCCGATAAAAAGCGTTCGGCGACTATGACCATACCGGTAGGATTAGCTAATAATGCCTGCTGCAGGCGACTGCGCAGTTGTTCTAAGTATAGCGCCAGCGTTTGCATTTCATCCATGCTATTAGAGGGTTCATTTTTCGGAGCTAACTGAGTAGGAAGTAATGACATCTACAATTCACCTGCTTATTTAAGACTTGGCAATTAAGTTACATCTTTGTAGAATGTGTGTCAATTAAAAAACATAAACAAAACATAAACAAAATAGGTGCAATGTATAGCATTAAAGCGATCGCAACGTTAACCGGTCTCAGTACCGAAACCCTAAGGGCATGGGAAAGGCGTTATCAGGTGGTGACTCCCAGGCGCGATGCCAGTGGGCGACGGGCCTATTCCGAACAAGACTTGGAGCGCTTAATGCTGCTGGCCGATTTGACCCGACATGGACATAGCATTGGCAAAATATCGCGCATGGATAACAGGCAATTGGATAGTCTGATTCGGCAGGACAAAAAGGGCGCTAATAGCGGGCACGAACAGTTTATTGCTCGAGTGGTCGAAGCCTTGTTGCAATACCGTGTGGACCGTTGTGAAGAATTGCTGAAAAGGGCGTTATTGGCTTACGAGCCAGTGGATTATGTGCGCAATATTCTTCAGCCTACCCTGCAGACGGTCGGCCAGCTTTGGCATGAAAAAAAACTCAGCATCGCTCAGGAGCATATGTTTTCGGCCTGTGTGAAAAGGATCATCTTGAGCATGATCAACAATATTCATCAATTGACCGATGACAGGCCGAGCATGATGTTCGCAACGCCGCAGGGTGAGACGCATGAGTTCGGTATTTTGATGGCTTGTCTATTGGCGGCTTCCCAACAATATAATTGTTATTATTTAGGCAGTGATTTACCGGTTGAAGATATCATCGAAGCCAGTCGTCATCTTAAACCCAATATTATCGTATTGAGCGTAGTCAATACCCCGCCAGAGGAATCCGTGTGCGTAGAATTGGACACGTTGAGTCATGCCGCAAGGAAGGCCAAGATCGATGTCTGGATAGGCGGCAATGGCGTCCTTTATTTGGCTGAGCGCCATCAACTCGCACAGCATATCCAGTTTCTTGCCGATATCGATCAGTTCTACCATAAGGCTTGGAAATTGAAGGCGTTTATCAATAAGGCCTAAGGCGATGAATTTCAGACAACGGCGATGACTGAAAAATACGCTGTTGGATGTGTTCGGCGTTATTGTAAAGATGAGGCCGCGATAGCGTGTAAATAAGAGCGCCGGCTTGTAATTTACTAATCCTATGGAATAATCATAAGGATGAACGAAATGTATCCTCAAGGTTCGGCGCTAAGCCTGGTGCAGCACCATTATTCTAATGGCGGTTAAAGACATTACAAATGCCTAAGAATTCATGCGCTTGCTAAAGTAGATAAGTCAGCAGATGAAAATGGATGCTGTACTAGTACATAGTCAATCTTATTTTGTCGGCAATTGCGCATGTAGGTGCGGATTTAGTCGCGCAATGCTAATAAATTCGCACCTACCTCAGCATTTCCCTGTTTGGCGTTCAAAAAGGGCATGGGGTGTGTTTGGCGTGGATGACAGCACACCCCATGCCCTAAACACAGCGCAAATGCTCAAACCGGGAATAGCTGGCACCTGCCGAGTACCCGTCATATATAAAATGACTGAGTACTGGTCTGTGATAGTTTTAGCATCGGTCCGGGCTAACAGATGACACCGATACAATTGCTATGGTTGGGGGCTGGTTTGTTTTGGGCGCTTGCCGAATTAAGCATCGTTTTGGCTAGCCGCAAACGAGCGCTTGCAAACGATCAGCGCAGCCTCTATAAAGAGCATTGGATTTGGATTGTCGTCTGTCTGTCATTGCTGGCCGGGTTAGTGATTAAGGAACGACATTTATGGCCTTTGCCGCTGCCGGCCGATATTAGGCAACTAGTGGCGATGGCGGTGTTTTTGGCTGGATTGGCGCTTAGGCTGTATGCGGTGTTTAGTTTGGGCCGGCTTTTTAGCAGCCGAGTCAGCATTCAGCCAGCACATGTCCTGGTCACAACAGGTCCTTACCGTTACATCAGGCATCCGTCCTATAGCGGACTGATCGGCGGTTTTACCGGTGCGGGCATCGCAATGGGGGATGTTTTAGCGATGAGCGTGTTATTGCTGCCGCTTTTTTATGTGTTGTGCAAGCGCATAGAGGTAGAGGAGCGCTGTTTACATAAACATTTCGGCCAGGACTATCTAGACTATTGCCGAGTAACAAAGAAAATGTTTCCGCTTATCTATTAAAGTCACGCCGAATAAATTCATCCCTGAATTTATTCGGCGGTTGCCGCTGGCAAAGCGGTTCGTCAGCGGATCAGAAAATTAATGACTTGCAGTCACCGATTTTGTCAGTGCATGCATGAGCTGCGGGAAGTGCCAATTTAATCAGCGCTTTGAGTAAAAGTGCTGAGGTAATCGGCATTTTTTTTGAAGATTACTTTAGGGTAACTATTCAGTATCTTTCAGGGTTTAGGGAGTAGACCATTGATTTCTCGGGACGCGTTCACCCAGCACCTAAATACCCTAGGTTATTGGCTATGATTAATAATCTTCGTTAATTTAGGTGCTGGGTGAATACTTCCATGTAAGCTCTGACTGCAACGTCCTGTTGCAGACAGCCCGATAAATCAATAGCCTACTCCCTCTGATAAAAATACGCTGAATAATTACACTTTAGGAAACAAACGGGTAACAGGATAAAGCATGGCAGAAAAACATATCGTCATCGTCGGGGGCGGTCCCGGAGGATTAACTGCGGCGATGCTGCTCAGTCATCGCGGTTTTAAGGTTTCCCTATTCGACAAGAATAGCGAGATAGGAGGACGTAACCGGGGCATTAGGGCCGATGGTTTTATCTTCGACACCGGGCCGACCTTCCTATTGATGAAGGGGGTGCTCGATGAAATGTTTGAACTGTGCGGCCGCGACAGCGCCGATTATCTCGAGTTCATGCGTTTGGAGCCGATGTACCGCTTGCTGTTCGACGACCGGCAGATCCAGGTTTATTCCGACCCGGACAAAATGCGGCAGGAGTTGCGGCGGGTTTTCCCCGACAGTCCGGCCGATTACGACCGTTTCCTGGCCAGGGAAGATAAGCGTTTCCGTCATCTTTACCCCTGCATCACCCGCGATTATTCCAGTCTGAAGGCTTTTTTCTCGCTCGACCTCCTCAAGGCCTTGCCGCAGCTTGCCGTCAATCACAGTGTCTTTTCCAACTTGGGTCGTTATTTTCAGGAAGAAAAGCTGCGCTTGATCTTTTCCTTTCAATCCAAATACTTGGGCATGTCGCCTTGGCAATGCCCGGCCTTGTTTACGATGCTGTCCTATCTGGAGCATCGCTACGGCATCTATCATGTCAAGGGCGGGTTAAATCGTATTTCCAACGCGATGGCTAAAGTGATCGAGGAGCAGGGCGGCGCCATTCATCGCAACATGGCGGTGCAGTCGTTAATCGTCGAAAAGGGCAGGGCGACGGGCGTCAGGCTCGCGGACGGTTCCGAGGTGACGGCCGATGAAGTCATCGTCAACGCCGATTTCGCCTATGCGATGACCGAGCTGGTCGAGCCCGGTGTATTGAAACGTTACAGCCGCGAGAACATCGGCAACAAGGAATATTCCTGTTCCACCTTCATGCTCTATTTGGGGCTGGACAAACGCTATGATATTCCTCATCACAATATCGTCTTCGCCAGCGATTACAAAGGCAATGTAGACAATATTTTTTCCAATAAAACACTGTCCGATGATTTTTCGTTCTATGTGCAAAATGCCAGCGTCAGCGACGACAGTTTGGCGCCGGCCGGCCAGTCGACGCTTTATGTGCTGGTGCCGGTGCCTAACAATCAGAGCGGCATAGCCTGGCCGGAGCAGTTGGCTGCAGTCCGCGAGCAGGTGCTCGATGCCCTCGGCGACAGGCTGGGCTTGGATGATGTTCGCGACCATATCGTCTATGAGAAAAACATTACGCCGGAGAACTGGCAGCACGACGAAAATGTGTTTTTCGGCGCAACCTTCAATTTGTCGCATAAATTCAGTCAGATGCTGTATTGGCGCCCACATAATCGTTTCGAAGAACTGGAACGTTGTTATCTGGTCGGTGGCGGCACTCATCCGGGCAGCGGTTTGCCGACTATTTATGAGTCCGCCCGTATTTCCGCCAACATGATTTGTGATAAGTACGGTGTCGAATTTCCCGCGATACCGAACAACGATTGGTTGGGGCCGTCCTTGTCGTGACGGTGAAAACGATCGAGGTATTCAGTCCGCTGGACGGACGACGCCTGAAAGCCTATTCGGTGACGCCGGCCGAGCAAGTCGGCCGACGCATGGCGACGGCTAGGCAGGCGGCGGCGATCTGGAGTTCTTATAGCGTCGAGCGGCGTCTGGCGATATTGTCGCCATTGCGGGAGCGATTGGTTGCCGATCTCGATAACATCACCGAGCGATTGGTTGCGGTGACCGGCAAGGTCAAGAGCGAAGTTTTGTTGGGCGAGATTTATCCGCTGTTGGCGATGATGGATTATTACCGTAAACATGCGGGCGCCATCTTGGCGCCTAGACCGGTAAGCACTTCGCCGCTGGCTTTTCCCGATGCGGAGGCGGGCTACCGATACCAGCCTTATGGCGTGGTCGCGGTGATTTCGCCGTGGAATTTTCCCTTACAGCTGACCCTGTATCCTTTATTGTCGGCGTTGATTGCCGGCAACGGCGTCGTCTTCAAAACCTCCGAATTGAGCCTGCCGGTCGGCGAGTTGATCCTCGATCTGCTGACGCCGCTTGAGCTTCCGGAAGGATTGGTGCAATGGCTGGTCGGCGGGCCGCAGACCGGGCGTGAATTGATAGAGCGACGTCCCGATCTGGTTTTTTTTACCGGCGGAGTCAATGCCGGTCGCAGCATCATGGCCGCCGCCGCGCGCCATCCGATTCCGGTGATACTCGAACTGGGAGGCAAGGATGCGATGCTGGTGTTTGCCGATGCCGATCTGCAACGGTCGGTCAATGGCGCCCTTTATGGCGCCTTCTGCAATAGCGGCCAGGTCTGTGTCGCGGTTGAGCGTCTCTATGTCGAGGATAGTCTTTTCGAAGTCTTCGTCGAACGGCTTTGCGAGGCCGTGGCCGTGCTGAAAGTCGGTCATGGTGATCAGGGCGATTTGGGTGCAATCAGTTCGCCCCATCAGCTATCCGTGATTGAAGCCCAGTATCGGGATGCGCTGGCCAAGGGGGCTCAGGCCTCCGGGCCATTGACCCGGGACGGTGCTTATTTGCGGCCCGTGGTGTTATGGAATGTCAGCGACGACATGAATATCATGCGGGAAGAAACCTTTGGCCCCTTGTTGCCGGTGATGTCGTTCAGCGATGAAACAGAGCTGGTCGAACGGGTCAAGGCCGTTGATTTCGGGCTGAACGTCAGCATTTGGAGCCGGAATATCGACAAGGCGCGGCGCCTTGCCGAGCGATTACCGGTCGGTAACTGGATCGTCAATGATGTGCTGAAAAACGTCGGTCACCCCGGACTGCCGTTCGGCGGTGTCGGCCGCAGCGGTTTCGGCCGCTATCATGGCGCGGAAGGATTACGCAGTTTCACCTATACCGTTTCTGGTTTGGTCAGTCGCGCCCGTTTCAGTCGGGAACCCAACTGGTTTCCCTATTCGGAACAGCGCTATCGAGAACTGCGCGCCTTCATCGATTTTTTATTCGGCTCTGGGTCCGTTTTGGGACGGATAGGGCGCAACTGGCGCGAATTGCGCGCTTTTCAACAATATGCCGGGCTGAATCTTGGTCAGCACTGGCGCAATTTTCTGATTTTCGTTTCGAGAAGACAGCATTAACATGAACACTCAACCACGTCAGCAAAAAATTGTCGTCATCGGGGCCGGGCTCGGCGGACTGTCTGCCGCCATTTCCCTGGCCAGCGAAGGCTTTGCCGTCACCCTGCTGGAAAAAAACGCCCAAGTTGGCGGCAAGCTCAATGTGCTGAAGAAAGATGGCTTCACGTTCGATCTGGGGCCGTCGATCTTGACCATGCCGCATATATTCAGGCGTTTGTTCGAGCGGGTTGGTAAAAGACTGGAGGATTATGTCGAGATTGAAACGGTGGAACCGCACTGGCGCAACTTTTTCGCCGATGGCGCGGTGTTCGATTTAAGCTCAGATCCCGAAACGATGCGCAGCGAATTGGGCAAGCTCGATCAAAAGTCGGTGGCCGAATTCGAGCGTTTCATGGCTTACTCGAAAAAACTCGGCCAGGTCACCGAACAAGGCTATTTCGCCAAGGGCCTGGATAGCTTTAGCGAATTGCTCGGCCATTACGGCGTGCTGCACAGTCTCTTCGATTTCGATGTGTTCCGCTCGATGGATCAGGGCGTCAGGCGCTATATCAGTAACCCGAAGCTGGTCGACGTGCTGAATTACTTTATCAAATATGTCGGTTCGTCTCCTTATGATGCGCCGGCGTTGATGAATCTGCTGCCATATATTCAGTTCGAGTACGGACTGTGGTATGTCAAAGGCGGCATGTATGGTTTGGCCAGTGCAATGCAGCAGCTGGCGGAGGAGCTCGGTGTCGAGATTCATCTCGACTGTGAAGTGGAGCGCATAGAAGCCGATCATGATCGGGTGTCTGCGGTTAGGCTAGGTAATGGCGAGACGCTGGCGGCCGATATCGTCGTTTCCAATATGGAGGTTATTCCTGCCGCGCGCAAATTATTGCAACGATCGGAGCGGGAATTAAAGGCGTTGCGGCGCTTCGCTCCTAGCTGCTCAGGCCTGGTCATGCATCTCGGCGTCGACAAGCTATATCCGCAACTGGCGCATCATAATTTTTTCTATTCGGAACAGCCGAAACGACATTTCGAGTCCGCTTTTCATCAAAATCGTCTATCCGACGATCCGACCTTATATTTGGTCGCGCCGGTCAAGAGCGATCCGGGCCAAGCGCCGGAAGGGTGTGAAATCATCAAGGTTTTGCCGCATATCCCGCATTTGGATCCGGAGCAGCCCATGCGGCGAGAGGATTGCATGGATTTCCGCGAGCGCGTGTTGACCAAGTTGGAAAACATGGGATTGGAGGATCTGCGCCGGCATATCGTCTGCGAGGAGACTTGGACGCCGTTGGACATCGAGGCGAATTATTATTCTAATCAGGGCTCGATTTACGGTGTGGTCTCGGATCGTTTCAAGAACCTGGGCTTCAAGGCGCCTCAACGCGACCGACAACTCCGCAACCTGTATTATGTCGGCGGCAGCGTCAATCCCGGCGGCGGCATGCCGATGGTGACCTTGAGCGGGCAGTTGGTGCGGGATAAGATTCTGGCCGACTTGGCTTGATGGGGACGTTTAGCAGAGCAGCGCCAAACCTACTCCCTCTGATAAAAATACGCTGAATAGTTACTCAATAAATTGACTAACGCAAAAACTTCAATCGCCTTGATGGCGCTCTTTGACTTGGCGGGTATAGTCTTCCAGTTCCTCGACATCGGTTAGAAAATGCCACGTGCGTAACGATTCCCTGATCAACCAACCTTTGTTTTCTGGCATCATGTCATAGCCGAAGCCTTCGAGGATTTCTTGACAAGCCTCGACCCGGTTTTGCGCCTCCTGCGACATTTCCAATGATGGATGAAAGGGATAAAACCACATCTGATAAAGACTGACTAGAATCTGCGTCGCCAATGACAGGCCGAGCAGGCCGCCAGCGGTCACGACGACATAGGCGAACCAAGGGATGATGGTGGTGATGTACCAGGAAGAAATATCGATCACCATCGCGACAAACGGAATTGCAACGATGGTTCTTTTCAGGATTGGATTGAGTTCGGTCAGAATGAAAATCTTGCCGATCAAAAACAAAATGTGTAAGTGCCGCTATTTTTGCGAAAGCTTGTTTTGGGCATCCCAGCCCAATCAAGCGGCAAAAATTACGCGGCAGCCAATGCCTCCGGCGGCCCCGATTCGTCCTCGTCGCCTCGTCCCGACCCACCAAGGGGTCGGAACCTAGGCTCCAAATGACTTGACGGCGTTTCGCGATGCCTTGCAGGTTTTCTCCGCTTTGCTACGAAAACCCGCCCGGCGCTACGCCTATCGGGGACTAAAAATCTTCACTTCGCTGGCGCTCCGTTTCCAAGATTTTCAGCGAAGGCGATGCCGAATAAGTGGATATGGGAGACTTTCACCAGCGCCGGCAACGAGGCGCCGTTTGCGTCGGTGACTTCCAATACCGCTTCGAAATTGCTCAGGTCGGGGATGCTTTCATTGATAGTGGGGCGGTGGCAGGTCAAGCAATCCCGTTCCAGTATCGGCTGGATTTTTTGCCTATATTCCTCTTCGTTCTTGCCATCCTGCAGCCACTTCAGAATCACCAGCTTGTCGGCTTTCGAACTTAAATTCGGTTCCATCGGGCCGTTGATCGCCGCGCCTAGTCGGCTATGATCGTGCGAACCGTAATAGGCGATCATCACGTCATCGACCGACAATCCCGGTTGGCCATCGCGGCTGCTGTGGGTGAAGTACAGGTGGGTTAGGGCGAATAGATATCCCAGGCCGATGGTCAGCAAAAACAAGCTATCCAGTATGCGTTCGCTGGTCGAAATATCACGGAAACGACGGTATCGGGTGGCCATGATCTGTCCTCATTGCAATGATCGGGCGACAATACCAGGAGTATATCGACAGTTCCCGGTATTACAACCACGTTAACAGTCAAATCATCATCACGGGAAAAGCTGTAATCCGGGATACCCACAAAAGCTGTGGATAAAGTTGTGGAACAAGGCTTCATAAATCGCTGCATGCCGCGTCATTGTTTGTGTCTGTTTGCATTGTATAGAAAGTGAACAATTTATTTTGTACTTTTATATCAGTAGCTTAGCGAGGGTGGTGGATGTGTGCGTTCGGTGGAGGCGTTTTAATCGGGAAAAGTGATTGAATTGTGTGTAAGAATGCCGTTATGACCTGGGATAAGAATGCACAGGCGAGTTGTTGTAGACTGTCTTGAACGGTAAGGGGGAATGATGGCTAATCATGTTGATAATACCGAGCAACTGATCTTACATGCGATCGATGTTTGGGATCGTGAAATGAAACAGCTCTATGAACCGGCGGCCGGACATAACTGCCCTTATTGTCCGAAACGTTTTATATATGGCTGTTTTTGCAGTTTTGAACGCAGGTTTATTGAGCAAACCATCGAGGAGATGGTGGCCAAGGGCTTGGTCAGTAAACACGATTGTGATGGTTTTCCGGAAGATTTTTGTCTGAAAAAAGAGATCGAGTAGCTTTCTGGCGCTATTTTGACGCTCTCAAACCTGTGTCAGCAGCGCTTTTCAGGGGGATCGACACGATTCATTTATTTCGCTTTTAAATCTGGTGATACAATAGGCGCCATTTTTTATGTCGGATATTTGTTGTTATCCGCTATGGTGTCAATCAGAATTGAGTAGTCTATGAGTAAACTTAAGTGTGCTGTAATCGGAACCGGATATTTGGGGAAATTTCATGCGGAAAAATACGCCTCTTTAGACGATTGTGAACTGGTCGCAGTGGTAGATATCAATGAGGAGGCCGCACGTAGCGTCGCCGAAAAACTAGGTGCGGAGGCATTAACCGATTATCAGCCTTTACTGGGTAAAGTGGATGCGGTCAGTATAGTCGTGCCAACCAGCCTGCATCACGCGGTGTCGCGTGATTTTCTCAATGCCGGCGCGCATGTGTTGGTGGAAAAACCGATTACCGTGACCGTCGAAGAAGCGGAAGATTTGATCGCTATCGCCAAGGATAGAAACGTCATCTTACAAGTGGGTCATCTGGAACGCTTCAATCCGGCCGTTCGGGGCTTGGAGGCGATCGAAGACAAGCCGTTGTTCATCGAGTCGCATCGTTTGTCGCCATTCAATCCGCGTGCTAATGATGTCAGTGTGGTGTTGGATTTAATGATTCATGATATCGACATCATTCTGGCTTTGGTTGACTCGGAAGTTGAACGCATCGACGCCAGTGGCACGGCGGTATTAACGAAGGGCACCGATATCGCCAATGCCCGTCTGACCTTCAAAAACGGTTGCGTAGCCAATGTCACCGCAAGCCGTATCAGCATGAAGATGGAACGCAAAATGCGTATGTTCCGTCCCAGCTCCTATGTTTCGGTCGATTTCCAGAACCGGGTATTGACCAAACATAAAACCGGCAGCAAGGAAATGTTTCCCGGCATCCCCGAGATCGAAACGGAAGAATCGGTCTTTGAGAACGGCGATGCATTGCTGGAGGAAATCAAGCATTTCGTCAACTGCATACAGACCGGCGAGAATCCGCTGGTTTCCGGCGAGGCCGGCAAGCGGGCGCTGGCTACGGCGATTCAAATCACTCAACTATTAACACACGGTTAAAGAGCAGTAACATGATACCAATGGTTAACCTTAAGGCGCAGTACGCCGAAATCAAAGACGAAGTCGAGCAAGGCTTGACCGAAACGATCGCCAATTGCGCCTTTATTCTCGGACCGAATGTGCAGGCCTTCGAACAGGAAGCCGCTGAATATCTGGGCGTTAAACATGCGATCGGCTGCGCCTCCGGCACCGATGCCTTGCATCTGGCCTTACAGGCGGCTGGAATAGGCGTCGGCGACGAAGTGATCACGTCGGCCTTCACCTTCATCGCCACCGCCGAAGCGATCAAATATGTCGGCGCCAAACCGGTGTTCGTCGATATCGACCCTAAGACTTTCAATATCACCGCGGAAAACATCGAAACAGCGATTACGCCGAAAACCAAGGCGGTGATGCCGGTGCATTTGTTCGGTCAACCGGCCGATATGGCTCGGATCAAGGCCTTGTGCGACGCGCATGGCCTGAAGTTGATCGAGGATTGTGCGCAGTCTTTTGGCGCCCGCATCGATGGCAGACAGACCGGTTCCATCGGCGATGCGGCCGGATTCAGTTTTTTTCCCAGCAAGAACCTGGGCGCCTTCGGCGACGGCGGCCTGGTGACCACCCAGTCCGATGATATCGCGGCTATGGTGAGAAAGCTGCGTAATCACGGTTCCGATGTGCGTTATTATCACGACGTGATCGGCTATAACAGCCGGCTCGATGAAATGCAGGCCGTCGTGCTAAGGGCGAAATTGAAGCGTATCGATCAATACAACCAGGCGCGTCGACACGCCGCCCATCTGTATTCGGATTTGCTGGCCGAACTGTCCTTGACGACTCCTTATGAAGATGGTCTTGGTGAGCATGTCTATCATCAATATACTTTGCTGTGCGAGCGCCGCGATGAAGTGATCAAGGCTTTGCAGGACCGAAAGATCGGCTGCGCGATTTATTATCCGGTGCCTTTGCATCGACAGAATGTATTCAAAGAAGAATGTGCGGGCTTGTCGCTGCCGGTGACCGAATCGGTTGCCGAGAACTGTTTTTCATTGCCGATCTGCTCGTCACTGGCCGATGATACGGTTAAGGAAATCGCTTTGGTGATTAAATCGGCATTATCGTAACGATAATCGGATCTAACTTTTCGTAGGATGGGCAGAGTGCGGCGAAGCCCGTCTTTCCAACGTTTCAAGGTCAGCCATCGCGCTGGCCTTTTTTAGTTATGGGTAACACAGTGTCAGCAAACAAGCCATTAACCATCATGCTTAGCGCCGGTGAATCGTCCGGGGATCAGCATGCCGCCCATATGTTTCTGGAGCTGAAAAAGCATTTGCCGGATATACGCGGCATCGGCATGGGCGGTGCGGTCATGCGTCAGGCGGGCATCGACATCAAGGTCGACTCCTCGTCGCTTGGCGTGATCGGCCTGATAGAGGTGCTGAAACACTATCGCGAAATCCGCGCCGCCTTAATGAGAATGAAAGCCTTATTACAGGCGGAGAGGCCTGATTTGCTGGTTTGTGTCGATTATAAGGAGTTCAATCTGAAACTGGCGCAATTCGCGAAAAAACAGGGTATCAAGGTATTGTTTTATGTCAGCCCGCAGGTCTGGGCGTGGCGGTCCGGACGGGTATTGACATACGGCAAGGCGATCGACATGATGGCGGTGATCTTTCCATTTGAAACCGCCTATTACGAGGCGGAGGACATACCGGTCCGGTATGTCGGTCATCCTTCGGTCGATAAGGTGCGTCCGCTGCATGATAAGGAAGAGGATTTCCGCCGTTTCCAGCTGGATCCAACAAAACCGGTAGTCGGGATTCTGCCCGGCAGCCGCATGAACGAAATCAAACGGATGCTGCCGGTGATGTTAGGCGCCGCGGAAAAACTGCGGAACGATCATCCCGGTATGCAGTTTCTGCTGCCGCAGGCCGGTTCCATCGATGACAGGGTTTTACAGGACTATCTGCAACAGACAGCGGTTCCGATCAACGTGATCAAGAATCAGCCTTATGATGTCGTGCAATGTTGCGATGCGGTGATGACCACTTCCGGCACAGCGTCGCTGGAAATCGCCTTGTTGACGGTGCCGATGGTGATTGCCTATAAGCTTGCCTCGGTGACCTATTGGCTGGGACGGATACTGGTGAAAACGCCGTTTATCGGTTTGCCCAATATCGTCGCCGGCAAAGCGATCGTCAAGGAATTGATTCAGCACGAGGCCACGGCCGACAGGCTTGCCGAAGAAATCGAACGATTGCTGAGCGATCAAGCCTATCGCCAGGCGATGATCAACGAACTGCAGGCGGTTAAGGAAAAGCTCGGAGAGGGCGGGGGGTCTAAGAACATGGCGGATTTGGCGCTGCAGATGTTACGGGAGCGCCAATAGGACGGCTTATCTCAAGAGTATTTTGTAACAACAGGATATTATGCTATTTTTAATGGCAACCCCAGAATCAATAATAATTAAAAGCATAGCGTCCTTCATCCTTGATAATTTACATTTAGTACTAATTAAAAATAGATGAAGACCCTATTGCCTATCAAATTCTTTTTAGGATGAAATTGCAATCGTGAAATTTAAGACCATCATTCCCTTGACCGTTTTGTTTGGCGCTGGAATAGCGCCCGCGTTGGCTGAGGAAGAGCCGGTCACACCCGATAGGCCAGAGCGCACCAATCCCCTGTTGAAGACCAAGTCGGGTTACGAGATGGGCTCATTTCTGGTCAAGCCGGAATTGGCGTTGATCGGCATTTACGACAACAATATCTTTGCGACCCGCAGGGATACCGTTAGCGATCAATTGCTGTTGATTTCACCGTCATTGGATATTCAGTCGAACTGGGAGCGGCATCAGTTGAATTTCAGTTCGTCGGCTGATTTGGCCCGTTACGATGAGCGCACCACCGAGGATTATGACGATTTCAACGTCGGCACCTCGGGGCGTTACGATTTCACTAAGTCGAGCAATGTGTTCGCCGGTTTCAATTATCGGCAGGGCCATGAGTCTCGCGCGTCTCCGGACAGTTTTTTCGGCCGCAACCCCACCGTGTTTTCCTCCACCGAAGCACATGTCGGTACCTTGCAGCGAGCTGGCGATATCGCGATGCGTTTCGGAGGCACGTTCCAGAATCTGGATTTCAAGGATGTTGCGACCGACAGCACGCCGGTCAATCATGACGACCGGGACCGCGATCTTTACGGTCTGGGGCTGCGGTTTAGCTATGCCCGAGATAGGCGTTTGCAGCCTTTTGTCCAGTTTATTTTTGATCGCCGCGAATATCTCGATACGTTCGATGATAACGGATTCCAGCGCGATTCGGACGGCTATCGCACTGCGGTGGGGCTTACCAGCGCGATCAGCAATCGTTTGCGGGCCGAAGTCTATGGCGGTTATATATGGCAGGACTTCGCCGATCCGCGCTTCAACGCGATCACCAAGCCGGACTTCGGCGCCACTGTGCGCTGGAGGGCGACTCCCAGCACGATGTGGTCGGCGTCGGTCGACAGGGCCGTGGAGGAAACCACGTTGGTTAATGCCTCCAGCGCGATAGAGACCCGCTATGGCGCCGATATTCGGCATAAATTATTGCCGGCCGTGACGCTGAAATCCCACTTGACTTATAGCAAATACGATTATCAACAAATCAGCCGCAGCGACGATTATGTCGATGCCGGATTCGGACTCGAATACAACATTACCCGACAGATTTATCTGGCCGGCGACTATCGTTATCTGCATCGTGATTCCAATCTTGGCGTCAATGAGGTCGGTTCCTCTCAAGACTATTATCGCCACCAGTTTTTTATTACCCTGGGCGCCCGGCTGTATCCGATTAACGATGAGCTGGTTGCCGGCTTGAATTCCCTGTGGACAGGCAGCGGCGCCAGCGAATCCGGGCCGGCCGGTTTTTATCTGGGCGGACAATATGGCTATAACGGCTTAGCAACCCGCTCGTTCGAACAGCGCAGCGAGGGCGGCAGCGATCAGGCCGGATATGGCGATGCCGGCATGGTCGGCGGCGTGTTTGCCGGTTACGGATTTAACTGGCAGGACTGGTATCTGGGCTTGGAACTGGAGGGGGAGACCAGCAATAGCAAGTGGTTTCATCGTAAGAAAAAGTCCGAGAGCCGCAGCTTCTGGTTGGAAAAAAATGAAAGCTACGGCGCCAGTTTGCGTTTAGGTCGGGCGCTGATGAACAATGCGCTGTTTTATGGCCGGGTTGGCGCGGTGAATACCGAGTTCAACAGCTTTTATACGCTCAACGATAGTCCTCAAAACGCCTTCGCCGACGATATTACCTTGGTCGGCTTGCGTTTTGGCGTCGGGTTGGAGTTTGCGCTCAGCGATCATCTGTTCGGACGTATGGACTCCACCGTCACTAATTATGAAGACACCCAGATTCAATCGCTTGGCTTCGATGAAAATTTCGATATCCGCGAATCCATGTTCAATCTAGGTGTCGGCTGGCGTTTTCAGGGCGTGCCGCAATCCGGCGTGAGCTTCGATGCGGACAATTTGACCGGGCTTTATGCCGGGGCGCAAATCGGCTACGGCATGACCAATACGACACTGAGCGGTCTTCACCGAGATCAGGGGGTGGGACCTTTTGATTATAACGTTGACTTTGCCGACCATGGCTTTACCCCCGGTGTATTTGCCGGTTATGGTTTTAACTGGCGGCGTCTCTATATGGCCGTGGAACTGGAAGGGGAGATTAATTCGCTGGAATGGCAGCATAATCGTGACACGCCGGGTGGCGGCGGTCGGGATTTTTCCGTCGAGGTCAAGGAAACGATGGGCATCAGCGGCAAGCTGGGTTATATCCTCAATAACGGCGCCTTGTTGTATGTGCGTGGCGGAGGCGTTAGGACCGAATTTAATACCCGTTATGCGAAGGGCAATAACCGTAGCAACGATATAGACCGGGAGGAAGGCTTGACCGGTCTGCGCTTGGGCATCGGCGCGGAGGTGCCGTTTACCGAGCATGCCTTCTTGCGTCTGGATTATACCCATACCGTTTACGAGCCTTTTGAGATTGTGACCGCGCATGGCAACGGCAGCAATAGCGATGAACTGACGTTCGATAATACGACCGACCTAGTGCGTCTAGGAATAGGCGCTCGTTTCTAGTTCCCGTGTTTAGGGAGACGCTGATTGAATTCATCCCTGGATTGCGCCCCGACCCACAAAATCAACGTTTTGCAGTCATCGGTTTTGGCCGCGCATCCTGGGACGTGGCGGTTTGGTCGGGCAATTGAAATAGCTTGAATTTCAATGAAAATAAAGAGGTTTTTTGTTGATATTAGGTGTACTATTTCATATAGTGAAATATAAGTAATTTGTTAATTCTGCGGATATTAATAAGAGGGGTAACGCATACGCATAGGAAGTAGAAGAAAGAAATTTTTTTTGCGGATATAGTCAATAATGAAAACTAGTGTTTTTTAAAGTACTAGCAAATCGAAAAGGTGAGTGTTATGAAAACTCTAAAGCAATCAATCCGTAAAGCCCTTTCCGTAACCGGAACAGCGGCTGTCATCAGTTTCGCGGCCTTACCGTTAGCGGTCAATCCTTGGAGTATCGGCGACAGTTATGCCGAACAGCCGACTGAACAAGGGCACCAGGGTTCGGGGCAGCAGCGTGGCGGCGGAGCCGGCAAGGGTGGTCAACAAGGTCAAGGTCAAGGCGGCTCGAAAAGCGTCTTCGACAAAATTTTCTCCGTTTTTTCCGACGAGGAGGAAGGCGACGATGACTCCGATCGTCCGGAGTGGGCGCAGGGCAACCGCGAAGCCAATCCTCACAGCAGTGGTTCGCAAGGTAAACCGGATGCCGCCGGCACGATGAAAGGCGACCTATTTGGAGATCTGTGGATTATTTTGCGCGACGATAGCGGTGAACCGGTATTGGATGCCAATGGTCAGGTGCAACCCATCATCATCGTCGATGGGGTGCCCACCGTTATCCAATTGGTCGACACCGACGGCGACGGCAAATACGAAGTACCGGTTGAATATGCCGATGCCGTGCAGGAAGTAGACGTTGGCAGAACCAATGTCGCCAGGTCTCCCAGCAAGGTATTGGATCATTCATTGACCGAGGCGTTGTCGAAATTGGATGGCACCACGCTGGGAGACGAAACTGTGACCGTCGATGATGCCGGACGGCTGGTGGTGGATGGCAGTACGATCGACTCGCCGCTGGAAAATCTGGCTATTTACCAGGCTTTGCTGACCGCGACCGACAGTAACGATGATGGTCTTTTGGAGGTTAAGGTAGACTATAGCGGGGAAGCCGGCAGCGGCACTTACACCTTCCTGGTGCCGGTCGATTCACAACTGGATCTGGCGGCATCGTTGTTTGCCGCGGCGTCTGATAAAACCGCGTCATTGACTGTCGATAACATCGTCACCGTCAGCACCTTCCTCGGCGTCAACGATGAGCTGGCCAACTTGGTTTCAAATTACACCTATGATGGCGCCAGCACCGCCTACAAGGACAGCTCGGTATATGTCAATGTTCAGGTTGACGGACTGGATACCCCGGATGACTTAAGCGACGATGTTTATCAATCCGTGGAAGTGAATCTGGTCACCGGCGGCACGACCACCTATGACGGAGAAACCATTACGGTGCCGGGCGTCAGCTTCGAAACCATCGCCAATACCGTCGATAATAACGCTGACGGGACTTTGGATGCCAATGACAATGACGGCATCGACGGGTTCACGCAAACGGCCGATGACGCGTTGCAGGTCATTGAGTTTGTTCACGATATTGGCATTGAATGACATCCACGGTCTACGGTGCGCCGGCTGCTTATAGGGCGGCTGGCGCATTCTGGCGGTGGCTGATTTCATTTGAATATTGCAGAGAGGGCGACTATGTGCATTACTGATAGGAATCCGTATCTAAAGGTCTTGTCTGTCGTCTCGACGCTGATGATCGCGATGGCTTTAGGCTTGTCGACGCTCAATCTAGCCTATGCCGAAGATCACGGCAGTGATCATGGCGGCGGGCATGGTTCTGCGGGTCGCGGTCATGCTGGCGGAGGACACTCGGGTGGGGATCATGGCCGTGGTCGTCAGGGTAACTACGATCCGGGGAGAGAAAGAGGGCACGGCGGCGGCGCGAAGGCGGTGGAGAATACTGTCTTGAAATCGGGCGGCAGACCGGTGTGGGCTCAGGAAGGGCTTCCGGAAGTCGAGCTGGGGCGGCTCAATGCGGCCAGGGCTCCGGCGCATGTCTTGCAGAAAGCGCTAGGCAAGGCGCATGAAGAGTTAGAAAGTAATCCGACGGGCGAGATTCATGCGCCGTTGCAAAATATTGCCTTATACAAGGAAGCCGTGACTCAGGGCGATTTAAGCAAAGCGGCTCGCTATCTTGGTTTTGCCGCCGAAAAACGCATGCCGATTAACGCCGAAATGGTGGAAGCCTTGAATATCATCCTTGGGGTTTCGGTGCCGGATAATCAAGCAATGGCCGATATGGCGGATCAGGTGAGACAAGGCATTCTGGAGGCTCATGATGCCGGTGAGATTGAGGATCATCATTGAAACCGGTTTTTTTAACAATGAAATGAGGGGTGGGTTATGAACAGCAAGCAGATAGGTCAAACAGTCATGGTTGCCGCCGCTTTAGTCTTGGCGGCGCAAAGTCATGCAGGCCCTGGCGGCGGCGGAGGCCGGAGAATGGATAGCGGTTTTGCGACGGGACAACAGCGACTTGATCAAGTGCGCGAACGCCAGCAAGAACAAATACGCGACAAGGCGCAAAAACAGCAGCAGAAGTTGCAGGGGCAAGGAGAAAGGAAGCTTCAGCAAGCCGATCAAGTCAGGGAGCGGCAGGAACGGCAAATACGCGAACGCATAAACGACGGTCAGGGTCAAGGCCAACAAATTCGCGAGCGCAGCGAACAACAAATCAAGGAAAGAAGCCAAGGCATGGAGCAAAGGCAGCAACAAATGGAAAAAATCCGTCAGAATACCGAAGGAAAGGCCAAAGGCGATGTTCCCGGCGCGCAAAAACGCTGGTGGTGGCCGTTCGGCGAATAATAAGATATATCGGAATGTTAAGCGCTGAATGAATTCCAGTCAGCAAAGGGCGAAGTCGCTGAGACTTCGCCCTTTTTTGTGTTTTGAAAGATGCGATTGAAATTCGATTTTTATAATACTTAACCTGAGTTCGGATTAACAAACCAGCCTGTATCAGGCAGCTCTTCCAGAAGACGCCGTTCACCCAGCACCTAAATAAACGAAGATGATTTATCGCAGCCATTAGCCTATGGAATTTAGGTGCTGGGTGAATACGTCCGTGGCAGCTAACAGCTCCTGCTTACCGCTGCACTTACACGTCCTTGTGCGGCGTAGGCTTGAGCGCGGCCATGCCGCGCACACTTCCTCCAGAGCTACCTGATACTGTCTTAACTCTTTGCAATATATGATTCTTTTATCCCGAACTGAGGTTAATACTTAAAGATGAAAGTGAGATCACCATCACAAAAACCGCAGAGTTTCTGTTGAAATATTTAGAATATAGTAATAATCTAATAATATATTTAACTATGTGGAACACTATGATGCATAAAATGAAATCTCCGCTTACCTCGATCATCAGTCTTTTGTTATTGATGCTGTCGATCAACGTCTACGCCGGTTCGAAAAATTCCGGCGTAGGCAGCCAGCCGCTTAGCGCCGCCGAAACGGAATCTCTGCTGTTTATGCGGGAAGAAGAAAAAATGGCCAGGGACGTTTATTTAACGCTATATGATTTATGGGATGATGAAGTTTTCGAAAACATTGCCGACTCCGAACAGGAGCATATGGATGCAATGGCATTATTGTTGGAAAAATACGATCTGTTAGATCCGGCGATTGACGGTATCGGCTTATTCAGCGATCCAGCTTTACAAGAACTCTATGATGAACTCGTTGCTCGCGGCGAAAAATCTCGAATGGAGGCGTTGTATGTCGGGGCGTTGATCGAAGAGATGGATATGCGCGACATTCAGGAGGCCATCGATGCCGCCGAACATGCCGACATCATCAGGGTTTATGAGAACCTATTGAAAGGCTCGCGCAATCATTTGAGGGCATTCGTCGGGAAAATCGAGGATGAGGGCTTGGTTTACGAAGCGCAGGTGTTGACTCAGGATGAAGTCGATGAGATTGTCGATTCGCCGATCGAAAGAGGCGGTTTGTAATCGGTCTTCCATGAAGAAAGCCGGGCGCTTTGCCCGGCTTTTCATCGAGAGTGTTGATCGTCGGCGTCAATTGCTACTCGGTCAGAGTCTAGGGCTACCTCATTAAATGAATGAGTGGCAAAACATAAAATGAACGTAATTATTCAGCGTAGTTTTATAAGAGGGAGTAGGCTATTGATTTATCGGGCTGTCTGCAACAGGACGTTGCAGTCAGAGCTTACATGGAAGTATTCACGCGTCCCGAGAAATCAATGGTCTACTCCCTAAACCCTGAAAGATACTGAATAGTTACAAATGAACAACAAATACGCCTAAAGTTAAGTTAAACGTGTAGAGTGTGCTGACGATAGGAAGCGCACCGGTTTTTGATGCGCTTCACGCTTTTCAATACATCCGAAGGCAAGACGGTGCTTTGCGTAGGAGCGCCGCCCTCGGCGCGAAAAGAGCCATTCGGCCCGAGGGCGGGCCTCCTAGTGCAGACTTTGGCGGAGCCGCGGCGCAAGTAGCCGCATGTCGCTATGAGAAATACAGATCAACGATGTCCTGAACGATTCAACCGTGACTAGAGTAAGTTAAACGTTTGGGGCGGGTTAAATAACCCGCCCCGCCCAGAGGGATGACGCGATATTAATCAATGAGTTGGTTCAGGCGCTTTTTAATGAGGGAGCCTCCCTGGGTCAGAGGCTTTGAGTTCTTGTCGCCGCTTCTCATTTATTGAATCTGCTGTCTCGTCAGGCGATTAATACGCTTGGCTGGTTGCTACCACTCGATCCTTCGGCTCCCGTATATCCTTGCTGTGGACTCCGCGCCGGATGCAGAGTTTGAATCAGCGATATCGTTAGACTGGTTGTTACGTTCTCAGGCGCTGAATACAGTCAGAATCGGCGTCGCTGAGATGATAAAATACCGCGCGATTGCTTCTTTAATCGTGAAGATTTCTCCGCGTTTGCTTAAATAATTCATGCTAAAGTGAGGAGCTTAAGTTAAGCTGGAATCGAACTGTTGCTAGAGGAAATCATGGGACCGCACTATCTAAGCGATTTTTTTCAGCCCAAGTCGGTGGCCATTATCGGCGCTTCCGAACGCGCCGACAGCGTCGGTTGCCACCTGTTGAATAATTTGCGTAGCGCCGGTTATCGCGGCCGTGTCTATCCGGTCAACGATAAGCATGCAACGATCAACGGCAGACCGGTTTATGCGGCCATAGGCGACATCGACGAGACGATCGATCTTGTCGTCATCGCGACTCCGGCGCAGACGATTCCATCGCTGTTGAAGCAATGCGCCGACCAGGGTATCCGCTCAGTGGTCATTTGCAGCAGTTTTCAGCGTCCCGGCATCGATGCGGAGGCTTTGCAACAGCAGCTATTGGCGCTGGTCAGACAAACCGGCATGCGCATCATGGGGCCGAATTGTTACGGTTTGGCCCGCCCTGCGAATTATTTCAATCTGACCTACGGCTATGATGAGATCAAAAACGGCGGCCTGGCCTTGTTGTCGCAATCCGGCGCAGTTTGCAGCGCGATCATCGATTGGGCTAGGTCGCAAGACATCGGTTTTTCCACCGTCGTTTCGATTGGCGATGCCGAGGATATCGATTTTGGCGAGGTGTTGGATTTTCTCAGCATAGACAGCCGCACGCGCAGCATCGTCATGTACGTGGAAAGCGTGCATAATGCGCGTCGTTTTTTAAGCGGATTGAAGGCGGCGGCCAGCCTGAAGCCGATTGTATTGATCAAAGCGGGACGTTACCAGTCCAGCGCTCAGGCGGTGATGTCGCACACCGGCAGGACCGTCGGCAGCGGCGATGTGTTCGATGCGGCCATCGCCAGAGCCGGCGTGGTCAGAGTCAACAGCATCGCCCAACTGTTTTCGGCGGCGCGCATTCTGGCTCACAATTACAGCTTGGTCGATAGCCGGTTGGCCATCATTACCAATGCCGGCGGTCCCGGCGTGATGTGTGCCGACCAGGCTGAGGAGGCCGGAATACAAATCGCCGAATTGTCAGCGTTTACCGTGGCTAGGCTCAAGCAAAGTTTGCCGGAAACGTGTCGTCTCGACAATCCGCTGAATCTGCAGGGGGATGCGAGCGCGGAGCATTTTCGTATGGCTTTGCAAGCGTGCCTGGCCGATACTAAGGTCGATGGGGTGTTGAATATCGTAACGCCGCAGGCATTGACAGAACCGACCCAGATCGCCGCGGCGGTAATTGATGAGGCCGCCATCAGCAGCAAGCCGGTGTTGGCGTCCTGGACCGGCGGCGAAAAAGTGCAGCCGGGCAGGGCCTTGTTCGCCTGCAGTAAGGTCGCTCACTTCAATACCCCGGAAGCGGCGGTCGATGCCTTTTCTTTTCTGGCCCAATACCGGCGCAATCAGATCCTGTTGAAACAGATTCCGCTGCCTTCCGCACAACAACCGGAACCGGATATTGACTCGGTTTATCGGATCATCGACGAGGCGCAGCGGCAAGGACGGCAACAGCTGAGTGTTTATGAATCCAAGCAAATTCTGGCGGCCTTTCATATTCCGGTTAATCAAACGGCCGTGACTAAGACGATCGGCGAGGCGCTGCAAGTGAGCGGCCAATTCCAATTTCCGCTGGCGCTGAAAATCGATATCCCGGAAGTGCGGCATAAAACCGATATCGGCGGCGTGCGCCTGAATGTCAATAATGTGCAGGAGCTGGCCGTGCAATACGCCGAGTTAAGCGCGCTGTTGGCGACGCGTTATCCGCATTTGGAGCAAATCAAGATCAATCTTGAGAGCATGGTGCAGTCGGCCAGTGCCCGTGAACTGATGGTTGGCATGGTGACCGACCCGGTATTCGGCCCGGCGGTCAGTCTGGGCATGGGCGGCACGTTGGTGGAAATTCTACAGGATAAGGTGGTGGCGTTGCCGCCGCTGAATCAATATATGATCGAACAAATGATTGCCGGCAGTAAGGCGGGGCGGTACCTGTGCCGATTTCGCCATTTGCCGGCCGCGAATAGTCAGGCCCTAGTCGAGGTGCTGTTGAACCTGTCGACCTTAGTCAGCGAAATCCCGGAGGTGATCGAACTGGAAATGAATCCGCTGATCGTCGATGAGGGCGGCGCCGTGGCCGTCGATGCGCAAATTAGAATCCAGGCGCAAAAACAACCGAGAAGCTATAGCCACATGGCGATACATCCTTATCCGCTGGAATTGACGTGGCATTACCAGCTGGCGAACGGGGTCCGCATCTGTATTCGCCCGATCAGGCCGGAGGATGCGGTGTTGGAGCAGGATTTTGTCAAGCGTTTGTCCGAACGCAGTCGATATTTTCGATTCATGCAATCGATCCAGGAACTGACGCCGGAAATGGTCGTGCGCTTTACCCAGATCGATTATGATCGGGAAATGGCGTTTGTCGTGGTCACCGAAGACGACAGGATGCCGAATGAGTTGGGGGTCGGACGTTATATGATCAACCCGGATGCGTATTCGGCGGAATTCGCCATCGTCGTGTCCGACGATTGTCAGGGCTTCGGCATCGGGGTCAAGATCATGAGCGCATTGATCGATGCGGCGCGGACTAAAGGCTTGAGGCAGTTAGAAGGCGAGGTGTTAACGGTCAACAAGGCGATGCTGTCGCTGGCTAAGAAACTGGGCTTCCGCATACAGCCGATTGAGGATGATTACGCCGTCGTCCGAGTGATTAAGGATTTGTAGAGCACGAGGAGCTTTTCAGCGAAATGTCAGAAAAGGGAGCGGTCGTTGATTTCTTATGCTGAAAAAAACATACTGAATAGTTACAAAAAAAGTAACTACTCACTCCCATTCGTAGGGTGGATAAGCGGAGCGCATCCACCGGGTCGGCATTTTTGGTGGATGCGCCCTTCAGGCTTATCCACCCTACATGCCCTGCCGCGTTCGATAAGTGGAGCTAGCAGTTACCGGAAAAATACTGAATAAATACGAGTAGGGTATAATAGCGTTTGCTTCTAAGCTCCATCGTCATGGCGTCTTGATGCATTACTTATTATTTGCAGTTTTAATGGTATGGCCGACATTTATTCAATCAATTCCGACTATGCAGTCGATTCTCTGAAAGTTCCCCCGCATTCGATACAGGCCGAGCAATCGGTCCTAGGCGGACTGATGCTAGACAATCAAACCTGGGACAATGTATCGGACAAGGTGTCTGAAGTGGATTTTTATCGTAAGGATCATCAATTGATCTTTAAGGCGATCGCCAAGCTGGCCGATAAACAGGAGCCCTTCGATGTCATCACCTTGTCAGAGGCGCTGCAGGCAACCGGCGAGTTAAAAGACATCGGCGGACTGGCTTATTTGGGCACGCTGGCCAAGGATACGCCCAGCGCCGCCAATATCGGCGCCTATGCCAATATCGTCAGGGACAAATCGGTGTTGCGCCAGTTGATTCATGTCGGTACCGAGATTGCCGATTCCGCCTTTAATCCCGAGGGTCAGGAAACCGCCGAATTGTTGGAAAATGCCGAACGGCATGTTTTCAAGATCGCCGAACAGCGACAACGCGGGCAGGGGGGCTTCAATTCGATCAAGTCTTTGCTCGCCGACGCGGTCGATAAGATCGAAACGCTGTTCGAAATGGAAGGAGACATTACCGGCGCCAGCACCGGTTTTAACGACTTAGATGACATGACGTCCGGCTTGCAGCCGGCCGATCTGATTATCGTCGCCGGGCGTCCGTCGATGGGAAAGACGACGATCGCGATGAATATGGCCGAAAATATCGCCATCCAGGGCGACAAGCCGGTGGCGGTGTTCAGTATGGAGATGCCTGGCGAAGCACTGGCGATGCGGATGATGTCGTCGTTGGGCCGCATCGATCAACATAAGGTCAGAACCGGCAAGCTTGATGACGACGAATGGCCGCGTTTGACTTCGGCGATCAATATGCTAGCGGAAACCAAGTTGTTTATCGACGACACGCCGGCGTTGACGCCGACCGAGGTGCGTTCCCGAGCGAGAAGGTTGGCGCGGGAGCACGGTCAGCTCGGCTTGATCGTTATCGACTACTTGCAGTTGATGCAGTCGCCTTCCAGCGGCGATAACCGAGTGCAGCAGATTTCCGATATTTCCCGGGGCCTGAAGGCGCTGGCCAAGGAACTGAATGTGCCGGTGATCGCCTTGTCGCAGTTGAACCGTAATCTTGAGCAGCGCCCCAATAAGCGGCCGGTCATGTCGGACCTGCGGGAGTCGGGCGCGATCGAGCAGGATGCCGACCTGATCGTGTTTGTTTATCGTGACGAAGTGTATAACGAAGATAGCCCCGATAAAGGCATTGCCGAAGTCATCATCGGCAAGCAGCGTAACGGGCCGTTGGGCACGGTGCGCTTGACCTTCCTGGGGCAATACACCCGCTTCGAGAACTTTGCCGGCGATCCCTATGGCAGCGAGGATTATGAATGATCCCGGCCGCTTATGCCCTGCTTAATCTCGATGCCTTAACTCACAATCTGCAAGTCGCCAAACAGCATGCCCCGGACGCCAAAATCATGGCGGTCATCAAGGCCAATGCCTATGGCCACGGTTTATTGCGTGTCGCCGAGGTGTTGCGGCGGCAGGTCGATGCCGTCGCGGTGGCGCGGGTGGATGAAGGCGTCAGGCTCAGGAAGGCCGGCTTTGATAAGCCGGTGACGGTGCTGGAAGGGTTTGTCTGTGCCGATGAGCTGAAACTGCTTGATCAATATGGTCTCGATGCGGTGATTCATTGCTTTGAGCAGATCGAGATGCTGCGGCAGCGACACGGTCCGGGGAAAATTTCGGTGTGGCTGAAACTGGATGTCGGCATGAATCGTCTGGGCTTCAAGGGCGCCGATTTTCATCAGGCTTATCGACATTTGCGGCAATGTTTCGGCATTAATCAGCCGCCGCGTCTGATCACTCATTTGGCCTATGCCGATGATTTAAACGATAGCAGGACCTCACCTCAAGTCGCGTTGTTCAATGAGGCGGTCAAAGACTATCCGGGCGAGCGAAGCGTCGCCAATTCGGCCGCGATTCTCGGCTGGCCCGACGCATTGGCGGATTGGGTCAGGCCCGGCATCATGTTGTTCGGCTGTTCTCCCTTTGTTGATCGGGAAGCCTGGCAATTGAATCTGAAGCCAGTGATGAGTCTGCATTCCCGGCTCATCGCCGTCAAACCCTTGGCGGCGGGGGAAGCGGTAGGATACGGCGGTGATTGGGTCTGCGAGAAGGCGACGCGACTGGGCGTCGTCGCGATTGGCTATGGGGACGGTTATCCGCGTTACGCCAAGTCCGGCACTCCGGTGCTGGTCAATGGCAAAGTCGTGCCGATGGTCGGACGCGTGTCGATGGATATGATTACCGTGGATCTGCAAAGCCAGCCGGACGCGAAGCCCGGTGACCCGGTGACCTTGTGGGGAGAGGGTTTGGCGATCGAAAAAATCGCCATGGCGGCCGATACGATACCTTATACCCTGTTGTGCGGCATTACCCAACGGGTGCAGATCATTGAGCGAGCATAATGGCTAAGAAACAGAAAACGGCCTTTGTTTGTAGCGAATGCGGCGCCGATTATCCACGTTGGGCAGGGCAGTGCACCGCGTGTGGCGAATGGAATACAGTCAAGGAAGTTAAACTCGGCTCCGTTGGCCGGCGGGAACATAAAGCCGGTTATGCCGGCGCGCATAGCGAAGTACAGTTATTGTCCGAAGTCAACCTGGCGCAGGCGGAAAGAATATCGACTGGCTTGGCCGAGTTTGACCGCGTCCTGGGCGGCGGTATCGTCAAGGGCAGCGTGGTGTTGATCGGCGGCGCGCCGGGCGCTGGCAAGAGTACGATCCTGTTGCAGGCGATCGCCAATATCGCCCTGCGTCAGGCCGCCGTGCTCTATGTCTCCGGTGAAGAGTCGTTGCAGCAGATCGCCGAACGCGCACACCGCCTCGGACTCAAGACCGAGGGCATCAAGATGTTGGCGGAAACCTCGGTGCAGCAGATTTGCTCGGTGATTGAGCAGGAGAAGCCGGAGGTGGTGATCATCGACTCGATACAGGTAATGTATACGCTGGATTCCGATTCCGCCCCCGGTTCGGTGTCTCAGGTCAGGGAATCGGCCAGTTATCTGACGCAATATGCAAAGCGTCATAACGTCAGCATCTTCATGGTGGGTCATGTGACTAAGGATCAGTCGTTGGCAGGCCCTATGACGCTGAGCCATATAGTCGATGCCCAGGTGGTATTGTCGTCGACCGACGATGCGCGTTTTCGTGTGTTGCGCTCGGACAAAAACCGCTTCGGTAGCGTCGGAGAATTGGGCTTTTTTGCAATGGAAAGCTCCGGTTTGAAGGAAGTCAAGAATCCGTCGGCGATGTTTTTATCGCGCGCCGATAAGGCGGCGCCGGGCAGCGTCGTGACGGTGTTATGGGAAGGTACGCGACCGTTGTTGGTGGAAATTCAGGCCTTGGTGACGGAAAGTCAGTATGGTAATCCCAGACGCCTGGCGGTGGGGCTCGATCAGAATCGACTGGCGATGCTGTTGGCGGTGTTGTCGCGGCATGGCGGCATTTTTACCGGCAACGATGAAATCTATACCAATGTCGTTGGCGGCATCAAGGTTAGCGAGACCAGTTCGGATCTGGCGATCATGGTGGGGGTCGTGTCTAGTCTGAAAGACAGGGTGATTCCTTATGATGCGGTTTTTTTCGGTGAAGTCGGGCTGAATGGTGAAATCAGACCGGTGGCGAACGGTCATGCGAGGTTGAACGAAGCGGCGAAGCATGGCTTTAAGCGGGCGGTGATTCCTAAGGCCAATAAACCGAAACACGCCGTCTCCGGTCTTGACATCAGCGCGGTGGCCAACATCCAGGATGCATTGGACGTACTGGCCGATCTTTATCAGTGAGTGTTGACTTCGGACAGAGACAATAAATCTCTCTCCAGCAGGGCGCTGTCACCGATATTGAGCTCAAGTAGTCGACGCAGTTCGGTGATGCTGTCCACGTCGATATGCTCACATTTAAAGCCGACTTCGTTGCCGATGACATGACTGACGCTGAGTTCCATGCTGATGCTGATGCTATCGGACAATTGCAGCGTCAACGTATGTAGTTGACCCAGTTCTTCGCTCCAGGGTCGATCAAAACTCAACAGACAGCCTTTTAGCGAAAGGTCCAGGGTCTTGCAGTGATAACTGCCTTGACTGCCGCTCAAGTTTGCGTCTGCGTCATATAAAATACGGTGAAAGCGGCGTTTATCTTCGTTTTTATCGAGATTCATCGTTACGTTTCGTTGGTAAAGAACTGCATTGAGATTTTATCGATGGTGATGACATCGTTATCATTGAGGCGGACCGAGTTGTCCGCGAGTGGCTGATTGTTGACTGCCAGGTTCTTGCTGCTTTCCAGTGCCGCGATGAAGTAACCTTCCTTGCGCCTAGAAATGACGACGACTCCCGATTCGTTGTTGCCGATCCGGGTCATGGTTTTTTTTAATGACAAAATTCTGCCGATATGCGGGCCGTTCATGACCTGTAAGTTTGCTTCCGCCGTTTTGATGTTATCCTCGAGCTTCTCATTCAGATAGTTGATATCCTTATCGCTGGCCTTGGTCGGCATGGTGATCGATTCGGTGTCGCTATAGACAATGGAATGCTTGCCGATATTGATGCGGTCATTATGTTGTAGAACGGCCTCTTTGGTCGGCGCGTTGTTGATGATTAACGGAAAATCGTCATTCAGCTGTTTAATGATGCAGCCATGGTCTTTAATGATGACAGCGGCATGAGCAGGGGCAACGGCGAGGCTATCAACGGTCACATCGTTGGTTTCATCGCGGCCTATATGTACAACCCCAGAATCAAAGATATCCGAGTTTATTGCTTTATCTTTAAAATAAACGGTAAATTTTGCCATTGTATTGGTGAAGTTATTCCTACTCAGGCTTTTAGTATAGACGTAAATTTTAAGCTTGCTAAGGAAATAGCGATCGAATCAGAATTTCCGAAAGCATAGTCTATGCGAGCGCAAGCAATCATAATCATGGATTGATTTTTAACGCAAATTGGTAATTACTCAGCAGTAATTCCCATATATGGAGTATTTTTGCGGTGTTTAGGGCATGGGGAGCGCCTGTCGAGGAGCGGCGTTCACCCAGCACCTAAATTATCCTGGAGTGTAAAATGTACTCCAAAAGCCGTGGAATTTAGGTGCTGGGGGCTAGACGGCGGACTCCCTGCCGCCGACATCCCGGCCAAACACACCCCAAATTCTCTTTGTTATCCATATATGGGAATTGCGGTGTAGAGATGCGCCCGGCTTTGTCGAGTCATTCTGAGGTTGGCGGCTCGGCGCAGCGATAACAGCAATTACAACGATTAAAAGCAGTAAAACCGGCGCGTGGCGACTTATTCAAACGGATGGAACTTAACCAGTTTGATCGTGTTTTCATCACGTTTGATAATTTCCAAGCGATAGCCATACAGGTTCACGCTGGTTCCGGGTTCCGGTATCGTTTCCATGAAGTCGATGATCAAGCCGTTCAGTGTCTTGGGACCTTCAATAGGCAGGTCCCAATGAGTGATGCGGTTCAATTCGCGCACCGTCACACTGGCGTCGACCAGGTAACTGCCATCCTTCTGAGGAGTCACATCGGCCTCTTCAATAATCAGTTCGCCGATCACCTCCTGTAATAAGTCGTCCAGCGTCACCAGTCCTTGCACATCGCCATATTCATCCACCACCAGGCCGATGCGCAATTTTTCCGCCTTAAAACACTGTATCTGCTTATGAAGCGGGGTGTTGACGGGGATGAAGAACGGTTTGCTCATCCGATCGGTGATGCATTGCTTGTCGAAGTCCTCGTGACTGGTTAACGATAACACATTGCGCAGATGTAAAAAACCGATGACACGGTCGATACTCTTCTTATAAACCGGTAACCGGGTATGGGGGCTGTTTTGCAACTGCTCGATAATTTTCTCAATCGATTCTTCCAAGTCGATGCCGACAATTTCATTTCTCGGCGTCATAATGTCTTCCACCGAGGCGGTTTCCATGTCGAGTATGCCCAGCAGCATGTTGCGGTATCGGGCCGGCATCAAATCTTCCGCATCGGAGACGATGCTTTTTAGTTCTTCTTTGTTCAGCGACTCCTCTTTGCTCTTGGCGACATTGATGCCGACGATTCTCAGCAACAGATTGGCGACCAGGTTGACCAACCAGACGACTGGATAAAAAATTTTCAGCAGCGGGGTATAAATCCATGCGGCCGGAAAGGCCATGATTTCGGGTTTGATGGCCGCCAGCGTCTTCGGCGTTACCTCGGAAAATATAAGCACCGCCAGGGTCAGCAGCGCCGCGGCGGCGGCAATCGCTTGTTCGCCGCCAATCCGGATAGCGATCAACGTCGCCAATGATGACGCGAGGATATTGACAAAGTTATTGCCTAAAAGAATTAGCCCGATCAAACGATCGGGCCTTTTCAATAAGCGACTTGCTTTCATTGCACCGCGATGCCTTTGCTTAACAAGGTGTTGTAAGCGGTAACGGTTGAGAGTCATCAAAGCGGTTTCAGAACCGGAAAAGAAAGCTGAAAGTATTAACAGGGCTGCCAAGATACCAAATAGTACGCCCAGGGATATGTCGTTCAAAGAAATGAAGCTCTAATTTTGTTAAACAGGTCTCTAGTTTCTATGCTAAGAAAAATTTGTCAAGTGCTCTAGGCTATAATGATTGAGGTCAAATCGAGGCTCTTTCTTTAAACGACATGAGCTAATTTTCGCAAGAGTTTAAATAAATTGGTGTTTTGACAATATCGGGTTTCGGTGCTTAACTTAATTGGCTGTACCAGTTCGTTGTATGGGAACGAAAATGCATGGGGTCGAACGCAGGGATTAAGGGGCAATCTTGACTTTGCGGTAAAGCGAGTCGGTTAGTATCGATACATGAACGGGTTTAATGATTAATGAGTGAAAACGGATGGCTTTGCCTAGTATTTTGTTAATTGATGATAATCAGCTGAGAAAACAGCAGTTTGAAGTCATTCTAAATTTTTTGCAGTATGACGTGGCAACGGTTGCGGCGATCGAATGCGAAGCATCTTTGAGCAATTTGCCGGGGGTGAGAGCGATTTTCATCGGCGGAGGCGACAAGCAGGGGGCGCTGGTTAAGTCGGTGACCGACCGTGTGACCGATATCCCGGTTTTTTTGCTGGTAGAAAGAGGCGCCTTGTTGCAGGTTTCCAGCGCCATTCATAAGCGGGTCGGTCAGGTATTGGAATGGCCGTCGACGTATCCGCTATTAAGTGAATTGTTGGCGACGTTGCCGCCGCCGAAAAAGCTTGCCGGAAGTTCAACTAAAAAAAGAGCCGATAAGGGTCTGGCGGGTAATAGCCGGGCGGTTCGACAGACCCGTGATTTGATTGATCAGGTCGCCGGCTCGGAAGCGACGGTATTGATTCTGGGGGAATCGGGAACCGGTAAGGAAGTGGTGGCTCAGGCCCTGCATCGACATTCTCATCGTAAAGATAAACCCTTTGTGCCAGTCAATTGCGGCGCGATCCCCGGCGAACTGCTGGAAAGCGAATTATTCGGTCATGAAAAAGGCGCATTTACCGGGGCTTTAACTTCCAGGCAAGGGCGCTTTGAAATGGCCGAAGGCGGCACGCTGTTTCTCGATGAAATCGGCGATATGCCTATGCCGATGCAGGTCAAATTGTTGAGAGTGTTGCAGGAAAGAACCTTCGAGCGTGTGGGTAGTAATAAAACCATGCATTGCGATGTCCGCGTGATTGCCGCGACGCATCGCCAATTAGAAGAGGAAATTAAAGAAAAACGCTTTCGTGAGGATCTGTTTTACCGTCTTAATGTCTTTCCGATTGAAGTGCCTTCTTTACGCGAGCGGGCGGAAGACATTCCTTTGCTGGTCCATGATTTAATTAACCGCATGGAGGCAGCCAATCGAGGAGGAGTGCAGTTGACCAATGCTGCGTTGGCGATGTTGATGCAGCACAATTGGCCCGGTAATGTTCGGGAGTTGTCCAATCTGATCGAAAGATTGGCGATCATTTATCCGAATAATCTGGTCGACGTCGCCGATCTGCCGGAAAAATTTCAAGGTTATCGGGTGCCGGAAGGCTGCGAGATCGAAAACTTGGTGCCGGAGCAGTCGCAAGCGACTGAGCAGGTGAAGGACGATGGCGGCGTTGAAGCATTGCTATCGGTATCTTCTCAGTTGCCGGAGCAGGGCATGGATTTGAAAGAATATTTAAGCGACTTGGAAAGCGGCCTGATTAAACAGGCCTTGCAAGAATGCAATGGCGTGGTCGCTCATGCCGCCAAATTATTGAATATGCGTCGTACCACGCTGGTGGAAAAGTTACGTAAATACGACCTGTCATGATCGCGTCGAAAAATTGACTCTTCCCGGTTTGAGCGTTTTTGCGGTGTTTAGGGCATGGGGTGTGTCTGTCGAGGAGCGCCGTTCACCCAGCACCTAAATTATCCTGGAATGTAAAATATAGTCCTGTAGCCATGGAATTTAGGTGCTGGGTAAACCCATCCATGGGGGCTTGACGGCAGCATCCTTGCTGCCGACATCCTCGCCAAACACACCCCATACCCTTTTTGAACGCCAAAGTGGGAATTGCTGCGATGAGCGCCGTAAATCACCTGGAATGGTAACTACTTATCCACCCTACATGCTGACCGCCATGGATGGCGGAAATGCCGATTTTGCCATAATGCCAAGGATGGCATGTAGTAGAGCAATGCAGGAGCAATTGCCGATAACGCCATGGAGGGCGTGTAGTAGAGCAATGCAGGAGCAATTGCCGAGGAGCAAAAATCGGCCCTGCCGCGTTCGATAAGTGGGCGAGCAGTTACCTGGAATGTAAAATATAGTCCAGTAGCCATGGAATTTAGGTGCTGGGAGAATATATCCCTATAGGCTTGGATGCGACATCCCTGTCGCATACACTTCTTCCGCAAGCAATTGAGAGTAAAAGAAATATTTTCTCAGTATCAAGCTGAATAGCTAGCTGTTTTGTAACTATTCAGTATCTTTCAGGGTTTAGGGAGTAGACCATTGATTTCTCGGGACGCGTTCACCCAGCACCTAAATAAACGACGATTATAAATCATTGCCAATAGTCTATGGTATTTAGGTGCTGGGTGAATACATCCATGGCAGCTAACAGCATCCTGCTTCGCGCGGCACTTGCACTTCCCTGTGCGGCGTAAGCTCTGACTGCAACGTCCTGTTGCAGACAGCCCGATAAATCAATAGCCTACTCCCTCTGATAAAAATACGCTGAATAATTACGCTGTTTTTTAGGTCATTAAATAATTGGTTTGATTTTTGCTTGACTGTTTTTGTCAGCTAAAAACTATGAGCGGAAATGACTACAGCCAATAAGCAACAAGCACAAAAAGCGGAGCGTCTGACCGATGCTTTCCGGCTCTTCAATCAGCTTTCCCAGAACCTGAGCGATTCCTACCAGGGTTTGGAAACTCAGGTGGCCAAATTGACTCAGGAATTGGCCGCGGCGCGCAGTGAACGTCTTAAGACATTGGTTGAAAAAGAGAAAATCGCGGCGCGACTGCAACAGATTCTGGCGGCTCTGCCGGCTGCCGTCGTCGTGCTCGATGCTGCCGAGCAGGTGATTGACTGTAACATGCTTGCCATCGATCTCCTTGGTGAACCGCTGTTGGGACAGGGTTGGGGAGGTGTCGTTCAGCGCAGATTGCTGCCGGTATTCGATACTCCGCATGAGCGTCAGTTATCTGACGGCAGGCGCGTCAATATCACCCGTAATGCTCTCGATAATGACAACGGACAGATCGTCTTGCTGTCCGATGTCAGCGAACTGCGTTCCCTGCAAGATATGCTGGCTCAGCAAAAACAGCTGTCGGCGATGGGGGAGATGGTCGCCAGCATGGCGCATCAGGTCAGGACGCCTTTGGCGACGGCGATACTCTATGCGTCGCAAATGAATAAGCCTGCCGTAACCGATGACAAGCGGCAGCGCTTCTCGCAAAAAATTCTGGAAAGACTGCATCATCTAGAGAGGCAGGTCAACGACATGTTGATTTTCGCTAAACAGGGCAGATTGACGATGGAGGTTTTTTCATTGCGTCATCTATTGGCGCGAATCGCCGAAAACATGGCTGAAATGGACATTGTATTTGATCTCGAAAATCGCTTGCCGGTGGATGACATGCTGGGTAATGAAGACGCCTTGCGCGGGGCATTGATGAATGTTCTCAATAATGCGGTCGAAGCTTGCGATCCTCGCGGTCGAGTCGAGATGACGGTTTCTCGACAGGATGAAGGCAGTTTGCAAATCAAGATTACCGATAACGGCGAAGGCATGTCGGCGCAACAGCAGCAACGTCTTTTTGAGCCATTTTTCACTACTAAGCTGAATGGCACCGGTTTGGGGTTGGCCGTTGTCGACAGCGTCGTTAAGGCGCATAGCGGCGCCATTCGCTGTTCTTCCACTCCTGGGCAGGGGACGACCTTTACCTTGGTCTTGCCTTGCATCAATCAATATTCATTCGCTTTGTCTAGCGCGACAGCTGTTGTTGAAAGAGAGGTAACAAATGATGAAACAGTATGATGTGCTGATCGTCGAGGATGATTCGGCTTTATCCGAGGCGTTATGCGACACCCTGGAAATCGAGGGTTATCGGGTGATGGCCGCGAACAATGGCACCGAAGCTTTAAGCAAGTTGGCAAAACACCGATTCAAACTGGTGGTCAGCGACGTGCAGATGCCGGTGATGGACGGTTTCCAATTGTTGCACAATATTCAAAGCCAGTATTCGGATGTTCCGGTATTGTTGATGACCGCCTTCGGCACGATACCGAAAGCGGTCGAAGCGATGCGTTCAGGCGCTGTCGATTATCTGATCAAGCCCTTTGAGGCGGCAACGCTGGTCGATAGGGTTGCCGGTTTCATGGCCCGGACGACTGAGTCGGTCAATGATGCTGTTATCGCCGACAACAAGATGAAGCAGTTATATGGGGTCACTGCCAAGGTGGCCAGAACCGATGTGACGGTCTTACTGCAAGGGGAAAGCGGCACCGGCAAGGAGGTTTTGGCCAGGTATATACATCAGCATTCGCCGCAGAGCGAGGGGCCGTTTGTCGCAATAAATTGTGCTGCAATTCCGGAAAACATGTTGGAGGCGATGTTGTTCGGCTATGAAAAAGGCGCTTTTACCGGCGCGGTGCAGTCGGCTGCCGGTAAGTTTGAACAGGCCCAGGGTGGCACCTTGCTGTTGGACGAGATTTCGGAAATGGAGTTGTCGTTGCAGGCTAAGCTGCTCAGGGTATTACAGGAAAAAGAAGTCGAGCGACTCGGTAGTCAAAAAAAGATCGCGCTGAATGTCAGGATTTTGGCGACGACTAACCGGAAATTAAAGGATTATGTCGAACAAGGGCGTTTCCGCGAGGATTTATATTATCGCCTTAGCGTTTTTCCACTTAAAATTCCACCGTTACGGGAGCGAGTTGGCGATATCCTGCCGCTGGCCATGGCGCTGTTGCATAAGCATGGCGGAGCCGGCAAGACTTTACCGGTGTTCACGCAGGAGGCCGTCGATAAAATGCAGCGTTATCGCTGGCCGGGCAATGTTCGGGAGTTGGAGAATGTCGTGCAGCGGGCCTTGATATTACAACAGCTGGGGCAAATCGGCGAAAATGAGCTGATCTTCGAGGAGCCGCACAACATGGACGAGCTCGTTGTGGTCGAATCCGTCGACGAGACTGAGCAAGACGATGAAACAAAAGAGGCGTATGCGCTGAACAGCTTGGGAGACGGGATCAGGTCGGCCGAGGAAAAGATTATTCTGAAAACGCTGAGCGAGGTGAACGGCAGTCGAAAGATGACCGCGGAAAAACTAGGCATCAGTCCTCGGACACTTCGCTATAAGCTCGCTCGAATGAAGGAATCGGGGGTTGCGGTTCCATGCTAAACTATTGGCACTGAAAAGTGCTTCGCCAATTGGCAGTAAAAGCTTTAATGAGTAAATGACATGACTGATATGAATGTTAATGAAGTATTGGCGCAGATGCGCGCCATGTCGATTGAAGCGGGCAGTAAGCCTCAACAAAACGATTCCGATTTTGCGGCGATATTGAAGCAGTCGATCGATACGGTCAATGAGACGCAAAAGGCTTCGGGGGAGTTGTCCAAGGCTTTTGAAACGGGAGATTCCGATGTCAGTTTAGCGGAAGTGATGATCGCATCGCAAAAGGCCAGCGTCTCGTTTCAGGCCATGGTGCAGGTGCGCAACAAGTTGGTCGAGGCCTATCAAGACGTCATGAATATGCCTATGTAAGGTGTAACTATTCAGCTTGATACTGAGAAAATATTTCTTTTCCTATCAATTGCTTGTGGAAGAAGTGTATGCGACAGGGTTGTCGCACCTGTCAATCGAGCCACCGATTCCTCTTCCGACATTTGGAGAAGTTATTTCATACTCGTTCCTTAGATTTTCTGCAAATAACGCTGAATGTGTCAGGGTCGCCGAGACGTGTCGTCGGTTTTCCGTTTAGCCAAAAATTGATTAGCCCATGAGTGAGCAAAATAATAACAGCACAGCCGATATTGAACCGGCTAACCAGTTGACGACGACGGAGGACAAGCTGCACCCGGCGATTAAGGGGATGGCCGATCTTTCTGTTGTCAGGCAGGTGGGCTTGATGCTGGGGCTGGCGCTCAGTGTAGCGATAGGCGTAGCGGTCGTGTTGTGGTCTCAAGAGCCTTCCTATGATTTACTTTTTTCCAATATTGCCGAACAGGATAGTGCTGAAATTATCGATGCGTTGGACAAGCTGGGTAGTGAATATCATGTCGACTCCGGTACCGGGGCGATTATGGTCCCGGCCGGCGATGTGCGTGAGTTAAAACTGAAATTGGCGGCGCAAGGCTTGCCGCGCAGCACCAGTATCGGTTACGAGCTGCTGGATAAGGAAACCAGCTTCGGCACCAGCAAAAATGTTGAATTAATGCGTTTTAAGCGCGCACTGGAAGGCGAAATCGCGCGCACGGTCATGACCATACAGAATGTCAAGTCGGCGAGGGTGTTGTTGGCCCTGCCCAAGCAGTCGGTATTTGTCCGCAAACAGAAAAAACCCAGCGCCTCCGTGGTCGTCAGTTTGTATCAAGGCAGGACACTGGAAAAAGAACAGATCGAAGCGATTGTGCATCTGGTGTCCTCCAGCGTACCGATGCTGGAGTCGAGTCAGGTGACGGTGGTCGACCAGAAAGGCCGTTTGTTGAACAGCCAGGATCGTTCGGCGGATATTTATCTGACATCGAAGCAATTCGACTACAAGAAAAACATCGAAGAACATCTGATGGCGCGGATTGAGAATATACTGACGCCACTGGTCGGCAGCGATGGATTACGCACCCAGCTTTCCGCCGATGTCGATTTCACCGTGACCGAACGCACCCAAGAGATGTTCAATCCGGATCTGCCGGCTCTGCGCAGCGAGCAGACCGTGGAAGAAGAAAATTCGTTGGCGGCGGTGCAGGGGGTTCCGGGCGCCTTATCCAATCAACCTCCTCCCACCGGGGTGGCGCCGGAACTGGCAAGTGGCGCCGAAGCCTCTGCAGGCGAGGCGTCTTCTCCATCATCGGTCAGCAAGAGCGCGACACGAAATTTCGAACTGGATAAAACCATTACTCATACACGGCTGGCTACCGGCGTATTGCGACGTTTGTCGGTAGCGGTCGTGGTGGACAACAAGAAAGTCGTTCAGGCCGATGGTTCCATGATTAGTCAACCGTATTCCCGGGAGGATGTGAATCAGCTGCGGGAATTGGTTAAGCAGGCCGTCGGTTTTGATAGTGGCCGCGGGGATCAGGTTACCGTCACCAATGTCGCCTTCAAGGCCGTCGATGAGATGGAGCCTTTGCCCGAACTGCCGTTGTGGGATCAAAGCTGGTTTCACGATGCGATGAAGCAGTTGGCGGCCTTGGCGGTAGTGTTGTTTCTGGTGTTTGGCGTGTTGCGGCCTACGATGAGAGGGCTGGTTTCCAGGCAGGAAGACGAGGCATTGGCCGACGAGTTAGCTAGGGTGCAGGCCGAAGCCGAAGCGATGGGCGGGGTGGTTAAGATCGACGCCAACGGCAAGCCCGTGGCGGTGCCGGTTGACGGGGGCGATGAGGCCGATCAATTGGGTCTCACTTCCGGCGCGGAAGATTTGCTGTTGCTTGATGCGCCGCAAAATTATGAAAAGCGGCTGGAATACGTGCGCAAGCTGATCGATGAGGATCCTAAGCTGGTTTCTCAAGTATTGAAAGGGTGGCTGAAAGACGATGGCTGAGGAAAATATTAAATTAACCCGGGCCGAGCGGGCGTCATTGTTGTTGTTGGCGATTGGTCAGGATAGGGCGGCTACGGTATTGAAAAACATGGGGCCTAAGGAAGTGCAGCTGGTAGGTTCGACGATGGCCAGGATAGGTCCTATTAGTTCGGACATGGTGGACAACGTGCTGGAAGAGTTTATTTCAGAAGTAAAAAACGAAACCGGCCTGGGTATGGATTCCGACGAATATATACGCAGCATGCTGACCAATGCCCTGGGCGCGGATAAAGCCGGCAGCATCATCGATCGAATTTTGTTGGGCGCGAATAGTAAAGGCATAGAGCAACTGAAATGGATGGATACACGATCGATTGCCGATTTGATCCGCCTGGAACATCCGCAGATTATCGCGATCATTCTTTCGTTGTTGGACGCCGATCAGTCTGCAGAAATTTTGGCGTTATTGCCACAAAACATGCGTTCCGATATTCTGATGCGGATCGCGACGATGGAAGGGGTGCAGCCTGCGGCCCTGCGGGAACTCGATGATATCATGGAAAAACAGCTGACCGGCAGCGACAGCGTCAAGTCCTCCGCGGTCGGGGGCGTCGATGCGGCGGCCAATATCCTGAACTTCAGCGATGGCTCGATCAGCGAAATGATGATGGAGGATATTAATGAAAGCAATCCGGATCTGGGGCAACAGATTCAGGATAAAATGTTCATTTTTGATGACTTGATCGTCATCGATGATCGCGGCATACAAACCTTGTTGAGGGAGATCTCCACCGATCAGTTGCTGGTGGCGTTGCGCGGAGTCGATGATGAGCTCAAGAATAAAATTTTCGGAAACATGTCAAAAAGGGCTGCGGAAATGTTGCGTGATGATTTGGAAGCCTCGCCGCCGACTAAACTGAGCGAAGTCGAAGCGGCTCAGAAAGATATACTGGCCATAGCCAAAAAACTGGCAGACTCCGGCGAAATTTCTCTAGGCGGCGGTGGTGATGAACTGGTCTAAACATGCCAATTTCTCTGAGGACGAGCTAGATGCGCTCGATACCTGGACCGATCTGGAAACTTTCGGTGAAGGTCGGTCGGAGCCGGTGGCCGACGAGGAAACTCGGATCCTGACAGTCGATGAAATCGAGGCGATGCAAAAGCAGGCCTATGATGAAGCCTTCGAGCAAGGCCGACAGGAAGGGGTCGAGCAAGGTCGCAAAGAGGGAATACAGGAAGGTAAGGAGTCTGGGTTCAAACAAGGATTTGATGAAGGCGCCAAAAAAGGCTATCAAGACAATGTGCACCTATTGCGTAAACAAACGGCGGAATTTGTCAGTCTGTTGGAATCTCTGGCCGAGCCTTTCAAGTATTTGGATGATCGAGTCGAGCAGGAGTTGGTCGAACTTTCCATCGGCATCGCCAGTCAATTGGTGAGGCGGGAAATCAAGGTCGATCCCGGCCAGATTGTCGCCGTTGTCAAGGAAGCGGTGGGAGCACTGCCGCTGGCCAATCAGAAAATCACGCTGACCTTGCATCCCGAAGATGCGGAGTTGGTTCGTTCCGCGCTGGTCCTGGATGAGATGTCGCCGCCGTGGGGAATCCAGGAAGATCCGTTGCTGACGCGTGGCGGCTGCCGCGTCGAAACCGGCGCCTCCCATGTCGATGCGACGGTGGAGAATCGATTGGCGGCCATCGTCGCCAAGGTATTGGGCGGGGAAAGACGAGAGGATAGGACAGCATGATTCCGGCCGCCAATCGAACCGAACAATGGCTGCAGCGCTTGAAACCTTATAGGGCCAGATTAGATGAGACGCCGGAGATGATTGTTGAAGGCCGTTTATCGCGTATGGTTGGATTGACGCTAGAGGCGGAAGGTTGCCGGGCGGCCATCGGCTCCTTATGTTGGGTGGAAAACAAAAACGGCAAAAAAATTTCCGCGGAAGTGGTCGGTTTTGCCGGCAGTCGGATTTTTTTAATGCCGACCGGCGATACCCATGGCTTGGAGCCGGGTTGCCGAGTGATACCCTTAGGCACTAACAGCCTGGCCAAGGTGGGTTTCGGCTTGTTGGGGCGGGTGCTGAGTGGATCCGGTGAGGCGCTGGACAACAAAGGGCCCTTGCAGACCGATGCCAAGGTAATGCTGTCCGGCGTGGCGATCAATCCGTTGGCTAGAAAGCCGATACGAGAGCCGCTCGATGTGGGTGTTAGGTCCATCAATGCGCTGTTCAGCGTAGGGCGTGGGCAACGCATGGGCTTGTTTGCCGGGACCGGGGTCGGTAAAAGCGTGCTGCTCGGCATGATGACTCGGTTTACCACCGCCGACGTCGTTGTCGTCGGCTTGATTGGGGAAAGAGGGCGCGAGGTTAATGAGTTCGTGTTGAAGATACTCGGCGAAGAGGGCATGAAGCGGGCCGTGGTGGTGGCTTCCCCGGCCGACGATTCACCGTTGATGCGGGTGCATGGCGCGATGCTTGCGACCTGTTTAGCGGAATATTTTCGTGACCAGGGCCTCGATGTGTTGCTGTTGATGGATTCGCTCACCCGCTATGCGCAAGCTTACCGGGAGATTGCGCTGGCCATCGATGAGCCGCCGGCGACCAAGGGCTATCCGCCGTCGGTATTCGCCAAATTACCGGCGCTGGTGGAAAGAGCCGGCAACGGCGATGTCGACGGCGGTTCGATTACCGCCTTTTATACCGTGTTGGCTGAGGGGGATGATACCAACGACCCGATAGCCGATGCCGCGCGAGGGGTGTTGGACGGACATGTCGTGTTGTCCAGGAATCTCGCCGAGGCAGGACATTTTCCGGCGATCGATATCGAGGCATCGATCAGCCGGGTGATGCCCGATATCGTTGAGAGCGAACATTTGCAAATGGCCAGGGAATTGCGGCGATTATATTCGACTTATCAGCAGAACAAGGACTTGATCAGCGTCGGCGCTTATCAGTCGGGTTCGGATCCGCGCATCGACCAGGCTATCGCCAAGAATCAATCGATCATGGAGTTTTTGCAGCAGGATATGAATGAGGCGGTTGATATCAGCAGAAGTCTCAGCGAGTTGGGGGCGGTATTGGGGGTGCGCCCGAATATTAATACGGCGGCAAACGGAGAACGGACATGAAGAAATCACAGCGGCTAAACATTATCATTGATCTCCAATCTCAACAGGAAAGTCAGGCTTTGCAGATGCTGGGCGCCTGTCAGCGGCAGCGCCAAGAAATGGAAGCTCAGTTACAGAATCTTAAGAATTATCGACAAGAGTACAGGGAAAAATACGACGCCTTAAAGAACCGAGGCCTTTCCATCTCTCAATTGCTGGAATTTCGTGCGTTTATCGATAAGCTCGATAAGGCGATTGAAGCGCAAGGGCAGACGGTCGAGGCAAAAGGCAGAGAGCTCGTTCAGTTCCGTAAAAATTGGGAACAGAAGCACCAAAAAACCAAGAGCATGCAGAAAATGAGTGCACAGGCTGCTAGCGATGAAGCGAAACTGGTCAATAAGCGCGAGCAGGCGGAGCAGGATGAAAGAGCCAGCCGGTTTCCTAGAAAAAATGGCATGAGATCTGCTTGAGCATGAGGGGGATTTTCGGAGAACGAGCATGAGTATCGAGGCTTCTGGTTTATTACAATTATTTTCCGGTCTGCAGGGGCTGGAATATCTGCAGCGAACAGGGCTGCAGGACGGCGTCTCGCCGGAACAGTTTTCGGCGGCGCTGGCCGAGCAGATCGAATTACTGAGGCAGGCTCAGGACCGGCCGGCGCCGGCCGAACAAGCGAGCCAGGTCGCTGTGTTGCAAGGGCTTGCCGCATTCGACGGCAAACAATTGCCGCCCGCGATCAAGAAGGAGGTCGATATTGATCTGGATGCGACGTTGCAGGCGCTGGCTGAGGTGCTGAAAAACCTCGAGGATGTACAGTCGATCGCCGAGCCGTTAGCGAACTCAGAATTGACCGCCGATGCGCAGAGTGAAGCGGCTGTGACTACGGATTTCTTGGTGTCGACGCTCGCTCAGGGTGGGGAGAGCCTTCCAATCAGTCCGGCGCTTTCCGCCGCAGCGGAAGTGGCGCAACAACAGTCATCCGATCGACGGGTTCCTGAATGGCTCAATGAGAAGACGACGAATTTATCGGTATCGTTGCTACATAAAACTCAGCCGATGCCCGATGAGACGGTGGCTAGCGGGGTGCTGGCGTCGCCTAAAGACGGCGTCGATGAGACCGTTACGGCGAGCCGTGCGGAAAAAAACGATATTTTATCGATGCCGAAAAACGAGGCCTTCGAGACCGAACGACAGGATTTCGGTGACGGCGCGGAAAAGCGTTCGGCACGAGAGCCGATTGAGACTGAAGCGATCGATGACGGACAAGAAAAAAACTTGCCGAAGATGAGCGCTGAACTGGCGATGCTCAATCGTGGTCTCGGCAGGGAAATCGCGACCGAGGTCGCGCCGATGAACCGTCATTTCGCGCATCCGCAATGGGGGCAGGAGTTATCCGAAAAGCTGGTTTGGATGCATAAACAGGCGGTGCCGGCAGCCGAGTTGAATTTGAATCCCAGGCATCTAGGACCGATATCGATTCGGGTCGATGTTAATCAAGATCAAACTTCCATCGTCTTCACCACTCAACATGCGGTCGTTAAGGATGCGATAGAGGCGGCGATTCCCAAATTAAGGGAGATGTTAGGAGCCCAGCAATTGAACTTGGTCAATGTCGACGTTTCCCAGCAACAGTCGGAACAAAAGCAGTCGAACGGTTTTTGGCAAACGTCCGCCGACCAACGCGGCGGGGATGGTCATGAGCGCGGTCAGGAGTCGGAAGCAAGTCCGGAGCCGGTCTCGGCGGTTGCCGACGAGATAGAGGCGGGTCGCGCTGTCGCCAGCAAGGGTATACTCAGCATCTTTGCCTGATTAGGCTGGCGAGGCGCCGTGACCCCCTCTTCCTGCGGCCACAGACTCGCTTGCTCCCTCCTTCATTAGCGCGGGTCTGCCAGAATAGCTGGGAATCGGAGAAAGAGAGTTGTCTCTTTGCAAAATATCCGGGTTAAGCTCGTAAAATTAAAAACGTTTTTGCATGATTGCCGATATGTTTCTATAATAGTCGGTTTTATCGAGCATTACGCTCAATCCTTGCTTCATCACTAGCTAAAGACCTGGTGGGAGGCATCACCGAAAGGAGAAAACATGCGACATTATGAAATTGTCTTTTTAGTACACCCTGATCAAAGTTCTCAGGTCCCAGCGATGGTAGATCGTTATAAGGCGACCATCGAGGAGGCTTCCGGCACTATCCACCGTCTGGAAGATTGGGGGCGTAGACAGCTGGCGTATCCAATTAAAAAAATTCATAAGGCCCATTATGTGCTGATGAATATTGAATGTGATCAACCCACCCTGGATGAATTGGAAAGCGGTTTTCGCTTCAACGATGCTATTTTGCGTAGCATGACCTTGGTGAAAAATGAAGCCGTCACAGAACCTTCAGCGATCGTTTCTGCAGAAAGTGGGGCTACTGAGGTCAAATCTAAGGAAGCGGATTCAGCTAATGAACCTAAACCAGATTCGAATCAGGAAAAAGCAGCGGAAAAATCTGCGGACGCTGAATAACTAATTAATTGGATTACGAGGATAATTATGGCACGTAACATGAGACGCAAAAAATTCTGTCGCTTCAGTGGTGAAGAGGCAGTGGCGATTGATTACAAAGACTTGGATCTGTTGAGTGAATATGTCACCGAAACAGGTAAAATTGTTCCAAGTCGTATTACCGGAACCAGTGCGAAGTATCAAAGGCAATTAGCTAAGGCAATCAAGCAGGCTCGCTATATCGCCTTACTGCCTTATTGCGACGCACATAAATAAACTTTAGCGGAGTTAAAGGTGAAGTTTCTGGCGGGCTATATCATGAAGGGGCGGATTCAAGCGATGACGGTCGCTTCCACTCTGGCCTTGCTGTCTTTGCTTTTTCCTCCGGTCAGTATCGTAAGTTCGGCCACCGTTGCCTTGGTCACGTTGAGACGTGGCGCCAATGAGGGTTTGTATGTACTGATTATTTCCTGCCTGGCAACCGCCGCGCTGGGGATGTTGCTATTAGGCAGTTATCAGTTTGCCTTGCTATACGGCTTGGTATTGTGGTTGCCCATCTGGCTGATTTCCATCGTTCTGCGAGAAGGACGTTATTTGTCGGTGACGATCGAGGTTGCCGTGATCCTGGGGATAGTCGGAATCGTCGGTTTCTACCTTTATCATCCTGACCCCGCGGCGTTGTGGAATAGTCTGCTGACTCAGATGTTTCAGCCGGTCATGGACGGTTCGGTCGATGTGCCTAGCGAGGAAATCAGTCTCTCGCTAGCCAGATTTTCCCGAATCATGACCGGCGCCATCGCCGCCGGAATCGTTTACGGCTTGATTTTCGGGCTGTTCTTAGCTAGATGGTGGCAGTCGGCGCTTTATAATCCGGGCGGCTTCAGGGCCGAGTTTCTGGGGCTTAGAATTCATCCTCAGTTAGCCTACCTGACGCTGGTGGTGTTGGTGATGGCGCTGACCTTGTCTGGTGCGGTCGCCGAAGTATGCAGAAACATCATCGTGCTGCTGTTCGTGCTTTACACGTTGACCGGCACCGCGGCATTGCACGCTTCTTTCGCCGAGATGAAAAGCGGCCGTTTTATGGTGCCTTTTTTGTACATCACATTGGTGATGATTCCCCATGTCGCTATTGCGGTCGCCCTCTTCGGTTTAGGGGATACATGGTTGAACTTGCGTAATAAAATTTCAAATCAATCGGATGAGTAAATGCATCCGGAAAATTCGACACACTGTCGATTAAATGAGGTATTGAACGATGGAAGTCATTCTTCTGGAAAAGATAGCAAACCTGGGTGGTCTGGGTGATAAAGTAACGATTAAGCCGGGGTATGGTCGAAATTACCTGGTTCCGCAAGGTAAAGCGGTAGCCGCGACGCCGGAAAAAATCAAGGAATTTGAGGCGCGTCGCGCGGAATTGGAGAAAATCGCCGCCGAAAAACTAGCCTCCGCTCAGGCGCGCGCCGAGGCGATCGGCCAATTGAAGGTGGTCATTACCCATAAAGCCGGCGATGAAGGCAAACTGTTCGGTTCTGTCGGTACGCAAACGATCGCCGAGGCCATTACCGCGGCCGGCGCTAAGGTTGAAAAACAAGAAGTTCGTCTGCCTGAAGGCGTGATTCGTCAAATCGGCGATTATGATATCGATATCAACCTGCATAGCGATGTCGTCGTGACGGTTCCTGTCACGGTCGCAGCCGAGTAAGCAGCATGATCATCGTAACCGGCGGAGCGGGCTTCATAGGTAGTAACCTGGTGTTGGGCCTGAATCAGCGCGGTTACGATGATATTTTAGTCGTCGATCACCTGGCTAACGGTGTCAAGTATAAAAACTTGGTGGATTGCCGGATCGCCGATTACTTGGATCGCGACACGTTTTTACAGAAACTGCAACAAGGTTTTTTTCAACCAGAAACGATAGAGGCCATTTTTCATCAAGGCGCCTGTTCGACGACCACCGAGTGGGATGGTCGTTATATGATGGAAAATAATTATGAATACAGCAAGGTGCTGTTTCATTATTGTCAGCAGCATAAGATTCCCTTCATCTACGCCTCCAGCGCCGCCGTCTATGGTGACGACAATCATTTCAAGGAAGAATTGGCCTATGAAGGGCCGTTGAATGTCTACGGTTATTCAAAATTTCAGTTTGATCAATATGTGCGTCGGTTCGAAAGCAAGCTGACGGCGCAGGTGGTCGGTTTGAGATATTTCAATGTTTACGGACCTCGTGAAGAGCACAAAGGCAGCATGGCCAGCGTCGCTTTTCATTTGAACAATCAGATCAAGGAATCCGATTACATACGCTTGTTTGAAGGCTGTGACGGTTATGCCGACGGCGAACAACGTCGGGATTTTATCTATGTCGGCGATGTCGTCGATATCAACTTATGGTTTCTGGACAACCCGCAGGTTTCCGGCGTCTTTAATACCGGCACGGGACGCAGTCAGACCTTCAATGACGTCGCCAATGCGGTGATCGCTTATCACCAGCGCGGCAGTATCGAATACATTCCCTTCCCGGAGCACCTGAAGGGCTGTTATCAGAGTTTCACCGAGGCCAATCTGGATAAGTTACGCGCCGCCGGTTGTCATCATCAGTTCAAAACGGTCGAGCAGGGCGTCCGTTTATATATGGAGTGGTTAAATCGGTAAAGACAATCCAGTAGAATAGTTTCGCCTGTTCAAGGAGGTTTTGTTTTTATGCGTTTCATTTACACCGCCCTTTTCCATCTGTTATTGCCGTTCGTGTTAGTGCGCCTGTATTGGCGCGGCATGAAGGCGCCCGAGTATCGAAAACGCTGGTTGGAACGCCTAGCCGTTTACAACAAGCCCTATCCGCAACAGGTCATCTGGTTTCATGCTGTTTCCGTCGGCGAGGCGGAAGCCGTCTTTCCATTGGTCAGGCTGATGCAGCAGCGACATCGACAAGCGCATTTTCTGGTCACGACCACGACCCCGACCGGCTCGTCCCGCGTCAAAGCGGTGTTAGGAGACAGGGTCGAACATGTCTATCTGCCCTATGATCTGCCGTCTGTCGTCAGGCGATTTCTCGACACGTTTCAACCGAAGCTGGCCGTGATCATGGAAAAAGAAATTTGGCCCAATCTGTTTGCTCAATGCGGTGAAAATAACATTCCTTTGTTCATCATCAATGCCCGCCTCTCGGCTAATTCCGCCAAAGGATACCGAAAAATTCCGTCGCTGGTGATCCCGGCTTTGGGCAATGTGACTTCGATTGCCACGCAAACCGAGGAGGATAGGCGGCGGTTTGTCGAGATCGGCGCGCCGGAAGATAGGACTTTGGCGCTCGGCAATATCAAATTCGATGTGGTGGTCGATGAGAAGCTGGTCGGTGAGGGCAGGGAGCTAAAAAGACGATTATTTGCAGGGCGTTTTGTCTGGATCATCGCCAGCACCCATAAGGGGGAGGATGAAATCTTCATGATGCTTTATCGGCAATTGAAAGTCGATATTCCGGAATTGTTGTTGTTGATCGTCCCCCGACACCCAGAGCGCTTTCAGGAGGTCAAACGTCTGGCCGAAGAAAGAGAACTCAACACGGTGATGCGCAGTGTCAATGACGCTTGCAGCAGCGATACCGATGTCTATATTGCCGATACGATGGGCGAGCTGAAAATGCTTTATGCCGCCGCCGATATCGCTTTCGTCGGCGGCAGCATGGTGCCGGTGGGCGGGCACAACATCTTGGAGCCGTTAGCGGTGGGTCTGCCGGTCATGTTCGGTCCACACATGATTAATTTTAAGGAAATTGCCGACAAAGTCCTGGCGATGCAGGCGGCGCTGCAATGCCTGGACGAGCAGCACATCATCGGCACGGCGAAACGTTTGCATGCCGATGCCGCGTTTAGAGAGCGTTTGACTGAAAAGGGTGGGGAGTTTCTGCGTCGCAACCAGGGAGCGACCGGGCGAGTCTGCTCTATATTGGAGCAATCTTTGTAAATGTGTTTCTATGCAGGAAGATAGGAAACAATAAGGGTTAAGACGGTATCAGGTCGCTCTGGAAAGCAGTGTGCGCGGCATTTCCACCTTCCCTGGCGGTCAGATTCCGCGTTCAAGCCTACATGCACATATTCTGGAGGAGCTATCTGATACAGGCTGGTTTCTTGATCCGAACACAGGTTAAACACAGCAAAAATGCGCAAACTGGGAATTGCTGTCAGCTAACAGCTCCTACTCCCTAAACCCTGAAAGATACTGAATAGTTACGTGTCCGTTAGCTTAAAGTCGGCAAACAGGCCGGGAGTTCGGTAATTGAGGGCAGGGTTAGGTCGGGAATGATCGGGCTGCTGTCGGCATAGTCTTGGCGATATTTGCCGGTTTTCACGAGAATGCCGGTTAAACCGGCGTCTTGCCCTCCGCCGATATCGGTGTCGATATCGTCGCCGATGATGGCGACTTGTTGCGGCGACAATTCCAGGTCGGTCAATGCCGACTGAAAAAATTCCCGCGAAGGCTTGCCGATGATCGTCGCTTGTTTTTGACTGGCGTATTCGAGTGCGCCGACAAAGCCGCCGATATCCATTTGCAGTCCGTCTTCGGTTTGCCAGAAGCGGTTCTTGTGGATGGCGATCAGCTGCGCGCCGTTAATCAATTCCTTGAATACTGTGTTCAATAGCTTATATGACCAGGCATCGCCTATGTCGCCAACGATGACGAAGTCGGCTTTTTTGCTCGATTGCCTGAACTGACGGAAATCTTGTTTAACGTCATCGGACAGCAATAGGTGGCAGGATGGGTCGACAAATTGTTGCAGATAAATTAGTGCGGCGCGGGTGGCGCTGATGATTTCGTGCTCGTCGATGTCAAATCCCAGGTTAAGCAGTTTTTTATGTAGCGAAGCGCTGGATAGGGTGCTGGTGTTGGTGATGAAGCGTCGACTGTAGCCTTTTTGTTTTATTTCGGCGAGGGCGTCGATGGCGCCTTCGATGATGGAGGGGCCGACATACAATACGCCGTCGAGATCAAACAGTATGCCACGGATGGCCGATAAATCTTTCATGCTAGAACCTCTTCATCCCGGTGTGCCGGTTAAAGATATGCTTGTCGTGAATCAAAATTCGGGCAGCGGGGTGGCTGACAAAGGACGCAGTGCTCCGTCTGGCGGACTTGACGCCAGTATATCATTGCGGCCAACACCTTTCCCAAATATCTGGCCGATCCCAACAATTCATCAGTTTGAGCATTCTTGCTGTGTTTAGGGCATGGGGTGTGTCTGTCGAGGAGCAAAGTTCACCCAGCACCTAAATAAACGAAAATGATTTATCGCGGCCATTAGCCTATGGAATTTAGGTGCTGGGTGGCGGCTAACAGCTCCTGCTTACCGCTGCACTTGCACATCCTTGTGCGGCGGCCGCTTCCAATTTCCTATCTCACGCGGCACTTGCACATCCTTGTGCGGCGGCCGCTTCCGATTTCCTATCTCACGCGGCACTTGCACATCCTTGTGCGGCGTAGGATTGACGGCGGCAATCGATCGCCAAGGGATGGCGTGAATGCAGATTTTTCAGGCAGAAAATTGCTCCTGCATTTTCTGCATACATTTGCGGTAGCTATAGTCCGCAATAGATGTCGCAATACTTCATCGGCACGGAAGTTGTTACCAACAATTTAATGAAAGCGCTAAGTTTCCGCAAGCAATTGTTCGATCATCGTTTCCGCCTGATGCCGATAAGCGCTTCCGAACAGATTCAAATGATTGAGGATATGATAAAGATTATAGAGGATTTTGCGGGTTTTATAACCGGAATCCAATGGGTAGCTTTCCTGATAGGCCCGATAGAAATCGGCGCCGAAGCCGCCAAATAATTCGGTCATCGCGATGTCGGCCTCGCGGTCGCCGTAATAGCAGGCAGGGTCGTAAATGACCGGGCGTCCTTGACGGTCGGCGGCGGCATTGCCCCCCCAAAGATCGCCATGCAATAAGGCCGGTTGCGGTTGATAAGTTTCGAAAAATACATCGAGTTTTTCGGCCAGCTTTTCCCCCTGGCTCAGCAGTTTGCCGGCGTGGCCGTTGTCGGCGGCGAATTGCAACTGTTTTAATAAGCGCTGCGCACGCCAGAATTCCACCCAGTCTTTATGGCGTTCGTTATGCTGAGCGGTGCTGCCGATCGTGTTGTCGCAATGCCAGCCGAAAAAAGCCTGGCGGTGCTTATGCAATGCGGCCAATTGTTCACCTAAGAGCGCAGCTGAGTCACTGCGGAGTCCGCCCAGTTCGATATGTTCCAACACCAGGAAACTGTATTGTTCGCTTTGGCCGTAAGTTATGACCGTTGGGACCCTAATGCTCTTTAGCTTGGCCAGTTCGTTAAGGCCTTGCGCTTCGGCCTCGAACATGAAGGCGAGTGTCGGACGGTTGACCTTGATGAACCAGGAAACCTCGGTGCTTTGGAGATGATAGGCCGAGTTGATGTCGCCCCCTCCCAGCGGCGAGAGTCGGCAGTCATTTAGCGTTCGGCCGGTTGTTTCTTCGAGTAAGGGGATTAAGGGGTCGATACTCATGTTATGTTCCCGCTATTCAAGTCAGAGTAACAAGATCTCGTGGGGCCAGTCCCGCCCGTTAGGGTAGGGACTGGTCGGCGTAGCCTGACTATCTCGCCCAGGTATCTCGCAGCGTCACGGTGCGGTTGAATACCGGTTTTCCGGGCTTGCTGTCGATCGAATCGACGCAAAAATAACCGGTCCGCTCGAACTGAAAGCGGCTTTGCGGTTCGGCATCGGCCAGGCTGGCTTCGATGCGGCAGTCGGTCAAGACTTCCAGTGAATCCGGGTTCAAGGCGTCGAGAAAATGGGCTTCCGCATCCGGATTCGGCGCCTTGAACAAGCGGTCATAGAGCCGTACTTCGGCCGGGACCGAATGTTCCGCCGAAACCCAATGGATGACGCCCTTGACCTTGCGGCCTTCCGGATTCTTGCCCAAGGTGTCGGGGTCATAGCTGCATCGTAATTCGATGATATTGCCGGATTCGTCCTTGATCATGCGTTCGCATTTGATCACATAGGAGCCGCGCAGCCTGACTTCACCGCCTTCAACTAGGCGTTTGAATTTTTTCGGCGGCACTTCGGCAAAATCGTCCTGTTCGATATAGAGAACCTTGCCGAAAGAAACCTTGCGCGCGCCCATTTCCGGTTTTTGCGGATGATTGGCAATCTGATAATCTTCCGTCGCTCCATCGGCATAGTTTTCGATCACGACGCGCAACGGATTCAACACCGCCATTCGGCGCGGGGCATTTTCGTTCAGGTCTTCACGGATACAGCTTTCCAGCACCCCCATCTTGATCCAGGAATCTTTCTTGGTGACGCCGATGCGCTCACAGAAGTCACGGATCGATGCCGGCGTGTAGCCGGCCCTACGCAGGCCGGCGATGGTCGGCATGCGCGGATCATCCCAGCCGCTGACATGTTTTTCGATCACCAATTGATTCAATTTGCGCTTGCTCATCACCGCATATTCGAGTTGCAGCCTGGCGAATTCGATTTGTTGAGGATGGCAGGGCGTCTGCAACTTGTCCAGTACCCAGTCATACAAGGGTCTGTGATCTTCGAACTCCAACGTGCACAAAGAATGAGTAATGCCTTCGATGGCATCGGAAATGCAGTGCGTGTAGTCGTACATCGGATAGATACACCAGTCATCGCCGGTGCGTTGGTGATGGACGCGGCGGATACGGTAAATCGTTGGATCTCGCATGTTGATGTTGGGCGAGGCCATATCGATCTTGGCGCGCAATACATAGTGACCATCGGCGAATTCACCGTCGCGCATGCGTTGGAACAGGTCCAGGTTTTCTTCAATCGAGCGTTTTCTGTCCGGACTTTCCCGACCTGGCTCGGTCAGCGTGCCACGGTCTAGTCGGATTTGTTCGGCGCTGGAACTGTCGACATAGGCATCGCCGGATTTAATCAGCTGTATCGCGTATTGATAAAGCTGTTCGAAATAATCGGAGGCATGGTATTTTCCGGCCCATTGAAATCCCAGCCAGTGCACATCTCGTTCGATCGCTTCCATAAACTCTACGCTTTCTTTTTCCGGATTGGTGTCGTCGAAGCGCAGGTTGCAAGTGCCGTTATTTTCCTCGGCAATGGTGAAGTTCAGGCAAATCGATTTGGCGTGACCGATATGGAGAAAACCATTGGGTTCCGGAGGGAAACGCGTGGCGACTTTGCCGTTATGTTTGTTGCTTGCTAGGTCGGCGGCAACGATCTGTCTGATAAAGTTTGATTGAACGGGGTTTTCAGTTGTCGACATTGAGTTATATGCGTGGAAGGGTTAATGATCAAAGAGGTTTTGACCGCTGCGGTGTCGGTCCCATAAAAGCCGTTATTTTACTTGATTGATCGATGTCCGCAAAGCGACCGCCATTTTAGCAGCAATTCACTGTTTGAGCATTTTCGCCGTGTTAGACCAGTAATCAGGTTGAGTATTTTTGCGGTGTTTAGGGCCTGTTGGGGGCTTAGCGGCAGCATCCTCGCCAAAACACCCCCAAACCCTCTTTATTATCCAAATGGGAATTGCTGCTGATTTAGCCTATTGCCGGCAGCGGAGGCTGACGGGCGCCGGTGCTGATGATTTGCATGGAATCGCCGACAGTCAACTCGCCTGGGCCGTCATGGAGTGCGTTTTGACCGAAGTAGATCTGATTGTTCCATCGACGCAGATGCTTCAGTGTTAACAAGGGTTCCTTGCCGGTTTCGGCCGTGTCCTGGTCTATCGCAGGCACATTGCAGCGGGAGCAGGGTTTCGGTAATCTGAAATGGATGCCGTTGATGGCGATTTCACGCCAGCAGTCTTCGGCGTATGCCGAACAGCCGCCGATCACCAGGTTGGGACGAAAACGCGTCATCGGCAACTCATGCTCCATGGCCTCGTTCAATGAGTGCAAGGAAGCTGACGACGTAATCAGGAAGGGAAAGCCATCGGCAAAGCGGGTCTGATCGCTAGGTTCGGCATACTTAGGGTCTACCCGGCGGACGCCGTCTTCAGGTTGGTAGACCAGTCGACAGGGCGCGTCAAGAAAGTCGGTGAGCCAGCGGTCCGCCTCGCGGCTGACGGCTCTGGCAAGGCAGCGATCGTGCCAAATGTCGACTTCCAGTGGGTCGCCGGCGTCCGGTTGCAGCGGCAGTGCGAACTGTTGTTGCTCAGGCGTCGATAAGATCAACTCATCGGCGCTGATTCGAGTTTTGATCAGCGCCATATTCGGCAGACGGCGCTGACTCAGAAAGCGGTTGTTTTCATCGACCAGCATCCATTTTCTGTCATAGAGCAATCCTTTGCCGTCGACAGGCCAATGTTGGACGCTGATACCGCCTAGCGATTTGACGGGATAGAGATAAATCTGGGTTAAGCTCAACGCTGCCATGATTCGAGTTAGCCCAACAGCGATCTGACCGCGTCCGACGTGATATTCGCTTGACTCTGCGCCAGATCTGCCGGGCTGCTTGTGGCGCTTTGTCGAACCGCTTGCACAGCTTGCTTGGCCTGGTCTCGCGTGGCGATGTCGTTATTGTCGTTTTCATTGGCGGCGGCCAGGGCGGTTGCCGTGCCGGAGAATTCAACCGAATCACGACCAGGCGAATCGAGGTCATCGCGTAAAGCATCGGTGCGAAGGCTTTGTGGTTCCAGATTGCTTGTTTGGGAACCAGGGGGAAGCGTTGTGATGTGGTGGTTGATTTCCATAACTTGTCCCTTGATCAAGGTTTTAGATTAACATTTACGGCAAGGCCTTTATTTAAAAGGGCTGTGTAACTATTCAGTATAAAAATGCTTTTACTATCAGTTGCTTGCTCCAGGAGACGCCGTTCACCCAGCACCTAAATAAACGAAGATGATTTATCGCAGCCATTAGCCTATGGAATTTAGGTGCTGGGTGAATACCTCCGTGGCAGCTAACAGCTCCTGCTTACCGCTGCACTTACACGTCCTTGTTGCGGCGTAGGCTTGACGGCGGCATCCCTGCTGTCGATAATCTCGAAAACCCTGGGCGGGGCGGGTTATTTAATCCGCCCCAAACGTTTAACTTACTCCAGTCACGGTTGAATCGTTCAGGACCTCGTTGACCTGCATTTTGCATAGCGGCATGCGGCTACTTGCGCCGCGGCTCCGCCGTCTGCCCGTAGGAGGCCCGCCCTCGGGGCCGAATGGCTCTTTTCGCGCCGAGAGCGGCGCTCCTACGCAAAGCACCGTCTTGCCTTCGGATGTTGAACAGCGTGAAGCGCATCAAAAACCGGTGCGCTTCCTATCGTCAGCACACCCTACCGCATCGTAGGGCGGCTTCGCGAAGCAAGCCGCCAAAAAACCGCCACCGGAGGCAAAATTGGTCATTGTGGTATCCAGGCGGATTGCCTGGCGGCGAATCCACCCTACGGTTGCATGCCAATGTAGCCTTGCCTTCGGATGTGTCGAACAGCGTGAAGCGCATCGAAACAAGGTGCGCTTGCTCCGCCAAAGTCTGCCCGTAGGAGGCCCGCCCTCGGGCCGAATGGCTCTTTTCGCGCCGAGAGCGGCGCTCCTACGCAAAGCATCGTGTTGCCTTCGGATGTTGAACAGCGTGAAGCGCATCAAAAAACGGTGCGCTTCCTATCGTCAGCACACCCTACCCACATCCGTGAGATGGATCACGGCGCAGAGGATCGGCGAAAAACATTCAATGCACGCGGGGCGGGTTATTTAACACACCCTAAAAGTTTAACTTACTTTAGGCGTATTTGTTGTTAATTTTCTGTTTTGCCCAGCAATTCCCACTTTGGCGTTCAAAAAGGGCATGGGGTGTGTTTGGCGAGGATGTCGGCAGCAAGGATGCTGCCGTCAAGCCCCCATGGATGGGTTTACCCAGCACCTAAATTCCATGGCTACTGGACTATATTTTACATTCCAGCATAATTTAGGTGCTGGGTGAACGGCGCTCCTCGACAGACACACCCCATGCCCTAAACCCCGCAAAAATACTCAAATTGGGAATTGCTGCTGTTTTGCCACTCATTCATTTAATGTGGTAACCCTGTGAATACCTCCCTGTAGCCTTATCGAAAACATCCCGGCTGTCGGCAATCTCGAAAACTTAACAGGAGCAGCCTCTGTTTCAGGCAACCTGGGATTTATAATAGCCATTTTATTTAAAGATCAAATCACTTTGTGAGGACAGTAAATGTTCGCCGAGTTCGTTATTGTAACGGGAAAATTTCAGGCCGTATTGTTTTTCTGGAGCATTCCTCGCATGGATGACCGATGCCGCGATGACAAATTCCTTGCCGTCATTGAAGCTTAGGCGCAGTGTCACTTTTTTGTTGATCGCCAGCTTTTGGGGGCAGGCGACCAACGCTCCTTTGCTGCTGATGTCGATCAATTGGACGCTGAACTCGCTAGTCTTGAGCATGCTTTTTTTCGCTAACGCGGCCGCAATATCATCCCGGACATAACGAACGGCGGTGCGCTTGTTGTTTTCTATGGAAGCGGACATATCGACGGCAAATAAGTCGTTGTCCGTCGCCAAGTCGTCTATCTCTTCGGACATCATGGTCATTATCGAATGGGCGGCATGTTAAGTATTGTGCCTAAAACGCAAAAATGCAATAGATCGGAGCCGTTTGTCTGAAATCTCATCTTGAGCATTTTAGGATCGTATCGAGCGCCGCTGTTCCGCAGTTACTGTGTGCCTACATTGGCAGCTTTGTAGTCGAACCGCTGTCAGCATATAATGACCCGCTATTCCGATAATCAGACATAAGAGCGAGTAAAGTATTGACCGTACAGACTAGAGCGGTTTTGTCTGGGGTGCCGGCGGATTTCTTTGAGGCTCCATTCCATTGATGAAATAGCCGGGTTAGCTTTGTCCCGCATCGAGCAGTGTCACCGAGAAAATTGAAGAGCCTATTTAAAATTATCGCCTTATCGTCGCTAGGTTGCGCCTTTGCTCAAGCGGCTGAGTCATTATCGTGTCAGCAAGTGGCGGCGCCCAATATCGTCAAATTGGACTTATCCGATCTCGCCAAGGTGCCTGTCGTGTTATCGGCGAACCAAAAAGCGACTTGCGCCAAACAGGCGGCCGGAATCGTCACGGTGATTACCGGCGAACAGATACAGAACATGGGGGCGCGGGACCTGATCGATGTATTGCAACTGGTGCCCGGTTTCAGTTTCGGTGTCGACGTGTCCAATGTCGTCGGACTCGGCATTCGCGGCATCCAGGCCCATGAAGGGAAGGTGGCGGTTTTCGTCGACGGCATTAGTTTAAACGAGCATCGTTTCGGCACCACCCAGTTCGGCAACCATTTTCCGCTTGAGCAAATCGATCGTATCGAGATTGTTCGCGGTCCGGGCTCCATCGTGCACGGCAACTTTGCCGAAATGGGAGTCATCAATATCATCAGCAAAACGGCGAAACAAATGGACGGCGTCAAACTGAGCGGAAATTACGGTCGTTTTTCCCGAGGGGAGGCGCGCAAGAATCTGGAGTGGACGGCCGGCAAGCAATGGGGTGACCTGGAAGTCAGTTTTTCCGGCAAACGCGGCGAGGCCCATCGCAGCGATCAGATCTATCAGGACGCCGTGGGCCGCAGTTTCGATATGACCGGCAACAATGAGCTCGATGCGACGATGGTCAACCTAGGCGTCAAGTATCAAGGATTGAATCTGCGTCTGCTGGTTGATCAGTACAACGTTAATAGTCGTGACGGTTTTGGCGAAGAGATGAGCAAGCCGGGCCGTTATCTGGTCAACAAATTCAATACCTATGCCGCCGACCTCGGTTTTCAGCATCATTTCAGTCCTTCGGTGAAACTGGAAACCAATGCCTCCTTCTCCCATCAGAATCCCTGGGAGCGCACCCGTAAATACCTAGATGGCAGAGCCGCGCTGTTACGGGAGAAAGTTTATGTCGATTATTATAAATTCAACGCCAAGGCCACTTTCGCCTCCGAGCAAGGCAATTATCTGGTCGTCGGCAACAGTTTTTCGTCGAATAAATTTGATATTCGGGAAGGGGGGCTAGGGGAAACTCTGCCGACTTTCAGTAACTACACGGCCTATACCGAGGCCCGCTACGCGTTCCCTTGGATCAATGTGTTGGCCGGACTGCGTTTCGATGCCTATAACGAGTACGGCACCAATTTTGCGCCCCGGGTGGCATTGACCAAAGATTTCGGTCGATTTCATGTCAAGGCCTTATACAGCCACGCTTTCCGGATTCCGACCGGGGGCAATTATCAGAAAAACGCCGAATACAACATCGGTAAGGCGCCGGATGAGCAAATCGACCAGGTCGGTCCGGAGCGGACTCGGACGGTCGAGCTGGAATTCGGCTTTCAGCCTTTCAACAATCTGGATCTGACCGTCAATTTATTCCATATCCAAAGCGACGATATCATTCTTTACCAGGTTGACGATCAGCTTGACGATTTTTATATCAATGCCAGCGGACAAAACACTCAGGGCGTCGAGTGGGGGCTGGAGTATCGTGTTCCACGTTTGGGTTACCTGGCGATGGATTATTCTTTTTACGAATCGACGCGAAACACCGCCGACAAATACAAGATTCTCGGTTCCGATGGACAAATCCATCAAGGTCTGAATGTCGGCTTTCCCACGCACAAGGTGTCGTTGAACGGTCATATCGATTTGACCCCCTCGTTATCGTTGAATCAGACTCTGATTTTCATTAGCGATCGTTACGGCTATGAAGGCGACAGCCTGGTAAGACATGGCTCTTCCTGGGTTTACAATTTTTATTGGCGCTATAAGAACCTGTTCACTAAAGGACTGAACGTCGGTCTAGGCGTTTACGATCTATTCAACGAGAAACAAGAATATGTCCAGCCTTATCATGGCGGACACCCTGCCTTACCCGGCCGCACTCGGGAAGTCATGTTCAAGCTCTCTTATCAGTTTTGATTCATGTCCTTTTTTTCCCCTTATGTATGGATTAAGGCGATCGCGGAGGTGAAGAGATTGACGTTGCTGCCGTTTCTGATGTGGCCGCTGGTCGCAGGTGGCAGTCTCGCCGTGGATACTCGCGAGCTGACCATCAAGGCTGCTTATCTTTTTCGTTTATCGCTATTCGTCGATTGGCCCGCTGACAAGCTGACGCCGAGCGGCAAGGACAGCGTCCGTTTTTGTATCGCCGGCGATAGGCGGATTCATGAAGCGATAAAGAATGTTTTAACCGATAAGTCTATTAATCGACACCAGATAAGAATAGATAGCGTCGAGACACAGTCTGATTTGACGACTTGTCATTTGCTGTTCATCGCCGCAAAATCAACCGCCGAGAGTTCGATGCTTAAAGCCGTCGCAAATTATCCGGTGCTGACAATCGGGGAAAGCGCGGAGTTTTATCGGCGCGGCGGCATGATTTTGTTGTTTAACAAAGACAATAGAATGCGCTTTGCGATTAATCAGCGGGCGGCTGATCGCGCCGGCGTCAAACTCGGCGCGCAATTGTTGAATTTAGCCGAGCAGTACCGATGAACAAGCGTTCCATCAAAAATAAACTGTTTACCATTATCCTTTCGACTAGCTTGATTGCCTTGGTGGTCGCAGGAGGTCTGTTTATCGCCTTTCAGGCGTTGACATTGAAGCATGAAATGCGCGCCAGCCTGGCGCTACAATGCGATGTGCTTGCCGATAACGCCAAGGCCATCATTTTGTTTGAAGACAAGCGTGAAGCGGCGCAGTTATTAGATTCGTTGAAACATGATCCGCAAATTATCGGCGCATTGTTGTTGAACGGTGAAAAACGAGAGATCGGTCGTTATCAACGTTCCAACATTGCCAGTTTAGACGATATCGCTGCGCTAAAGAAGCTGGAAATTGACCAGATTGTTTATCATGAGACCGAAGCATACGCGTTCTACGCCAAGCCAGTTTATTCGCGCGGCAATAAAATCGGCTATGTCATGTTATATGCCGGCTATTCTCGTTACTGGAGCATGTTGACTCACTTTGCAGGACTAGTCGGCATCGTCATGTTTATTGCCTTGTTGGTCGCGCTGTTATTATCCTGGCTGTTGCAGCGGGTAATTTCCAGGCCCATCGAGTCGTTGGCATTGTTTGTAAGCAAAGTCGCGAGGGATGAAGACTATTCGTTACGCATAGCCGATAAGAGTTATGTGGAAATCGAACAGCTCGGTTCTGCCTTCAACAGCTTGTTGAATCAGATCGGTCATGCGATTTCGGCGCGTGATCAGGCGCAACGGGATTTGCAGCGGCATAGCCTGAATTTACAGGATTTAGTCCATGAACGCACCCGTGAATTGGAGTGGGCCAAAGAAGCCGCAGAGGCGTCTTCGAAGGCGAAATCGGCGTTCTTGGCCAATATGAGCCATGAAATCCGTACGCCGATGAACGCCATCGTTTGTTTTACCGAATTGGCCGTCGCCAATTCCGCATCGGCGCATCAGAAACAACAGTTGGAACGAGTGCTCGAGGCCGCCGATTTGCTGCTTTCCTTGATCAACGACCTGTTGGATATCTCGAGAATCGATGCGGGAAAAATGAATCTGGATGTTATGGACTGCGACCTGTTTGTATTGGTCGAAGAAATCAGTCAAATGCTGATGCCTAGAATCGAGGAAAAAGGCCTGGAATTTATTATCGATATCGCCGAAACGGTCCCTCGTAGCGTAGTTGCCGATCCGTTGCGTCTGAAACAAATCCTGATCAATTTATTGACCAATGCCATCAAATTCACCCCATCAGGGCAGATCAGGCTCGTCATTGCCGCGCCTGCGGCGAGTGGCGACGGTCTCGTCGACGTCACCTTCAGCGTCCAGGATACCGGCATCGGCATGGACGGCGATACGATGACGAAAGTCTTTGAGGTCTTTACCCAAGGCGACGTGTCGACGACACGCCAATACGGCGGCACCGGCCTTGGCCTCAGTATCAGCAAAAAACTGTTATCGTTGATGAACAGTCGATTGACGGTTGACAGTGCGCCGGGAAAAGGCAGCACCTTTAGTTTTTCATTATCGTTAGATCGTCCGCCTCAGACCGACATCCAGGCCGCTGTTCCGCTCAGCTCGATTTCAGTGTTGCTGGTCGAGCCAAGACCGCAGTCCTGCGAGCATTTACGCGCGCTGTTGCGATCGTTGGGCTGCAAGGTAACGGCCTGCGCCAGCGCTCAGGCTGCGTTGCAATTGCTTGAGCAGGATCACTTCGGGATCGCATTGATCAGTCTTGAGCTGAGCGATATCGACGGCTTTAAATTGGTCGAGACGATCAGACGCGATAGTCGCCAGGCCGAGATTACGATCATCGTCATGGCCAGTGTGTTGGCCGAACAGCGCGTCCAGGCTTTTGCCAGCAAACAAGCGGTGAGATTTCTCGCCAGGCCCGTTTACGATCGTCAGCGGCTGCGTCGGTTATTGATGACGGGGCAGCATGCTCGTGAACTCGACCGATCATCGACAGAGCCGGCTCTGGCGAAAAAGGTTAAATTTTCCACGGTGTTGGTTGTCGATGATTTCGATATCAATCGCATACTGATTAAGGAAATACTCGGCAATGAGGTCGGGCGCTTTCTGGAGGCGGCCAATGGCCGAGAAGCGATAGAATGCTTAGAGCAAGAGCGTGTCGATTTGATTTTAATGGATATTCAGATGCCGGTCATGGATGGTTATCAGGCCAGCGAGACAATCCGGCACAGGCTTAAATTAACGGATATCCCGATTATCGGCATGACCGCCTTCGCTGCGGAGAGCGAATGTCGGCGCTGTTTTGAGGCGGGCATGGACGACGTATTGACAAAGCCGATCGACATCGACAGGTTTAAAACCGTTCTAGGCGGCATCAGCGAACGACCTCGCCGTCTTGAAGCGCCTTCGGAAAACGAGCCAGCCGGATTATGCGGCTATACTCTACCCGGTGTCGAGGTCGCTAAGGCCCTGCAAAATTTGCACGATGACGTCGACAAATATCGGGAGTTGCTGTTGTTGTTTCATAAGACCTATAAGGATGCATTTGCAGAACTTGCAGGCCATATAGAATCAGGGCGCTGGGAAGAGGCCGAACAATGGATACATGCCTTTAAGGGGGTCTGTGCGAATCTGTATATCAGCGATCTGGCCGAAACATGCGGTAGGGTCGAACAGTTAATCAAAAATCGAGCCATCGATGAAGACAATCTGCGTTGCTTCAAACGCCAGTTTGATCAACTGATCGCCAATTTGGCGCGATTAATGGCTTGACGCGGGATGAGTATTTTGCCGCGTTATACGCTAAAATGTCCTATCGCCATTGAACGAGTAGAAAGTTGCCGATGAAATTGATGAGTTATTGTTTCGCTTTGTTATTGTTTCTGCTGCAGCTCGCTTACCCTGCAGGTGGCATGGCCGCCGGCAAACAGCAGATTAAAATTTTCTATTTGACCCAAGAACAAAAAGTCCCGCCGGCCTTGTCTAATCTAGATCCCTTTATTCAAGGCAAGGGCATGGCTGGCGCCGAGTTGGGCATTGCCGACAATAATACCACCGGTCAATTTACCGGACAGAACTATCAATTGACTAAAGTCATGCTGCCGCTAGGGGCCGATGTCGTTAAAGCCTTCACCGAACAGGTCGGCGATGATTATGCCTTTGTCGTGCTCAATCTGCAGGCGGATTTATTACTGCAATTGGTCGATTCGCCAGCGGCGCAACAAAAGCTGTTATTCGATGCCACGACCCGCGCCGATGCCTTGCGTAACGAACAATGCCGCCCTAATTTGTTTCATTTGTTGCCCAGCCGAGCGATGCGGGCCGACGCGCTGGCGCAATATATGATGAAGAAGCGTTGGCGGGAATGGTTTCTCGTCATCGGGCCCAGCCCGGAAGATCGCCTCTATGCTGACGCGATCAAGCGGGCGGCGAAACGTTATCGTATGAAATTGGTTGCGGAAAAGACTTGGGAGCATACCTATGATGCGCGGCGCACGGCGCAGTCGGATGTGCCGGTGTTCACCCAGGGCGAGGACTATGATGTATTGGTCGTCGCCGATGAGCAGGGCCTGTTCGGCGAATATTTGGATTACCGGACCTGGATTCCGCGGCCGGTGATCGGCACCCAGGGTTTGGTCGCGACTTCATGGCACCGTACCCATGAACAATGGGGCGCGGTGCAAATGCAGAATCGTTTCAAGGACTACACCGGGCGCTGGATGGAGGAACAGGATTACGGCGCCTATTTGGCGGTCAGGGCGATCGGCGAGGCGACCGTGCGGACCAAATCCAATCAACTGCAGCCGGTCAAGGACTATCTGATGAGCGATCAATTCGCCTTGCAGGGCTATAAAGGCAAGCCTTTGTCGTTTAGATCCTGGAACGGTCAGCTAAGACAGCCGGTATTATTGGCGGCTCCCCGTTCACTGGTGTCGGTGGCGCCGCTGGAAGGTTTTCTGCATCCCCGCAGCGAATTGGATACGCTGGGTTACGACCAGCCGGAAACGAAATGTCAACGAGGAAAATAACATGAAACGATGGCAAACGCTGGCCTTGTTGTCGGCTCTGATCTGTGCTTCCGTTTCGGCCGAAACGGTGTTTGCGACGCTGGAAAAGGATGATGCGATCGCCGTAGCCGATTCCGAAGTCCAAGGCGCCGATCAAGAACAGCTTTATGTCGCGACCAGCAGTGGAGACACGATCAAGGTCGTTGATGACGATAGTTTTGTCGTGGTCGGCCGTTATCCTTGGGAGGGGGTAGCCAGACCATGACAGCAAAAAATGCATTGGACGTCAACGAACTCAGTTTCGCCTATGGCAGCAAGAAGGCGTTGGATGAGGTCAGCTTCGCCGTCAATGCCGGCGAATGTACGATGCTGCTGGGGCCGAACGGGGCCGGTAAGAGCACGTTGTTTGCGTTGATTACCCGGCTCTATGACAGTCGTCAAGGCAGCATCAAATTATGCGGTTTCGATATCAGAAAAAACAGCCGCAAGGCGCTGGCCCAGCTAGGCGTCGTGTTCCAACAGACTACGTTGGACCCGGATTTGACGGTGATGCAGAATCTGCGCTATCACACCGCGCTGCACGGTATCGGCCGTAAACAGGCCAATCGCCGCATCCAGGAGGAGTTGGAGCGCTTTGAAATGTATGATAGGCGACGTGAAAAAGTGCGGCAGCTGAACGGCGGCCACAAACGCCGAGTCGAAATCGCCCGCGCCTTGCTGCATGAGCCCAAGTTATTGTTGCTGGACGAGCCGACCGTCGGCCTGGATGTGCCCAGCCGGCAAGGCATCGTCGAGCATGTGCATGAGCTTGTCAAGGAGACCGACCTGGCCGTGCTGTGGGCGACCCATCTAATCGATGAAATTTATCCCGAGGATCAGTTGATCATCTTGCATAAAGGCCGGGTTATGGCGAAGAGCAATGTCGATCAGTTATTGAAGAAAACCGGCGCCAGCATCCACGATGTGTTCAGTAAGTTGACCAGGGGGCAGGCATGAGGGTATTACATTACTGGCGCGCGATGTGGGGGATTATCGGGCGTGAATTACTGCGTTTCCTCAAGCAGCGCGAACGTTTCATTTCGGCGCTGGTCAGACCGCTGGTCTGGCTGTTCGTGTTCGCCGCCGGCTTTCGTGCGGCGTTGGGATTGGCGATCACCCCGCCCTATGAAACCTATATCTTGTACGAGGTCTATATCACGCCGGGTCTGATCGGCATGATACAGCTGTTCAACGGCATGCAGAGTTCGCTGTCGATGGTCTATGATCGAGAAATGGGCAGCATGCGCATATTGCTGGTGTCGCCATTGCCGCGCTGGTTTTTATTGATGAGTAAATTGATCGCCGGCACCGCCGTGTCTATCGTCCAGGTGTATGTGTTTCTCGCTATCGCCTGGTTTTATGAGATTCAGGCGCCGCTGCACGGTTATCTATGGGTGTTGCCGGCCCTGGTGTTGTCCGGCTTGATGCTGGGGGCGCTGGGCTTGTTGCTTTCGTCGTTCATTAAACAGCTGGAAAATTTCGCCGGGGTGATGAATTTCGTTATTTTTCCGATGTTTTTCATGTCGACGGCCCTGTATCCGCTGTGGAAAATCAAGGAATCCAGCGAGTTGCTGCATGATCTGGCCAAGTACAATCCGTTTTCCCAGGCGGTCGAATTGATTCGCTTCGCGCTATACGAACAATATAACGAGCATGCCCTGATCTATACCGCCTCGGCATTCATGATCTTCATGCTGATCGCGGTGATCGGTTACAATCCGACCAAAGGCATGATGGTGCGCAAAGGTCGAGGTTGATTCTTGTCTCCAAGTGCTCTATACGACGCGTAAGGTAAACGTGACCGGCCCGTCGTTGATCAAGGACACCTTCATATCGGCGCCGAAGCGACCGAAACGTGAAGCCGGATAAATTGTTTCGGCTCGTTGGCGAAAATAGTCGAACAGTTGTCGGCCTTTTTCCGGGGTCGCGGCCGAGGCGAAGCTGGGGCGGTTGCCTTTTTGCGTGTCGGCCGCCAGCGTGAATTGCGGAACGATCAGTAAGCCGCCTTCGATATCTCGAAGACTCAGGTTCATCTTGTCGTCGGCATCGGCGAAGATGCGGTAATTGAGAATTCTCTCCAACAAACGGTCGGCTTGTTTTTCGCTGTCTTCCTTTTCGACCGCGACTAAAGCCATGATGCCTTGGTCGATGGCGCCGATCGTGATACCGTCTACGGAGACATTGGCTTCGCTGACGCGTTGAATGATGCTGATCATGTTGTCAATCCGGTTATTGTGCGGGGTGGTCTTCCACAGAGGGTATCCTCATACATATTTCATTAATCTAGTACTCAGTCACATTATATATGACGGGTACTCGGCTATTCCCGGTTTGAGCACCGTAGGGCGGCTTCGCGAAGCAAGCCGCCAAAAACCGCCACCGGGGCAAAATTGGCCGTGCACGCGGGGCGGGTTATTTAACACGCCCTAAACGTTTAACTTTAGGCGTATTTGTTGTTAATTTTATGTTTTGCCACTCATTCATTTAATGAGGTAGCCCTGAAGCTATGGTTAATGAAGCTAGCGCTTGTATATTTACATAAAGTCTTTATTGTACTGACTTAACGCTCATCGTTATACACAAATAACGGGATGTCTTAAATTTGTGTAGGTTGGGCTGAATAAAATGAAGCCCAACAAATTCAAGCCCTCTTTGATAGCCAAATTGGTAATGGCAGCAATAATTTATTGTTGAGTAATGTTATGTCGATGAAGAAGCGATGGTGCTGTGTCTTGGGCCTATTGATGCAGTCTGTTACGGTATCGGCCGATATCTATCTGTGGGTTGATGATCAAGGCCGAAGGCATTATTCGGACCGGCCTCGGCAGGGCGCCGAAGTCGTTGATCTGCGGCCCGGTTACAGCTATTATCGGGTGAAGCATGTCTTTGACGGCGATACCGTGCAGTTAATGAACGGACAGAAGGTTCGACTGTTAGGCATCAATACCCCGGAAGTGGATGGCAGATATAAAAGCGCCGAGCCAGGAGGGAATGAGGCTAAGCGTTGGTTATCCGCTAGACTGGCTAACAAAAAAATACGTCTGGAAACGGATGTGGAGAAAAGGGACAAATACCGGCGGTGGCTCGCGCATTTATTTACCGAACAGGGACAGCATCTTAATCTTGAATTGGTGCGGCGGGGATTGGCGACGGTCAATATACACCCGCCGAATTTGCGCTATAGTCGCCAGTTGCTGGCGGCCGAAGCGCAGGCGGAAAAAGCCGGTGTTGGACTCTGGGCAGACCCTCATTACGCACGCCGCTCTTACCAGGCAGCGCGGGACACGAGAGGCTGGCAGCGGGTGGCCGGCACGGTAAAAGAAATCAAACGGACCCGGAAGAATATTTATCTGCTTTTCTCTGCTGATTTTGCCATCAAAATTGCAAGGCAAAATAATGACTTGTTTCCGGAGTCTGGCGTTTATTTGGGCAGAAGGCTCGAGGTCAGGGGCTGGATTCATCACTCAGGAAAGCGTTATACGATGCCTGTACGCCACCCGGGCAGTATTAAATTGCTAGATTAACCCTCAGTTCGGGATAAAAGAATCATCCATGGCAGCTAACGGCATCCTGCCTCACGCGGCACTTGCACTTCCCTGTGCGGCGTAAGCTCTGACTGCAACGTCTGACCGTCAGGGACGATGGAAATGCAGATTTTGCAGGTAGAAAATTGCTCCTGCATTTTCTACATTTCCGCCTTCCTTGGCGGTCAGAGCAAAAAATCTGCCTGTTGCAGACAGCCCGATAAATCAATAACCTACTCCCTCTTAGTAAAACTACGCTGAATAATTACAAAATATCTAAGAATTCATTCACTTGTTTAAGGAGATAACTCGTCAGAGGAAAATGGACGCTGCACTAGCTTACCCGATAGACGAAGAGGGTGAGCGTCATTTCTTGCTGGGATGCTCAGCATAAAAAAGGGAGGCCGCAGCCTCCCTTTAGTCAATGCCGGTGAAGGTTAACGGAGCTTATCGGTCCGTTCTTCTGTAAACGACGCGACGGTTTTGTGCGCGTCCTTCGGCGGTGTGATTGCTGGCAACCGGTCTGCTTTCTCCAAAGCCGACCGTGGTCAGCCGTGAACCGTCAACCCCTTGATTGACCAGTTCCTGTTTGACCGCCTTGGCGCGACGTTCGGATAATTTCTGATTGTAAGCCTCGGAACCGATGCTGTCGGTATGACCCTGGATTTCAACGGTCAATCCGGGATTCAGTTTCAGGACTTTGAGCGCATTGCTAAACAATGGGTCGTATTTCGATTTTATTTTGGAGCTGTCATGGTCGAATAATACGCCAGTGAATGCCCAGCAGCCGTCTTTGTTGACGATCGCGCCTTTAGGCGTGTTGGGGCATTTATCCTTGGAATCGATGACGCCATCGCCGTCGCTGTCTTGCACGGTCGGGATCGGAGTGCCGCCTTTGAAGAAGACATTTTCAACGAAGCTGGCCATACCGTTGCTCGAAGCAATCGCATCGGCGCTGGTTGCAAAACCGCATTGGCCGATATTGGCCAATTGATGTAGAACATTTAGGCCTTGTCGATCCTTGTCATTCCCTACCCAGATCGTGTAAACACAGAGTTTATCGCCGTGTCGCGCCTTTAAGTCCTGCAATGCGGGCACCGGGGAAGAGTCGTAGTTGTGGCCGTCACTGAACAGGATTAGGGCGATACGGTCGGAAACGTTAGCCAGGTCGGTTTTTGCGGCCCGAAAGGCGCTGGCCACGGGGGTGCCGCCGCTGGAGCATTCCAAAGAATTGATTGCGCTGTCAAATGAGGCGGAAGAATAGCTTTGCACCGGCTGGTTCAGTTCGGTGAAACTCCAGGATGTGCAGGGGCCAAAACCGAAACTGCGTAGACCGGAGGCCAGGGTGACGTCGGGTAGTGTTTGGTTCATCCTATCCAATAGCGCTTTCGATACCGAAAACTTTGTCGCATCGGCTTGATTGGCGAAGCCTTTGCCCTGATAGATATCGCTCATCGAGGAAGATGAATCGTTGATGACGAAGAACGTGTCGGTCTTTTGCACTAACAGGCCCGAATTCACCTTGTCGTTCAGGTCCTTGGCCTGAAAAAATTGGGTGTCGTTGACGGCTTGAGTGGCGCAGCCCGATAAAACTGCGCTAGCCAGTGTTGCTGTAAGGATGGTGGTTTTATTCATTATTATTCCCCCTGATGAGTTTATAATGCCGGTCTTGTTGACTAACCGATGGAATGATTCTAACGCAGTTAATTATTTTTTTATAGTTCTTTCACCTTTATTCGATAGCATGAAATAATAATGGCCGTTTTATTAACCTAAATTGAAGAAAGAGGTGAATAATGTACGAAATTGTAAAGAGATTGCTGTTGCCTATTTTGCTGTTTTTCTCCCTGACTGTCGCGGCGCAAAGCCAGGAAGAAATAACGCAGTTAGCCGAGCAAGGCGATGCCCAGGCGCAAGCTAAATTGGCGTCGATGTATTTACTGGGATGGCAGGGGTTTGAGCAAAATAACGAACTGGCGGCGGAATGGATGCAAAAAGCGGCCGATCAAGGAATCGTCGAAGCCCAGGTGGTGATGGGCGCCTTATATGATAGAGGGCTAGGCGTTCCGGGCGATAGAAACGCCGCGACAAAATGGTATGAAAAAGCGGCGTCTCAAGGTCATGGCACTTCGCTGGCCATTCTAGGTAGGAATGAAACCGCGAAGGGCAGCGTGAAGTTCAGCTATCAGGCTATGCGTCTGAATGCGGCGCGCTCCATTCCAAGAGAATATGCGAAAAGATTTTTAATGAGGAAATAATCAGATTGATGACTATCAAAACACGTTTTGCCCCGAGTCCTACGGGTTATTTGCATGTTGGCGGCGCAAGAACCGCTTTGTTTTCATGGTTGTATGCGCGCAAGCATGGCGGAAAGTTTGTATTAAGAATTGAAGACACCGACCTTGAGCGCTCTACTCAGGAATCGGTCAATGCGATACTGGAAGGCATGACTTGGCTGGGACTGGAATATGATGAAGGACCCTTCTACCAGACTCATCGCTTTGAGCGCTACAAAGAAATCATCCAACAATTGCTCGATCAGGGCGACGCCTATTATTGTTACTGCAGCAAGGAAGAGCTAGACGCCTTGCGTGTGCAACAGATGGCTAACAAGGAAAAACCACGTTACAACGGTAAATGTCGTGATGCGGGCCATCGAGGCGACGATACAGAGGCTGTAATACGTTTTAAAAACCCGACCGAAGGCGAGGTGGTGATCGAGGATCTGGTCAAAGGCCGGATTGTCGTCGGTAATAAGGAGCTCGACGACCTGATCATTGCTCGTTCCGACGGCACGCCGACCTATAACTTAACCGTGTTGGTCGATGATATGGATATGCAGGTGAATTATGTGATCAGAGGAGACGATCACATCAATAACACGCCCAGACAAATCAATATTCTCAAGGCCTTGGGTGCGGAGTTGCCGAAATACGCCCATGTGCCGATGATACTCGGGCCGGATGGCGCGCGGCTGTCGAAACGCCATGGCGCCGTCAGCGTCATGCAATATCGCAATGATGGTTATTTGCCGGAAGCCCTGTTAAATTATCTGGTCAGGTTGGGGTGGTCGTCTGGCGATCAGGAGATATTCTCGGTTGACGAGATGATCGAGCTGTTCGATTTGAACGATGTCAATGTTTCGGCTTCGACGTTCAACAGCGAAAAACTGTTGTGGCTGAATCATCAATACATCATGAATAGCGATCCAGCGCATGTGGCGCATCATTTAAGCTGGCACATGGGGGAATTAGGCATAGACCCGACCCAGGGGCCGGATTTGCTCGAAGTGGTGACAGCCCTGCGTGAGCGCAGCAAGACTTTGGTGGAAATGGCGGCCGCCAGCCGCTATTTTTATCAAGAGTTCGCCGATTACGATGAAAAAGCGGCCAAGAAGAATTTCAAGCAAGGCAGCGATGATGTTCTGCAGCAGTTATTGGATAAATTTTCCGCGGAGCCGGAATGGCAGGGGGAGAAACTGCATCAGATTGTGTTGGACACTGCGGAGCAATTGGAGCTCGGACTCGGTAAGGTTGCGCAGCCATTGCGCGTTGCAGTAACCGGCGCCGGCGTTTCGCCAGGCATCGATGTGACATTGGCGTTGTTGGGGCGAGAGAAAACTCTGGCGAGAATAGAAAAAGCCATTGAGTTTATACGAAACAAAAAAAAATAATTAGACAAAACGAAAATTCTCTGTATAATAGCGGAACTCAACTGAGGGGCCATAGCTCAATTGGGAGAGCGCAACACTGGCAGTGTTGAGGTCGGCGGTTCGATCCCGCCTGGCTCCACCAGCTTTGATTTACAAGTCTTAGTCCCCATCGTCTAGAGGCCTAGGACACCGCCCTTTCACGGCGGTAACGGGGGTTCGAACCCCCCTGGGGACGCCATTTTTTGGCATACATGTAAAAGCGGGTTGTTAATCATGCCGAGCAGGCATGAAGTTTTGGGTCGGCAGTTATTTGACTCTTCATAGTCTTAGTCCCCATCGTCTAGAGGCCTAGGACACCGCCCTTTCACGGCGGTAACGGGGGTTCGAACCCCCCTGGGGACGCCATACATAAGCCGTATTCACGATTAGCCGTGAATACGGCTTTTTTTTGCCAGACTTGGCGAATCTTTAGGGTTGCAAGGCCGCTTATCTTTGCTGTTAATCTGATGGCGGTCAATCGTTTTACCTAACAATCGCAAAAAATCGCTGGGATGTGTGTTCAGAACCCAATCACGCTCACCCGGGTATTTCACAAAGGCGACCTGGGTCTTTGAAATAAGTATTCAGATCCAGCCTAGTACTCAGTCATTTTATGTATGACGGGTGCTCGGCAGGTGCGAATTTATTCGCATTGCGCGGCTAAATCTGCACCTACTTTCACAATTGCCGATAGAATAATATTGACTATGTATTAGACACCAGGCTCCGCCTTTAGATTGTCGTCGCTGTTGGTTTATACTAAGGAATATGCACAAAATAACTTCCCGAAACAGTAGGATTTGTGGTGGTTCGGTAACTCGCTTGACAGGACGCCGTTCACCCAGCACCTAAATAAACGAAGATGATTTATCGCAGCCATTGGCCTATGGAATTTAGGTGCTGGGTGGCAGCTAACAGCTCCTGCTTACCGCTGCACTTACACATCCTTGTGGGGCGTAGGTTTGAGCGCGGAATCTGACCGCCAGGGAGGGTGTAAATGCCGCGCACACTTCCTCCAGAGCGACCTGATGCGGTCTTAACCCTTTGCAAGATAATACTCTTTTCGAAAAATAGGACTTAAGGGAAACGTAACTATTCAGTATAAAAATACTTTTACTATCAGTTACTTGCTCCAGAAGACGCCGTAAATATGTCCCTATAGGCTTGGATGCGACATCCCTGTCGCATACACTTCTTCCACAAGCAATTGATAGTAAAAGAAATATTTTCTCAGTATCAAGCTGAATAGTTACGGGAAAACAACAACAATAACAACAGCAAAGTCCAGGAATGAATAAACATCATGAAAATTCGGCAAGGCTCGAGCAATTGACCGTAACCCCGTCATCTCCGAACTTAGCGATAGTGTGTAGAGTTATTTTGAGACGGGGGCGTCGATGAATTTTGCACAAGATTGGCTGAACATCCAATGCTCATCTATTGAAGGACTCCACTGCGCTTTATTTCTACTTGCTGAGCGGCAAGCCAGCGGCTTGAAGCCGGTTGCCCAATGGCCACAAGACAGTCGGGAGCCGTTGACGTTACTGGCTATTGCCAAATTGGCGCTAAAAAAACAGGATCGGGTCGTCAACGCCAACATCATCAATGCGAGTGATGGAAAACAAGCATTCGATTATATTGCCCTGCCCATCTATGCCGATCAGCAGTTGTTAGGCGTGATCGCCGTTAAGACCGGGCACCACGACGACCACAAGCGGCAATTAACGATACAAGCGCTAAAGACCGGCGCTAACTGGCTGGCGATGCCCAATGCAGTTGCAGACCGCCACTATCAAACTGTCGTCAAAATGGCGGTCAATGCCCTGCAGCAGAAGGACTCGCTTAATGAGGCGTACACCGCCTTGCTTTCCTCGTTCAGTGATGAATTTGCCTGCGAAAGGGTGGTTATCGCCGAGGTCGAAAATGACCGTGCTAGGGTGGTCGCCTTATCCAATAGCGCCAGGTTCGATGATAAAACCGGTCTGCTGCAAACGCTGGCGGCCGCCATGGATGAAGCGATAGCCCAGGATAGGGTGATCGTCTATCCGCCATTAGCGGAAGAAGAGTTAATGGTCACGATGGCTCACGCCGACTTGGCCGCTAAATTCTCTGGCGGCGCTCTATGCACGATCCCGCTGCTTTACGATGATAAGATTTTTGCGGTCCTGATGATGGGGCGCGATGAAAATAAGCCGTTTGACCGGCAAGACGTCAATATTTGTCAACAAACGCTGTCTTTGCTTACTCCTTTTTTAAAATTGAAGCGGGATGAAGAGCGTTTATTAATACAAAAATTCGCAGCATCTGCTAAAAAGATGTTTGCCGAATGTTTCGGTCTGCGCTATCTCGGTTTGAAATTATCGGTGTTGGGATTTTTCCTGATACTGGGGCTTACGCTGTGGCTGGAAGGGGATTTTCATATCCATGCCGATGCAGTTATAGAAGGAAAGGTGCAGCGGACTCTGTCGGCGCCGATGGAGGGGTTTATTCGCTCGGCAACGGTCAGGGCCGGGGACGCGGTTGCCAAAGGAGAGGTCGTGGCGGTCATCGAAGACCGCGATTTGAAGCTTGAAAAATTCAAATTAGCGGGGCAGCGTCGGCAATTGCAGAGAAAATATCGGGAGGCGATGGCAAACAGGGAGCTGGTGAAGGTTCGTGTCTATAACGCTCAGCTCGCGCAAATTGAAGCGCAAATTAAATTGAAACAGGAGCAGTTGCAAAGAACTCGGATTCGAGCGCCGTTCGATGGCATTATCATAGAAGGTGATTTGAGCCAATCTCTCGGCGCCCCGGTGACCCGTGGCCAGGCGTTATTCAAGATTGCGCCTTTGAGCGGTTATCGAGTGATGTTAAAAGTCAGTGAACAAGATATCTCCTATATTCGTCATGCCCAAACCGGGACACTGGGTTTATCCAGCCTAGCCGACAGAAGTTTTCCGTTGACGATAGAAAGAATTATCGAAGTGGCGCGGGTTGATGAAGGCGCTAATATCTTTAGGGTAGAAGCCTCGCTCCCTGGCGCGCCAAAGCTCTTACGTCCCGGCATGGAAGGTGTCGGCAAGATCGACATCGGCCGGAAAAAGCTGTTTTGGATCTGGACGCATCAATGGGCCGATTGGCTCAAATTGCGGTTATGGTCCTGGTGGTAGTGATAACATGAGTGAAATGCTATTCAGTCCTCTCTGGTATCGAGTGAGTCGGTTAAAGCCTCGATTACGCCAGCATGTGGACATGCGGCGGCATGATTATCGCGGCATGACCTGGTATATTCTGCACGACAAAGCCAGCGGGCGCTCTCACCGCTTTAATGCCAGCGCCTATCAGGTGATCGGATTATTAGACGGCAATACCTCGATGGAGCAGATCTGGAATAGCGTCGATGACCGCTTGGGCGATGCGGCGCCGACCCAAGAGCAGATCATCCAGCTGCTGGGAAAATTGCATGCCGCCGATTTATTGCAGTCTGGCTTGCCGCTAGATAGCGAAGAACTGTTGCAGCGTCGTCAACGGTTCAAGAACTATCAACTTAGGCAGCGCCTGGGCAATCCGCTGGCGATCAAGATTCCATTATGGGATCCCGACGATTTTCTGCGTCGAAACTTGCCGAAAATAAGCGGATTATTTCATCGCTATATAGGGGGGATATGGCTGTTATTGATCGCTGTTGCCGGAGTGGGCGTCGCCGTTCATTGGCAAACAATCAGCGGCTATGCGCTCGATCGCACGCTGAATCCCGATAATCTGCTCATCATCGTCTTGCTGTACCCGATGATCAAGTTTCTGCACGAATTGGCGCATGCCTTCAGCGCCCGTTACTATGGTGGCGAGGTGCATGAAATGGGCATTTCTTTTCTGATGTTCATGCCGATACCTTATGTCGATGTCTCCAGCGTCAATGTACTGCACGATAAGCGCCGACGGATAGCGGTCAGTGCGGCCGGAATAATCGTTGAATTATTCGTCGCAGCGTTGGGTGTACTGTTGTGGTTAGTCAGTGAGAGCGGACTGTTAAAAGATATCGCCTTCAATATGATGCTGATAGGCGGAGCGTCATCCTTTTTTTTCAATGCCAATCCGTTATTGAAATATGACGGCTATTACATGCTGGCGGATGCCGTGTCGATTCCCAATTTGTTTCGCCGCTCAGGCCTGTATTTCGGCTATCTGTATAAAAAGCATTTGTTGGGCCTGCAAGAGCTGAATTCCCCGGCCACGACGCCGGGAGAAGCGGGCTGGTTGTTCGGTTACGGTCTCGCTTCCTTTAGTTATCGTCTCATTATTTGCTGGCTGATCATCGTTTACGTCCTCGACAAATTTTATCTTGCCGGCCTAGTGTTGGCGCTTTGGCTGGTTTCGTGGCAAATCTTGAGACCTGTTGGCAGAGGCCTATGGTTCGTTTTCACCAGCCCGGCGTTGCAGCGCAAGCGCGTGCGGGTAATCGGTAAGGTAGCGGGGATAGTCTCGCTGATCATGGCGCTGATCTTTTATGTGCCGATGCCGTCCTACAGTCGTTCGGAAGGTGTCGTGTGGATGCCGGATGATGCTCAGCTCAGGGTTGAGTGCGATGGTTTTGTCGATGAGTTGCCGCCGAATTTGCCGGCGATCGTTGAGGCAGGTACCGCCATCGTGACCATCATCAATCCTTTGATGCGCACCGAAGTAGACGTGCTGAAGGCGAGATTGATAGAGCTGGACACTCAATTTAGGGCGGAATGGGAAAGCCATCGTGTCAAAGCGGACACGATCAGGGACGAGATGAAAGTCGTGGTGGAACAATTGCAACGAGCGCGACAAAAACAAAAGGCAATGGCTATCGTCAGCAAAAAAACCGGCAAATTGCTGATTCCTGACGCAGAAGACTTGCCAGGCCGCTATGTGCATCAAGGGGATGTCATCGGTTATGTGCTTGACGACTCTTTGCCGACGGTACGTGTCGTTGTCACCCAGGCGGTTCTGGGGCGAATACAGGAAAATTTGGCCGGAATACAGATACGCTTGGTCAATCAACCGGCTCGAGCGTTGCCGGCAAAAATCATCCGACGTGGGCCGGAGGCGACCAATGCTTTGCCCAGTCCGGCGTTGGCGACTATTAACGGCGGCAACATTGTTATAGATTCCCGATCTGAACAAGCATTACGAACGCGGGAAAAAATCTTCCAACTCGACCTGGCGTATAGTCCGGTCGGCGTCGGCAGCGAAATCATAGGGCAGCGGGTTTACGTGCGCTTCGATCATGGCGCCGAACCTTTGGCGCGACAATGGTATAGAAGCCTGCGGCAAGTATTTCTGAGACATTTCAATGGTTGACAGCCCGTTAAGACCGGGATTAATGCTCGGCGCTTATCCTCAGCAGGCGGAATCTAACTCGCCTTGGCTGGAGGCTTGGGCGCGGCGGAGCGGCGCCGCGATTAAACATCGTTTACGGCGGCATCGATACACACTGCGCTATATTGTCGGCAAGGTAAATCAATATCAGCATGCGTTTGGTGGACTTTCCGATGCCGAACTGCAGGCCCAAGTACGCCAGTTGCAGCAACGATTGCATGTCTATGGTCTGAGCGACGAGCTGATTCAGCAGGCCTTCGCAGCGATACGGGAAGCGGCCGACCGTGTGTTGGGAAAGAGACATTTTGATGTGCAGTTGCTGGGCGGCTGGGTCATGATCAATGGCATGGTGGCGGAAATGGAAACCGGAGAAGGTAAGACGTTGACCACGGCATTGCCTGCCTGTACCGCAGCGCTGGCCGGCGTTCCGGTGCATGTCATGACCGCCAATGATTATTTGGCGACCAGGGATGAACAACAGCTGCGGCCGCTTTTTCGCTGGTTGGGGATCGATTCGGCCGTCGTGACCGAGGCGATGAATAACGAAAGCCGAAGACGGGCTTATCGTCGCGGCATTGTTTATGCCGCCGGCCAACAGATCGCCTTTGATTATTTACGGGACCGCATGGCGATGGGGAATCAGCAAGGCAAGATGCAGTTGCAATTCAAGCACGTCGAGTCTCTGCGGCAAGGGCAGCCGGCGCCGTTTCTGTTACGTGGACTGTGTTTTGCCATCGTCGATGAAGCGGACAGTTTGTTAATCGATGAAGCCAAGACCCCATTGATTATTTCCAGAAGTCGACAACACGAACAACAAGCCCGGACTTGTTTCGATGCCTTGTCGTTGGCGGCATCACTACATAAAGGCAGCGATTTCCATCTCGACGCACAGCGCCAGCAGGTGACTCTGACGTCGCTCGGACAGGATAAATTGACCATACTGGCCGAATCCATGGCGCCATGCTGGCGGCCGCGCAGGCAGCGGGAACATAGGGTGACATTGGCGTTAAAAGCAAAATACCTGTTTCTTCGCGATGAACATTATTTGCTGCGCAATGGCAAGGTGGAAATCATCGATGCCTTAACGGGCAGGGTCATGCCTGGTCGCAACTGGGAGCAGGGCTTGCAGCAATTGATCGAAGCCAAGGAAGGATGTGAAATGAGTGCCGAGCGGGAGCCTTTAGCCAAAATGAGTTATCAACGGTTTTTTAGCCGTTATCTGCGTTTAGCGGGCACATCGGGGACGGTTAAGGAAGTCGCCGGTGAATTGAATCATGTTTATGGCCTGCGCGTCATCACGGTGCCGACGCATCGTCCCTCGCGCAGAGAAACGCAAGCGGAACGGCTATATAAAAACAGCGAACAACGATGGCGAGCGTTTGTACAAAGAGTCGAGAGCCTACAGCGGCAAGGTCGCCCAGTCTTGATTGGCGCGCGGACGGTGGCGCAGTCCGAAAACATCAGCGCCTTGCTAGCGGATCATGGGTTGCAACACCAGGTGTTAAACGCCCATCAGGATAAACGAGAAGCGGAATTGATCGCCAAGGCGGGGCAAAGGGGCTGCATCACCGTGGCCACCAACATGGCAGGCCGGGGCACCGATATTGCCTTGGGCGACGGAGTGGCGGAATTGGGCGGTCTTCAGGTGATCAGCACGGGGCGAAACGACGCCCGGCGGATAGATCGGCAATTGCATGGACGTTGCGCCAGGCAAGGTGACCCCGGTAGTGTCGTCGGCTATCTTTCGTTAGAGGATGATAAGCTGATAAGCTTCTATCCTCAGGTTATACTGAAATTGGCAGCCTGTCTTTGTCCGGAAAACAAACCGTTAGCGCATTTCTTGGCCGCTATTCTGCTGTCATGGCCACAAAAATGGACCGAATATCAGCATTATCGTCTCCGCTGTCAGCTGATGAAACGTGACAAACAACAAGCCAAAATTATGGCTTTTAGCGGACCGATGGAATAGCGGCGCTGGATCGATGGATTTTACGATAGAACAGTCAATGTTTATGAAAAAAATGATGTAACTATTCAGTATCTTTCGGGTTTTAGGCAGTAGGTCATTGATTTCTCGGGACGCGTGAATACATCCATGTAAGCTCTGACTGCAACGTCCTGTTGCAGACAGCCCGATAAATCAATAACCTACTCCCTCTTAGTAAAGCTACGCTGAATAATTACAAAATGATTAAAACAATAATGTTGTCGACATACGCGTCGTTGGTTTTATTTTCCATACCTTTGTGGGCGCAGGACTATACCGAGCTGGACTGCCTGGTAAAGCCGGAAATGTACATAGACATCAGCAGCCCTGTCGACGGCGTGTTGGAATCCGTTCTGGTTAACAAAAGCGATCGGGTAACGAAAGGTCAGGAACTGGCCAAACTGGAAGCCTCGGTGGAAGCGGCCAATGTCGAGGTTGCCGCGCAGGAAGCGCGGATGGGTAACTTGATCCATGCCAAAAAACTGCATTTTCAATATGCTCAACGAAAAATGGAGCGTATCGCCGATCTATTCAGAGGCAAAGTGTCTTCGACGCAGGAATACGATGAAGCGGCCACCGAAGTCGCATTGGCGAAATCGCAGTGGTTGCAGTCGCAACTAGACAAAAGAAAAAATGAACTGAAACTGGCGCTGGCGAAAGCCCAGCTCGAGCAGAAAACCATCAAGAGTCCGATAAACGGTATTGTCGTTGAACGTTACCTGATGCCGGGAGAGTCGGTCGAAAACCAACCCATACTACAATTAGCTAAAATAGACCCGCTCATGGTCGAAGTCGTGGCGCCCGCCGAGTTGTTCGGTAAAATCCAACAGAATATGGCGGTCGAAGTATATCCGGATATTCCGGTCAACAGTAACTATCAGGCAACGGTTAGCGTGATAGATCGAATGATCGATGCGGCCAGCGGCAGTTTTAGCATACGCCTGTCATTACCCAACCCGGATGACAAATTGATCGGCGGTAGTAAATGTATCGCGAGGTTCGCCGTCAAACTGCCTGCCTCACTTCCCGCGTCATTAACGGGTTCCGCCGAGGATGAATTGCCCGAAGATATCCAGGCATTATTGACCCCTAAAAATTAATTTGATTAAGAAAAAATAGCGTTATCTGAATTAAAGAGGGCATTTTTGCGGTATTAATCACAAAAAGAAATATCGCTGTTGAATAGGCGCGCCAATAAAACGAATAATGTATCGACCAGCAACATAACAATAATTAATGCTGGCTGTCATTAAGGGGGGGCTAGCCTATGACACAGAGGTTGCAGGGTAACGCTTATTCCGAACCAATCCTAGAGGAATTGGAAGCAAGGCAACTATTTTCCGGCGGGGGGGCTGACGGATTATTGACCGATGCGGCCATCATCGAGCCGGTCATTCTGCAGGAAGTGGATAATGTGATCATCGATAGCGATGGTAACACTGCAGACGTTGTCGAGTCGGTGACGGCGTTACCTAGGGAACTGGTTTTCATCGATGCCGATGTTGAAAATTATCAGCAATTGCTGAACGATATTGTCGGTCAGGATGGCGTGGAGCGGAATCTTGAAGTCATCTTGTTGGATAATCAACGTAACGGCATTGAGCAAATCTCTGAAGCTTTGGCTTCATATTCCGAGCTTGATGCGGTGCATTTGATTTCTCATGGGGATGATGGCACGGTCGATATCGGTAATTCACGATTGGATTTACAGGCTCTGAACCAGAATTTGGCGGAAATCGCCGCTTGGGGCGAGGCCTTCAGCACAGACGGTGATTTTCTGATCTATGGCTGTAATCTGGCGCAAACCGAAGCCGGCAAGAGCTTGCTCAATGACCTTAGTCAGTTAACCGACACCGATGTCGCCGCCTCCGAAGACTTGACCGGTCATGCCAGCCTGGGGGGTGACTGGGAGCTGGAGTTCAGCACCGGCCAGATAGACACCGATATCGCCGTCAGCGCCAGCGGCCAACAAGATTGGCAAGCACTGCTGGCGACTTATCCTTCTTCCTATGGCTTGCTGAGTCCGCTGGAATGGATCACCAATGTCAGCTTTGCCGGCATCGATAACGCCAGCGGACCTGAAGGATTGTTATCCATAGGCGCCTATGGCGACTATACCGATCAATTCGCCAATGTTGAAGTTGGGAAGACTTATACGCTGTCGGTGACCATCCAGCCTAATACTTTGTTAGCAAATGAGTTTGTCAACGCCTGGATCGATTGGAATCAGGACGGTGATTTCACAGATGCCGGTGAAGCTTATAGCGTCGCTGCTGGCGTCAACACTAGTGGTCCCCACAGCATCGATATCACGGCGCCGGACACGGCATTATCAGGCGCCACTCGATTGCGGGTCAGCCTGAATAATGGCGGTTCGCCGGCTTCCGATGGCATTGATCTTTTGGGAGAGGTGGAAGATTACTCGGTGACGATCAACAACGCGCCGCAAGCGGCCGACAGCACCGTCACAACCGACGAAGATACGACTTATGTCTTTAACGCAGCCGATTTTAATTTCAGCGATATCGACGGCGATAGCCTCGCCAGCGTTCAGATCACCAGTCTTGAGACGGCCGGTAGCTTGCAACTCAGCGGTGTCGATGTCGCACTGAATCAGGTGATCGGTTTGGCCGATATCGATGCAGCCAATCTCACCTACATGCCGGCCGCTGATGCGAACGGCAGCGCTTACGCCAGCTTCGGTTTCACCGTCAATGATGGCATCGCGAACAGCATTGCTAGCTACACGATGACGATAGACGTTAGCGCGGTCAACGACGCCCCGACCGGAGCCGTGACCATCGGCGGTGTCGCGGAAGAAAACCAAACCCTGACCGCGGCGAACACCCTCAGCGACGCCGACGGCCTCAGCGGCCCGATCGGCTACCAATGGCTACGCGACGGCGTTGCCATTAGTGGCGCGACGGCGAACAGCTATACGCTGGGCGACGCCGACGTCGGTTCACAGATCAGCGTGCAGGCCGCTTATACCGACGATCAGGGCAGCGCCGAAAGCGTCACCAGCGCCGCGGTCGGACCGGTGGGCAACGTCAACGACGCGCCTATTGCGGTTTCCGATGCCTATGTCGGTGATGAAGACGAGGTTATTAGCGGCAATGTGCTCGATAATGACAGCGATATCGATGGCGATGTCTTGAATGCGCTACAAGTCATAGCGCCCGCCAACGGCAGTCTGGTTTTGAATGCCGACGGCTCGTTCATTTACAGCCCGCATGCCGATTTCAATGGCATCGATAGTTTTAGCTACCAAGCTTACGATGGCTCGGTGGCTTCAAATCCCGTCATGGTGGATATCACGATCAATCCTGTCAACGATGCGCCGCTGGCGTCAGATATGACGATTTCCGCTTCTGACACCAGCGTCTATAGCGGCAGCCTGCCGAGCGCCAGCGACGCCGAATCCGACAGCGTCTATTATGCACTGGCGGCCGATGCCAGTAACGGTAGCGTAGTCGTTAATGCCAATGGCGGCTTCAGTTACACTCCTATGTCTGGTTTTCTCGGAACGGACAGTTTTAGCTACACCGTCAATGACGGTGGCGGCGGAAGCTCCTATACGGTGACCGTTAACGTGATTGATGGCTTCAGTGAAACCCTAGCGACCAGTTCCGCCGAGGCCATGCTCATTACCGATGACATCTTCTTCAGCGGCCTGATGATGCAGCAGAATATCGCCGTTGCCGACAGCGATGACAGCCTCTTGCGCGTTGACAAGGCGAGCTCCTTTACGGCAACCGAAACAGCCGGCATTGAAGCGCATGTCATCGATCATTCGAACTTGAATCAACAGGGGGTAGGGGGGATTGTTAACCCAAAAGATGCGGCCATTAAGCAAGGTTTTTTAGGCAAAGCTTTATCGAGTTCAACCGATCAAAATGGCGGGATCGGTTCCGCCAATGCCGAACAGTCCGGCTTCCTGCTTGAGCGGCGCTTCGGCGACGATGGTCAATTTATCAAATCCGAATCGGTTTACGACCGCTGGCTGCGTGAACAAACCCGGCAGTTGATAGAGCTTGATCTGCGGGAAACGGCTGCAAGCGAATCTGATATCGACATAGGTTCAGAGGCATTATGGCGTAATATTGAACTGATGAGGGCACAGATGGAGGCAAGCGAGCAACTCGATGGAGACGATTTTGAAATTGAATTTGTTTTTGGCGCCTCGGTCAGCTTGACCGCCGGCTTTGTCAGCTGGCTCTTAAGGGGCGGCGCGCTACTGTCCAGCCTGTTATCGTCGCTGTCTTTGTTTAAGCGATTCGATCCGTTAGCCGTCGTTTTTCGCGATTCGACAGATAAGGAGGAGAACAACGAGGACCCCGCCTCTCAGGACGAGGTTGAATCGATGTTCAGCGTCAGACAATGAACGTGGTTAAGGGATCATTCACATCGCTGTGGCCGTCTATAGCCATCAGTATCGCATTAGTATTGATGACTGCCAGCATCATTCTTTTTGCCGATATCTTAGGCATTGCTCCGGATCAGCCGAAATATGAGTTGAAGAGTCGCAAGCAAATCAGTGAATCGATGGCGATACTTTTTTCGACGATGGCTTATGATCAGGATATCGAAACAATCAGGACTTTAATGTCCAAAATCGTCGTTCGCGAACAGGATATCTTGTCGGCCGGTTTTCGCCTACAATCCGGCCGTTTGTTATTTGCAGCGGGTCCTCATGCTCAGTATTGGGGCGATTACAGCGGGTCCAAATCGACGTCCAGTCATGTCTTGGTGCCTATTTATCGGGGCAAGAGCCAGATAGGCACGATAGAGCTCAGCTTTAAGCCGCTTGCCGGCGCCGATGGCTGGGCTATCTTTGATAATGATATTTACAAGCTGATTTTATTCGTCATTATTTTCGGTTTTTTTTCGTTTCTGTTTTTTGTTTTACGGACACTGCGTCAGATTGATCCGTCCGCGGTGATTCCTGAAAGGGTCAATGCGGCTTTCGATACTTTGGCCGAAGGGGTCGTCATTTTGGATGATAAAGAGCAAATTGTATTGGCGAATACGGCCTTTTCGGAAATCGTCAAGCACAATGCCGCCAGCTTACTCGGATTTAAACTCTCCGATTTGGCATGGCAAGCGCCGGATGAAGACGGTGGAGATATCCTATACCCTTGGTTGATCGCCATGAACTCAGGTGAAAGCAGTATCGGCGATAAGTTAACCTTGGAAGTTGAAGCGGGGGAAACGCGGACGATGGTGATTAATAGCGCGCCGATACACGATCATCAAGGCAAACAGCAGGGCATGTTATTAACTTTCGATGATGTGACGGAATTGGAATTGCAAAAAAGACAACTGCAAGCCACCGTTTCGGATCTTGAAAGTTCGAGAAAAGAAATTCAGCAACAAAATAAAGAATTACATTTTTTGGCGACCCGCGACCCTTTGACCGGTTGTTTAAACAGACGTTCTTTTTATCAGCAATTCGCGGCCATGTTTAAAATGGCGCGGACTCAACGGGAAAAATTGTGCTGTATCATGGCCGATATAGACCATTTTAAACGGGTCAATGACAATTTTGGTCATGCCGTTGGTGATGAGGTGATCAAACTATTGGCCGATGTCTTGCAGTCCAGCACCCGTGAACAGGATATCATCGGGCGTTATGGAGGGGAGGAATTTTGTATCGTATTACCGGGGATTGATTGTGATGAAGCGGTTTCAGTCGCAGAAAGAATCAGGCTAAAAGTTAAGCAGCAATCGGCCGAGCGATTTATAGCCGGGCCGACCGTTAGCGTCAGTCTGGGCGTTTCTTCGATGCAGAATCAGGCTCAGGATCTCGCCGAATTGAATGAGCAGGCCGATCAGGCTCTTTATGTCGCCAAGGAAGCCGGTCGTGACCGAGTCGTCAATTGGACCGCAAACGATGAAAACGTGCCTCATGGCCAGCCTAAAACAACTAAGGACAAGCAATCCCATCAACGTATTTCGATTTCCGACCCTTCCCAACAGCACGAAGACGTCAATCGTCTCCTAGCTCAAGTGAAGCAATTGGAGGAAGCCGCCGAACAGCTGCAACATGAACGCTATTACGACAAGCTGACCGGTTTACCCAGTCAAATATTTTTTTATGATCGCATCAAACAAGCGGTGGAGCGATGTGAGCGACAAGGACGGTTAACCGCGATTCTCATCGTCACTTGCGATTTGTTTTCGCAAGTCAATAGCAGTTTTGGCCGGGCAATTGCGGATCAAATGTTTATCTCGCTAGCCAAGCGCATGGACGGTATCTTTCGTAAAGATGACAGCATCGCCTTGTTTAATGCCGTTGCCGAGGATTTGATCATTTCGCGTTTCGAGGGCGATGAATTCGCCATCTTGCTGGCCGACTTTGACGATCGCATGATCGTACCAGCGGTGGTGAAACGCATTGCCGATGCGATGAAAACGCCCGTTTGCATAGACGATAAACAAGTGTCGGTCTCTTGTAAGATAGGCATCAGTCTTTTTCCAGAAGATGCCGGATCGGCGGAGGAATTGCTTGCACATGCCAATACCGCGAAATGTTTCGCCAAAAAAACGCCTGAAACCAACGCCTATCGTTTTTTTGATCCTGAAATGCAGAACAGCTCAGTTAAGCGCTTAGCGCTAGAAGCGGAAATCAGAAGGGCGATAGAAAACGAAGAATGGTTGTTGTACTACCAGCCTAAAATGCATATGGCCAGCAAGGAGATTAGAGGGGTCGAGGCTTTGATTCGTTGGAAACATCCGCAATTAGGCATCTTAGGGCCTCTTGAGTTTATCGAATTAGCGGAAGAAAGAGGACTGATTTATCAGATCGGCGAGTGGGTCATCCGAACAGCCTGTCGGCAAGCTAAACTTTGGGCCGATAAGGGGTTGGATCTCAAGGTCGCGGTTAATTTATCCGCGTTGCAGTTGGGTCAGGAACATTTCGCCGACCTGGTCTGGACGATTATTCAGGAAACCCAAATCAGGCCGCAAAATTTGGAATTGGAAGTGACCGAAACCGTTTTGATGCATAATCTCGATACCGCGGTGGCGACGTTGAACAAACTGCATGACAAAGGCATAGGGATTGCGATAGATGATTTCGGGACCGGTTATTCGTCATTGAGTTATTTGAAGCAATTTCCCATCGATACCTTAAAAATCGATCGCGCCTTCATAAAAGATATCGTCAATGACGATTACGATAAGAATATCGTCAAGACGGTCATCACGATGGCGCATGGTCTTAACTTGAGGGTGACCGCGGAAGGGGTGGAAACGCAAGCCCAATATGATCTGCTCGAAAGCAAGTGTTGCGATGAAATTCAAGGTTATCTGCTAAGTAAACCGGTCGATGCCGATGAAGTGACAGAATTATTATTAGGAAGCCAAAGCGTTTGCCTAGAAGTTTGAGGAAAAAGGGGACAGGAAAAAGGGGACAGGCTACTTTTACTGAAATTTCAGTGTAATTATTCAGCGTATTTTTATCAGAGGGAGTCGATTATTGATTTATCGGGTTGTCTGCAACAGGCAGATTTTTGCTCTGACCGCCAAGGAAGGCGGAAATGTAGAAAATGCAGGAGCAATTTTCTACCTACAAAATCTGCATTTCCATCGTCCCTGACGGTCAGACGTTGCAGTCAGAGCTATAGGCTTGGATGCGATATTCTTGTCGCATACACTTGTTCCGCAAGCAATGGATAGTAAAAGAAATATTTTCTCGGTATCAAGTTGAGTAGTTACGATTCTTGTATCCCGAACTGAGGTTAAAGCAGGGTTTGTAGATTGGATTTAACCAATGCCGCCGTTTTTTTCAACGCAGCGATCTCCCTCGGGTTCAGGTCGGGGTGTAAATGCCGAATAATACCGACACGACCGACTACGACAGGAATGCTGAAACAATTATCCTGAATGCCTTGCCATTCATCGAAATAGGTGCTCAAGGGCATGGTGCGATGGTCGTCATAGACTATCGACTGAATCACTTCACAGGTGGCGGCGGCAATCGCGTAATTGGTATAGCCTTTTAATTTGTAGACGTCAAAACCGGCGTCGCTGACTTCGTTAAAAATCTCACGATGCGTCGGATTGTCGATGATTTGTTCGCCGCCGGCCGACGCATGGCTGAACACTGGAAACTGGTTGGGACCATGTTCACCCAATATGTAGGCGCGTAAATCGTCGGGATGAATTTGTTCTTTAACGGACAGGAGAGCTCTAAAACGCGCTGAATCGATGAGGGTTCCGATGCCGAGAACTCTGGTGGCGGGAAACCCACTCAATTGCGTCGTCAAATACGTCAGTATATCGACCGGGTTGGTGACGATGATGAAAATTGCCCGCGGATTTTGCTGGCTTAGCGTCGGAATCAGTTGACGAAATAAATTGACATTGGCCGGCCCCAGTTCCAGACGGGTCGACATTTCATTGGATAACGGCACGGAGGCGGTGACGACAACGATGTCGCTATCATGCACTTGGTCAATGGCGTTGCTTTCAATCTGCATGGGGCGTTGGCAAAACGCCAAGGTATGCTGAAGATCCAGAGCATCGCCTTGCGCTTTAGTGATGTTGCGGTTGGCGAGAACCAGATGATTGCCCACTCCCTTAAGCACCAATGCGTAGGCCAGCGTCGAGCCGACGTTTCCGGTTCCGATGATAGCGATTTTCATAGCGCAGTCCTGTTAAGCCCAATAAAATGGCATGGGTGTCGACAATGATGACGCAAAAGACGACGTATTGCCAATTCATTTTTCGGCGCAAGTGACCTGTTTATGGCGCCAGCAATTTCAGGCATCCAATGTGTAGCCTTTTTCCCTGAAAAGCCTCAAACAGGCATCGACGACATCGGCATCATAAGTCAGACCTCGCTTGCTTTCGATTTCATCCAGCGCCGTGTTTATGCCGAGGCCGGGACGATAGGGGCGGTGTGCGGTGATCGCTTCCACCGCGTCGGCGGCCGCTAAGATGCGCGCCTCCAGGATGATCTCGTCGCCTTTCAGACCATTAGGGTAGCCGGAACCGTCGAGACGCTCGTGGTGCTGCAGGACCATGTCCGCGACCGGCCAGGGAAATTGCACATCCTTGATGATGTCATAGCCGACCTCGGCATGGGACTTGATCATGCCGAATTCGTGTTCCGACAGTCGGCCCGGACGATTGAGAATTTCCGCCGGGATATAGATCTTGCCGATATCATGTATGGTCGCCCCCAGTCTCAGTCCCTCGATACGTTCTTGATCCAAGCCCAGCTCCTCTGCTATGGCCGCGGCCAAGTCGGCCACCCGGCTCTGATGGCCAGCTGTGTAAGGGTCGCGTTTTTCCACCGTCAGCGCGATCGCCCGTATCGTACCGATCAAAGCCTCCTTGAGTTGATTGGCGCTTTTCAGGTGCTCCTGTTGGTAGTGGTCGCGCTCGCGTCGCGTCCTCAGCGTATGCACCCCGAAAGCGAGGTCGCTTGCCAACTCCTGCAACAGCTCGATTTCATCCTCGTCGAAGGCCTGAGGCTCGGCGGCGTAAATGTTGATCACGGCGAACACATCGCCAACCTCGTTTTTTAGCGGCAGGGTGATGCAGGAGGCATAGCCGCGCGCCAGCGCCTGGTCGCGCCATGGCATGAATTGCGGATCGGTATCGATATTGGCTGCCAGCTGCGGTGTTCCAAAGCGCACTGCGCGGCCGGCGGGACCTTGGCCGCGTTCGGAGTCGGCCCAGGTCAGATGCAGAGCATTCAGATAACCGTCTTCATAACCGGCGTTGGCGATCGGGCGTATGCTTTTCGCCGGGTCATGTTCGACCAGACCGATCCAGGCCAACCGGTAACCCCCTAGTACTCGCCTTCTGAAATACCTTCGATAATTTAGACAAGTAGAGGCTTACCAATATAGGTCCATCGAAACGGTTTTGCCAATGTTTCATTAAAAAATGCAATGAACGCCTGAATTCTTTGATTCAGAGCCTTAATCGAAGGGAAACTTCCGCGTTTGAGTAAGCGACGGCTTAAAATGCCGAACCAAATCTCGACTTGGTTCAGCCATGAACAATGTTTTGGTGTATAAACAAAACGGATACGGTGCTCGGTGCATTGTAAAAAGTCCGCGCGCGACGCCATGTTCTCTAAAATGCCGGATTGTCCTTTCTCGCCCAGCGGGGCTTCGATGCCGCAGAGTTCTGCCACACATTTCACCAATGAAGCGGATTTATGCGTATTCAGTTGGTCGGCAATAAATACCCATTTTGCCGTGGGGTCAGTAGCGACGGTCGCCTGGATATGGGCCACAAAATCGTTTTCTGTTCGGGTGTCGCCCAACGTTGGACACAGGATTTTTCCGGTCGCTACTTCAAAATTGGCTATCAGGGTTTGTGTGCCATGCCGTTTGTACTCAAATTCGTGTAATTCCAGTTTTCCTTTGGACATCGGGTGATCCGGATGAATCCGTTCCAGCGCCTGAATACCGGTTTTCTCGTCCACACTGATCACATGTACACCGGATTCGTGTAGCTCTTGAGCTTGATGGTAGAGCTTGCAAACGTCTCTCACTTCTTGTCGAAAGGTCGCTTCATCTTCGGCTTTGTGGTTGAGCCAATATTTAGTGCGATGCGGTTTCAAATCCCCCTGATTTTAAAAAACGCCCGATACTGCTGAGCGAAATGGTGTCTACAATCCCCCTATCAATAGCGGTTCGGACGAGTGCCGGTTGCGTCCAATGACTGAGATGCTCGGGAGGCGTTTCACAAGCGAGCGCCAATAACTGGCAAATCTGCTCCGCAGTAAAGACGCCGGGGCAGCCAGCGCGTGGTTTGTCGGCCAACACGTGACTGATCGCCTCGCGCAACTTTTTTGATTGGTCGGCATATTTTTCCAACTCAATACTGTCGCCTAACCAACGCTTTCGCCAAAACCCGACCGTTTCTTCACAGAGCCCCAGGTTTTGAGCGATCGATTTATTGGTGTTGCCGACGTGGGCCAATAACACGATTTGAGCACGTTGCACCAGACTGTGTGGCGCTTCGCGACTTCGAACAATGGTTTCCAAAATGCTCTGCTGTTCAGAGCTCAATGTCAGTGGGAGGAGTGGACGTGCCAAGGGATTATTTTATTGGTTTCAAATCGTTGTATTATCCAATATATTTCAAGTTTATTGTACTAGTTCGACGATGGCTCGACACATATCGCTCATCAGTTTCTGCTCCCCGCTGCTGTGCACCAGCAGCGTATTGCAGGCGCTCAGCGTACGATGGGCGCGCAGCACGTTCCGCAGTTTTCTTTCGGCCAGCTTTCGCTCGCTAATATCACGGAGGATGCCGACCGCATGCCAACGCTGTTTGATTTGCACCGGCGCGACCGACAATTCGATGTTGATGGTGTGACCGCTTTTGTGCAAGGCTTCCAGTTCCAGCACCTGACCGATCGCTGCGCCGCGGCCGTTCTTGGCGAAATCCGGCCAGCCGGCACGATAAGCCGCATGGTAGTGTTCGGGAGCCAGCAACAGATGCACATTTTGTCCGATCACCTCGTCGCCCTGATAGCCGAAGATACGCGTCGCCGCCTCATTCCAGAAAACGATCAGGCTGTCGTCATCGAGCATCAGCATGGCGTCCTGGGCCGCAGAGCTCATTGCGCGAAACTGTTCCTCGCTCTCGCGTAACGACGATTCGGCCTGTTTGATCTGGCGCAAATCGAGATAGAGATTGATGAAACCGGTGATTTCGTCTCGATGGTTACGGATCGCGCTGGCGTTGAGCAGTACCGGAATCACGGCGCCATCTTTCGCGCGCCTGAGTACTTCACCCTGCCAAAGCCCGTGTTTGCGCAACTGCTCAAGCACGGCGGGCGGTTGTATCGTCGCCTCCCGTTCGGGGGCTGTCAGCAAGGAGATCGATTGGCTGCTGATTTCTATTTCGTCATAGCCGAATAAACGCTGGAAGGCCGGGTTGATGTGGCGCACTTTTCCTTCGTCATCAAGCACCAGCATCGCCTCGGAGGCCTGTCGAAAGGCCTCGCTTAAGGTGCGCTGTTCCTGTTCGGCGCGGCGACGTTCACTGACATTCTGCATCATATGCAGTGAATAGAGATAGTGATTGTGATGATCGAGGATCGGATAATAACGAGTCAGGAAGGTTTCACCGTTAAGCAGGTTCAACTCTTCCTCGTGCATCTGTTTTTGTTCGATGGTCTCGATACAGCACAAAGGCGGGGCATCGAGTTTGGGAAACAATTGCCAGTAAGGTTTGCCTATGATCTGCTGCACATCCAGGCCGGTGCGTTCCGCATAGGCGCGATTGGCGCGCATGATACGGTAATCACGATCATGCATGAAGATCGGATCCTGAACCGCATCCATCGCGCTCTGTAATTCATGTCTGGCTTGTTCGACCTCAACCTGGGTCTCTTCCAAGTCTTCCAGCATCGCCAGCAAGGCTCTCCGGGTTTTTTGCGAGGCGCGTTCGCGTTCCTGCGCCGCTTCCAGCTCGGCTTGCAGGCGAGCGGTCAATTCCGACTTGGATAGGAGGGAGTCGGTTTTATCCATGATCATCCTCTCGTTCTGTTAGGTCGGCATTGACCAATGTCTTCAATCTGCGATTTTCCTGCTTGAGTGTCTGGATGCGCAGTTCGCGGTGGACCGTCAGGCGTTCGAAGCGCTCCAAATCATTGATGCGTTCCGTTAATTCCTCGATATGGCGGCGTTGATCGGCCTCACGCTCATTAACGCCTTCGAGGATTTGTTTATGCGCCTGTCGCAACTGATATTCGGTTTTTCTTAGGTGATAATATAAAACGAGGCTTAATAGCAGGCCGCCGGCGAGTACGCTGATGACGAACCCGAAAAAGTTGTCATCGATATGCTGATTGAGCGCGCTGACATCGCGCAATATGAGCATTTGCCCGATTTGGCGATCTCCGGCGTCGAACAAAGGGATGGCGCCGACATTGAGCGTTCGCGCCCCAGCGTTGATGATTTGACTGTGAGGCGCAGTGGATTGACCCCATTTTTTCAACAGCGAATCTAAAAATTCGGGGACTTGCGCTTGTGTTTGCGCCGCCAAAACCCGGTCTGGATAGCGTTCCCAATCCGGTGTCCTGTTTAAGCTCAGCATGAATTGTTCCCAGTCTTGACGGTCGAGAAAGTCTTTATAGAGCAGCACATAACCCTCAACATTGAAATCGTGGGCCAAATCGAGCAGGCTGTCCAACGTTTCCTCGCCCAGTTCCAGATAACCGATCAAGCGTCCATCCATCTTGACCGGCGCCACCGCGCGCTGGGTATAGGTGCCGGTTTTGCCTAGTCCGACGCCGACCGCGGTTTGACCGGTTCGTTCCGCCTGCTGGGCGCTGACGCGATCGTTGCGGTCGCCATAGACGCTCGGATTGTGCAGCCGTAACAAGGTTTGACGCCGGGCATCATGGAAATAAAAATGACTAATATTGTAAGCTTTTTTGAATCGTTCGAATTGGGGGAGGGCCAGTGTCATCAAGGCATCGCGGTCGCCGGCGGCCAGCGCCTTAACCAAGCGTGGCTCCCGGCTTAATGTTTCGGCGAGGGCGCTCAGTTTTTCGCCGCGCAAGGTCATCGAAATGCGATGATTGGTCGCAATCATCGTCAATTCGCGGGTCATGTTTTCTTTGAATTGCGAGCGCAGATCGACGAAATGGATCACGGTGGAGAGGATTATCATTAGCGTGAAGATCATCAGCAGCGGAATCAGCAGCCGCCAGCGGATATGATGTTGTGAGGTAATAATCGCTTTAGTCATTCCTTTTATTTAAGGGCGTTTAGGTAGTTCCGTATAAGTCTGGATTATTTTAGGGTTATTTCAAGCGGATAACAGCAGATTACCGGTATAGATGGGCTAATTTTTTTGGAGGGCAATTCATTGCGCTTGCAGTAAGCATCGCATTTACAGGGTTAGATTATAGCCTGTTTCGCCGTCGAATAGGTGAATATCGCCAACATCAAGCATGAGCTGCAGCGATTCGCCTGCTCGCAGCTCAAGCGATGGGGGGAGTCGGAACACCAGCGTGGCGCGGCTTTTGTCGTCCGCCATTCGGCTTTGATTGGGCAACTCGAGATCGGAATAGGCGAACAGTTCGGCGCCGAGCCATTCGACGACATCGATGGCGGCCCGAAAGACCAATGCTTGTCGATCGTCTTTCGCGTTGTCCGCACAGTGGACGTCCTCCGGACGGAAACCAGCGATCAATGGCCGGGTTGAAAATTCGTGGTAGCGCTCGGGAAGTCGGGCGGCGGCGAACGGCAACTGCAGTTTGCCTTCCTTGATTTTGGCCGGCAAGAAATTCATCCCCGGCGAGCCGATGAAGCCGGCGACGAATAGGCTGGCAGGTTTCCGGTATAGTTGCTGGGGCGTGCCGATTTGTTGCACTTCGCCTTCGTTCAGCACGGCGACGCGATCGCCCAGCGTCATCGCTTCGGTCTGGTCATGGGTGACATAAATCATCGTCGTTCCAAGGCGTTTTTGCAGCCGGCCGATTTCGCTGCGCATTTGCACTCGCAGCCGGGCGTCGAGGTTGGACAGCGGCTCGTCCAGCAAGAACACGGACGGCTCGCGCACCAGCGCCCGTCCCATCGCGACGCGTTGACGCTGACCGCCGGACAAGGCGGCCGGTTTGCGTTCCAACAGTTCGCTCAATTCCAGCAGTTCGGCTGCTTCCTCGACCTTGCGTCGAATTTCAGTCTTGGGCAGTCCGGCCAGTTTCAGCGGAAAGGCGATGTTGTCGCGCACGCTCATATGCGGATAGATCGCATAACTCTGAAACACCATCGCGATGTTGCGGTCCTTGGGATCCAAGTCGTTGATGATATGGCCGTCGACCCGAATTTCGCCGGCGCTGACGTCCTCGAGGCCGGCGATCATGTTCAGCAACGTCGACTTGCCGCAGCCCGACGGGCCGACCAGGATGAAAAATTCGCCGTCGTGTATCGTGAAGCCGATGTCATGCAAGACTTGCGTGCCATCGGGAAACTGTTTGCCGATCCCTTCCAGTACGATTTCCGCCATATCGTCTCCCTAGCCTTTGACCGCGCCGGCGGTCAGGCCGGCGACGATACGTTTTTGAAACAGCAGCACGATGACGATGACCGGCAGCGTCACGACCACCGAAGCCGCGGCGATCGATCCGGTCGGCTGCTCGAACTGCGAACTGCCGGTGAAGAAGGCGATCGCGGCCGGTACCGTGCGGGCGGCGTTGGTCGAGGTCAACGAGGTCGCGAACAGGAAGTCGTTCCAGGCGAAGATGAATACCAGGATTGCGGCGGTGAAGACGCCGGGCGCCGCCAGCGGGGCGATGATGTGAAAGAAGGCTTGAAAAGGCGTTGCGCCGTCGATGCGGGCGGACTTGTCCAGGTCCCAGGGCAGCTCGCGGAAAAAAGCCGACAAGGTCCAGATCGCCAACGGCAGGGTGAAGGTCATATAGGGAATGACCAGACCGGCCCAGGTGTCGAACAAGCCGATGATGCGCCACAGATTGAACAACGGGCCGATGATCGAAACCGGCGGAAACATCGAAATCGCCAGCACGCCGGCCAGCACCCATTGCTTGCCGGAAAATTCCAGCCTGACGATGGCATAGGCGGCGAACATCGCCAGCAGTATCGACAGCGTCGTGGCGATCAAGGCGATGCCGAAAGAATTCCACAGCGCCGCCGGAAACTGGGCGTCTTCAAATATGGCCCGGTAGTTGTCGAAGCTGATCGCGCTCGGAATGAAGCGTTGATCGTTCAGGTCGCCCGACCGCTTCAGCGACAGCGAGATGATCCAGGCCACCGGGACCAGCGCATAAATCATCACGATGATGCCGAAACCGCTCCAAAATACCGTCTCCAGCCGTTTTTGCATGATCATTTCCTCCTAGCCTGGCTCAGCGGTGCGCCGAATCCCTTGATGAACAATAGCGAGATGATCAGCACGCTGATGAATATCAGCACCGAAACCGCCGATCCCAAACCCAGGTTCAGGCGGGCGATCAACACATTGTAGCCGACCACGGACACCGTTTCGGTATTGGCGGCGCCGCGGGTTTGTACGTAGACGGTGTCGAAGATGCGAAAGGCGTCCAGCGTTCGGAACAGCAACGCGACCAGTATCGTCGGCTTCATCAGCGGCAGCGTGATCTTGATCAAGCGTTGCCAGGCCGAGGCGCCGTCGACGCGCGCCGCCCGGTTCAAGTCCTGGGGGATCAAGGTCAGTCCGGCCAGCAGCAGCAGCGCCATGAACGGCGTCGTCTTCCATATTTCGCTGAAGACGATGACGAAAAAGGCCGACCAACGTTCGCTCAGCCAAGCCTGATCCAGGTCCAGTAAGGCGTTGACGAAGCCGGTAGTCGGGTCGAAGGCGAATTTCCATGCCAGCGCCGACACCACGGTAATCATCGCGTAAGGAATCAGTATCACGGTGCGGACCGTGCGGCGGCCCAGCGTGGCCTTGAACATCAACAGCGCCAGCGCAAATCCCAACACCAGTTCTACCGTCACCGAGGCGACCGTTATGATGAGGGTGTTGATCAAGGCTTGCCACCAGACCTCGGAGCCGAGCACACTGATATAATTGGCCAGACCGACGAATTGGCTTTGTTGCGGAAAACGCAGGTCGTAGCGGTGCAACGACAGCCACAAGGCATAGCCTATCGGATAGGCGGTGACCAGCAGCATTGCGGCCAGCGCCGGTGCGCACAGCAGCCAGGCCAGACGGCGTTCGGCGCTGGCCCGGCTTGTCAAAACAAGCCCTCGGAGTTTAAGGCCCGCCGAACGGCTGCGCGCAGTTTGAGCGTATCGGTCTCCGGGTCGATATGCGATAGCGGATGCAGGGTGTGACTGATGGCCAGCGACAGGTCGTTATATACCGGTGTTTGCGGCCGCTGTACCGCGTCTTGCAGCGTCGCCAGCAAGGTGTCGGCCATCGGAAAACGTTTTCGCACGTCAGGGTGCTGATAGAGCGTTTGCCGTGTCGGCGGCAGGCCACCTTTTTGGGCGGCAATCATTTGATTGCTTGCCGAGGTCAGACAGGTTATCGCCTCGAAAGCCGATGCGGGATGTCGGCTATAGGCGCCGACGGCAAGATTGATGCCGCCGATCGTTACCCGGCTCGGTCGCCCCGGCGTCACCGACGGCCAGCGCGCCCAAGCCATGTGTTCGGCGACCTGCGGCGCATTCTGTAAGGCGCTGGGCCAGACATAGGAATAATTGACCATGAATGCGGGTTTTCCGGTTTCGAAGGCCAGTCGGCCCTGGTCCTCGCGCGACACGGCCAGCCCCGGATCGGCGGCCGGTGAGGTCGCCAGGCGCTGCAGCAGCTTCAGCACCTTGCGGGTGGGTTCTGTCTGCAGGGAAACCTCGGTCGCATCGGGGGTCAAAACGGCGCCGCCGGCCGATGCCAGTAAAGATATGAAGAATACCGTCAGGCCTTCATAACGCTGGCCCTGGACTTGGAAGGCGCCCGCTATGTTCAAGGCTTCGGCCATCTCTATCAGCTGGTTCCAGCTTGTCGGCGGCGCCTCGATCAAGTCTTTTCGGTACCACAGCAGTTGGGCGTTGCTGGTGTACGGCAGGGCCCAGAGCCGTTGACGATAACTCGCACTGGCGACGGCGGCCGGCAACATGCCGGCTGTCGCGCTGGCGGATTGATTTTCGGGCCAGGGTAGAATCCAGCCTGCCTGGGCGAATTCGGCGGTCCAGATCACATCCATGCCGATGATGTCGATGTCCCGGTCCTCTGCGGCCAGGCGTCTGACCAGTTGTTCCCGTTGCTGGTCGGCATCGGAAGGCAGCGGCGTCAGGCGAATCCGATAACGGCCGCCCGATTGTTCGCCGCAGTTTTGCGCAGCGTCCTGAAAGGCGCCGGAGCGTTCGTCGAAGACATACCAGTTCAAAACCGACGCGCCGGTTTGTTCTTCGGTGTCGCAGGCGCCGGCGACCAGGACTAGGAGTAGGATCTGAAACCTGCTGCAAATGGAATAGCTCATGTTTAAGGTTCGCTCATTCCCGTAAATCCTATAACAACGGATCGGTTCAGCTAAACAGAATCTCGGCGTGGAGTCAAGTTGCGCCGATTGTCGGTCAGCAATTCCAGCAATTTGTATTTTTGGCAAAAAACTAAAAAATGGAGTCGACAATTCGAGTCATTTCTCCGACCGATGGTGATCGCTTAAAAAGTGCATGCCGGGCGGGGCGGGTTATTTGACCCGCCCTCGGGCCGAATGGCTCTTTTCGCGCCGAGGGCGGCGCTCCTACGCAAAGCACCGTCTTGCCTTCGGATGTACTGAATTTTAGAGGCGACAACTAGTCTGGCACAGGGGGGGTAAGCCTGAAGGGCGCATCCACCAAAGATGCCGAACCGGTGGATGCGCTCCGCTTATCCACCCTACAAATGGGGGGGTAGTTACAAAAGCCCATAAGTTATTGTCACGGTAATGCTGTCGCTGTAGCTGCCCACGCTGGCGCCCCGCTGAGTCGATAGCGGTATTCTGCCATAGACCGTATGGTTTCTGGAGCCGAGAAGAGCCGAGCCGCCGTCTACTGAGACACTGCCGCCGGTGCCGTCGCCCCAAATCTGACTGTATCCGGCATCGGTGTAAAGGTTGTATTCCAGCGTGTTGCCGCCGCTGGTCATGCTGCGTGGGTTATAGGTTCCGCTGCCGCCGGGCGAGAGCGCAATAGTGTAAGACGACAGTTGCAAGATGCAGGTAACGGTGATGGTGCCGGTGCTGTCGACGGTATTACCGGTCAGCGGGCTGAAACTGCCGAATGCCAAACTCGGGTTGTTGACCGAGCAGACGGCGGACGCTTTTGGCAGCCAGAGCATATTCATCAGCAGCGAGGCGGCTAAAAATATTAATTTATTCATCTTGGATTTCCACAAGTAAGGGGACCGATGCGCGGCTCGGGTTGGCCGTCGGCGGGCAGTGTAATGGCCAGGTCACAATGGCCGTCCGGCCATTGTACGGCAATGCGGTTGTCGGATTCCAGATCGGTCAGATACACTTGACCGCGTTTGGCGACGATAAATGTCATGCCGTTGGGAGTCACGGTAACGCGCGCGCCGCCCGGAACCGGCTTGCCATTGGGCTGGTGCAGTACGACCAGGGCATTGTGCGAGCGACGCACCGGAAATTCCACGAGTATGCCGCTGCGCGCATAAGGCAGAGCCATTTCCTTGACGCCCTTGATTTCGGTATCGAAAGGCAGTTCGCCGGGGTCGATGGTAATTTTGTTTTGTTGGTACGGCAGCAGGTTGGGCACCAGCGCCATGCCGCTGCTGTTGGTCGAGGCGGATATCTGATTGCTGCGGTACACAGGCACGTCTTCAATTTCTCCCACCTTGACCACGGCAAAACTGCCCTGGCCGATATTTCGGGTGGCGAATGGTAAGCCCCGCAGCCAGCCGACCGAGCCGTTCGCGCCCAGGCGCAGCGAAGTGCCTTCTTTGCCCTGATTGGCGTCGACATTTAACTGCCCGTAGTTGGTGTTGAGCGTGCCTCCCGCTTGCAATTGCTGGCTTGAATCGTCGCTGACGCGCAGGCGCCAGCCCAACCCGGGGCCTTGAGACACCGACTGGCTGGCTTGCAACGCGTTAATGATGCGGCCGTCGGAATCGCGGTTGCTGCTGGCCGAAACCGTGCGCTGCGAACCTAGAGGGAGGCTCAGGTTTAGACCGCCGCTCCAGCCTTTATCTTCATCGAGCTGCTTGCTGGCGTAAGCGTTGAGGTACATGTTCCAGGGCAGCGAAACTCCCAGATTGGCGCTTGCCAGTTCAAAACGGTCGCCGTTCCAGCTCGACTGGCTAAGGTAGCTGACGCCGACAGATGCTCCCAGAAACAGCGACATGCCGTAGCCCGCCGTAAAACGGTCGCGTGGGCGGGTTTCGTTGGAGGACGCTCCAAACTGAGTATATCCGCGGTCAAAATATTCCCACTGCAGTGAGCCGGCGCTGACAATAGAACGGCGCTCCAGTCCCAGTATATAATGACCGCCCTGCTCATCACCGGCTCCGGAATAGGCGGCCGCCGCGCGCGCTACGGCAAAGTGGCCGAGCAGGCCGGCTATTTCGATGCCGGCTGCCTGACGGTGCTGCTGCAGTTCCAGTCGCGCCTCGCCGGTGAGAGCGTCATTCAAACCCTGACGCCAGGTTCCGGCAGCAAAAACCGAGCTGTAGTCGAAGCTTTGACTACCGTAGTTTTCACGCAGTAAACCGGCTTCGAAGGAAAAATCGGACAGCCCCGCCGCCAGCAGGCGCGGCGACGTGTAATAGCTCTGGGTCACCAGCGTTTCGACGCCGAGCAGGTCGCGCAGCACCAGATTGACTTCGCCGGCGCCGGTCGCCACCGGTATATTGTTTAGAGCGAACGGGCCGGTATTAACCGATTGGCTTTGCTGGCGCTGATTATTGATCAGCACATCGATGGTTGAAGGTAGCGCCGCCGAGCCTGAGATCGACGGTAACGGAAAACTGAAATAGCCGGGCCGCAATGCAAAATTGCGCGCCCAGCGGATTCCGCCGAAGCGCACCGGTCGGCTCCAGGCGCCGCCGCTACCGATGGTGTCGCCCAGCACCAAGGTTTCCATTGAGCTGGGCAGGTCTGTCTGCCAGTAAGTATCGGTGCGAATTAATTCGTGCTGATTATCGTCGCCGCGCATCACCCCTTTAGCTACCAACGAGCCCATGCTGTTGAAGACCACGCCTTCCAGAATGGCGCCATAGCTAAGACTGCTATCGGCCGATCGGATGCCGGTGAGGTTGTAGTTGAAGTAAAAGCCCGGTGGCGCCTTGTTAGGCGGGGCCTCACCGCCGCGCCCGTCGTCGAATCCGCTGGCTTCAAAGGCCTCTGCGGGGGCGTTAATATCCAATGCAAGCTTGCCGGTGTCGAGTTTGTACTGTAGTCCCGGCACCGCATCTAGCGTATAGCCTTGCTTGCTGTCAGGCAACGCCAATTTTTCTCCGGCCGGGCGCAGGCGCGCCTCATGCCATGCATCGACCGGCAGCACCAGGCGGCCGTCTGCCAGTATTTCGACCCGAATGATATCCGCTAGCTTCCGGGTGTTGATCGTGACTTCCAGTAACAGGGTCTGTTGATCCTGTCCGGGCTTTGTGCGATCAATTTTGCTGCTTGTAAGGCTATTGGCCTGATTGTGCTTGTCGCCTGGAGGAACCTTATCCGACGATGCCGACCGCACGGGGAAAGCGCAGACAAAGTGAGACACTGTCAGCAGCAAACACAGTGTACGCTTGAAGCGTAGTACGCCGCTGTTTGTCTGGCAGGTTGTAGTTGGCACCGGATAAGGTGTCGTTATAATGGGCATCCATTCGCGACTTATTTCAAATTAGTGTTCAAGATTACAATTCATGGCTTAGGCACCGACAAGTTGGCTGATATCTCCCCTTGTTCGGTCTTTGCCGTTACGCTGGTCGGCTGACCTCGGCCGGGCGGCAGATCGAAGATCCATTGCTTCCAGGCGCCTGCCAGCACCGCCCCGCCAGGAATTTTCTGCTGCCAACCTTGTCCTGCCACCATCAATTCTGAAATACGGAGCCGACGGCTGCCGTCATTGTCCAACCGCACGCAACCCTTGCCCGCGGTCGCTGCACACAGGCTCCAATGCGGCGCGGCTTTCGTCTCGCTCGCAGGAATGACATACACCGGCAGATTGTGTTTAAAACGGATGGCGACTACGCCCGGTTCAGGTGTCAACGCTTCGCTCACGTCTTCCAATACCAGTCGGTAGGTTTGCTCAACTGTGTCGGACAATGGCTTTCGTAGCGTAATGCGGAATATTTGGCTGGATTGCGGCGGGATCTCGGCGATCGGCGGTGCGACCAACAGATCTTCGGTGGGTTCGTAATGATTGGCGCCATCGGGCTGGCTCCAGGCCAAGGTTTCGGTCTGGAAGCTCATCGCCTGATCCGACGGGTTGCTGATTGTCACCGATACGACCCGCTGGGCAGGGGATAACTCGATTAGTACCGGCGAGATGGTAATGGCCTGTACGCTGCCGGCAAGCATCGCGCCGGCGAGTAAAAGCCAGCGCGCGAAGGTGAATCGGCTTGACATTATAAATAATCGACGCTGATGGTGATGGTTGCAGTGTAGGAGCCAACGGGCTGTCCAGCAAAGCTGGAAGTCGGAATTCTGCCGTAAATCGTCACTGCTTGCGCGGCGCCGTTTGCCGTCCAGGTACCACCTATAGCTTCGCCAGTAGAGGTATTGGGCAGGTCATCAGCAGCAGCCCCAGACGTTTGGCTAAGAAAAAAAGCTAAGCTTCCTAAGCCCCCATCGGTCATAGTTCGGGTAGAGGTTGAATAAATTACCGGAGTTGTTGTTCCGGTAGTGCAGGCGATTTCCAGCGTGCTTCCCGTATCTCCGGTAACGTCTGCAGTGACATTCAGCGCAGCGATGCTGCCGAAGTCCAATGTCGAAGCTGAAACGGAGCAGGCGCTAGTCAACGTTGCAGAGACAGTCATGTCGCCTGTTGCTGTCAAAGCAGAAACACCGGTACTACCCATCACCATCCCGGCCGCCAGCAGAGCGCTTAACAGTGCTTTTTTGTCGAACCCTGATAGGGTCATTTGTGTGTACGATTTCATTGTATTCTCCCAATAGAGAAGCGGATAGACTAGACCCGACTTCATCATGCGGTTAATTAAATATCCTAGAAATAGATTGTTCAAAAATTTATGGACAACCTAAATTAGGATTATAGGTTTATGTTTTTTTCGCCTTTAGCTAAATGACGCGTAAAAACATAAGTGACCTGAAAAAAAGTTTACTTGTCTTTGACTTCGTCGTTCCGGCATGGATTGCCGAAACCCAGTTATTATGGATGATAGTTTATGCCAATAAACTTATTTCAAAGGACTTAGTTAAACTATAATTGAAGAATATAAAAATTACTGCTGAATATAGCACATTTATCGGTTTTGGGGTTAATTTGATGGGTTAGGTAGATGCTTTCCGTTGCCCACAGGCTGTGTAGATCAATTATATAGCGCTATTTTGGGCATAGTATAAACTCCAGAGCTTCAGGGCAAAACTAATCATATCGCGCTTCCGATGTTTATTTGCAACTCAGCGGGCTTTTGCTGAGTTTCAGAAACTAAGAGCTGCGTAACACCAGTAAGTTATATTATTATTGCAACTTAACAGGTAAGTGATAGTATTAAAATATTTTGAATATTAATTAAACTTGGTTTTTTAATAAACTTCGACGCACAATTTTTGCCTTTATCTTCTTTGGGCATTCTGAAAATTTAAGTAAGTTATTTCAATGGTTATTAATCAATATTCCTTACTGGTTTTAGACCTCGGCCTTCAGGCCGAAAGGTGCACCCCGCAACAAGCGAAGCGAAGTTGCTTTCTCGCGTGCGGATTGGGAGGGGAATGCACCATAAGCGCCAACTTAAGCATCTAAGTAATTGATTAAAAAGGCTAACACCTAAATCCCGACATTCAGTAATGAGCTCCAAAACTCGATCCGGCAAACCCTGAAGCTTTCTCTTGCGCGGACGTTCACAGAGGCTTTTTATGCAGTCGTCAATAAAGCGCTCATTTTTTGGAAAACAAGCCGTAAGTCCTGCCTTGATCTCATTGGCGATCGTGCGCCATAAGCGCCAATGGGTAATTGAACGATCGCCGTCCATTGTGGTGGCCGCTCGGCCGAATCGGCGTTGCGCTATTTTTTGAGTCACTGCAGCAAACAGTAACTTGCCGTGCAAATACAAATCCGCCAGCTTGCTGTCTTTTCGGGCGCGTAGCCGGTCGATATCGAGCAAGCTCTTTAGCCGCTTTATGACCAGCTCCACTTGCCAACGAACCCGGTAGAGCTCAGCGATTGATTTCGTGTCGAGCAGCGACTCGGGGAGCGAAGTAAAAATCAACACCCAGCCGCTCAGCATCAAGGTCTTTTGGCTCGCCGTGCGACCTTTATCACGCGCGCGTTGTTTCGCTTTGCGGCGTGCTTGCGCCGCCTGTTCCGGCGGTAACGGCATGGCATGCACCACGCCTTCAATACGTTTGTCTTGATGACACAGATAAACCGGTATCGCACCCGGCTGACCATTCAAATCGCGTATGCGCTGTTCCCAATCGATTTTGACATTTTTCGGTTCGTTGCGCCTTTCGTAAAGGGTCATGCTGTGTGGATTGTAGCGCAGCACAACGTGGCCGCCGCGATCAATGACCGGGACTAAAGACTTCGGTTGGTTGTAGCCTCGATCAACCACCGCGACATCACCTGCGGCTAACTGATAGTGATCCAAGCTCTCGCCGACTTTATCGGTCGTGACGTTGACCTCGCGGAGTGTCAAGCTCAACAGGTCGATGGCCACATGCAAGCGATACGTTGTTTCTTTCGCACCGGGTTCTTGCACGGTCGAACCGTCAATCACAATGAAATTCAAGGAGCCATTGTTGATCTGTTTATCCAATCCGAACACACGCTTCAGTAACGACTTGATCCACACCACGCAGGCCACCAGTCGCTTGGTCACCGCCGTGTCGCTCAAACAGCCTTGAAGCTTGGCAACTTCGCCGGCACAGCTGCGCAACGACAAGTCCAGTCCGCAATACAACAGGACTAGCTGCAATAATTGCAACGGTGATCGGATTTTCCGTGCCCGTGCAAACGCCTGTAATTCATAGGCCTGCTCCTGGAAATCTGCTGGGAGCTCTTGCAAAAAGTCATCAAAAAGGGTATCTGTTAGCTGTGGCTGCTTCATAGAGATTTTCACTTTCGTCGGTAAAAATACTCTATGTTGTGGTCACACCTTGATTTTTCAACTGTGAATCAAAGTCTTGCGTCTTAAGTTGGCGCTTATGGGGGAATGCACTCCTCATTGGCGTCATTCGGCAGGGATGTTTCCTTATTGCTCTTCGTTGAGAGTTAAACAAATCTAAGTCCTACTGGCAATTATTTTTCTAACATGAAAGACAATTCTTACCTGATTTATTATTACCGGAGTTCAGTCCTACGAAATAGGATTGCCAAATAGGGAAAATAGGTTTTCAATGATCTAAAAGATAGTAAAAAACACTGATTTGACAGACATATTCCAGTGTCAGGGGAGAACCGACATGAATGATTGCAAGCAATTGAAGAAATGTTTTTGGCTATGTTTATCCGGATTTTTGACGGCATCGCTATTGTTGGGTTGCCAGTCGCTTCAGACCGACGTCGATCCGTTATATGATAATTTAGGCAAATATCATTATCCGGTCTCGACTTCACAGCGCGCCGCGCAACGTTATTTCGATCAAGGGCTGATTCTGGCCTTCGGATTCAACCATGGCGAAGCGGCGCGATCGTTCCGCCAAGCTTATCGAATCGACCCGTCCTGCGCGCTATGTTACTGGGGAGAAGCCTTGGTTTTGGGGCCTAATATCAATGCGCCTATGGACCCGGCGGCCGTGTCTTTGGCCTATGAATCGGCGCAACAGGCCTTGACGTTGGCAGATACGGTGACGGACAAGGAAAAAGCGTTAATTTGGGCGTTATCTAAACGTTATGCGCAACAAGCCCCGTCGGATCGCGCTGGACTGGACAAAGCTTATGCCGAGGCGATGGGCGAGGTGGCCGAAGTTTTTGCCAATGATGCGACGATGACGGCCTTGTATGCCGAAGCGTTGATGGACCTGCATCCGTGGGATTTCTGGAGCAAGCAGGGGAAAGCGCGGCCATGGACGGCGGAAATCGTCTCGATGTTGGAACGGGCGCTGCATCTGGATGCCAACCATCCGCTGGCCAATCATCTTTATATTCATGCGCTGGAAGCCTCGCCTTACCCGGAAAAAGCCATTGCCAGTGCGCAGAGATTGCCGGCATTGGCGCCGGGTTTGGGGCATTTAGTGCATATGCCTGCGCATATTTATATCCGGGTCGGCCGTTATCACGACGCGATCCTGGCCAATCAGCAAGCGGTCAAGGCCGATCACGGCTATTTGAGTCATCACCCTGCCGAGAGTCTTTATACTCTCGCCTATGTGCCACACAACCACCATTTTCTCTGGGCCGCGGCGATCAGAACGGGACGTAAAACCATGTCGGAACAAGCGGCGGCCGAAACCGCCGCGCAGGTCAATCAAGATTTATTACGTGAACCCGGTTTCGCCGGGACCTTGCAACATTTTCTATTGATTCCGCTCTATACCAAGGCCTTGTTTGGCGAATGGGACGCGATATTAAATGAGCCGGCGCCGGCTGCCGATCTGATTTATCCGACCGCGATTTGGCATTATGCCAGGGCGTTGGCCCTGCTTAGGAAGGGGCGGCGTGACCAGGCGCGGAGCGAACTGGAGCGGTTGGAACAAAGCATTGCCGATCCGGCGATCGTCGAGTTAACCATCTTCGACCTGAATTCAGTCAAGCGGTTGTTGCAAATAGGCGCATCTATATTGCGCGGCGAACTGGCGGCAGAGAATGAAGATTTCGATCGCGCCGTTTCCCATCTGCGCCAAGCAGTCGAACTGGAAGCCGAACTTAACTACACCGAACCGAAGGACTGGTATCTGCCGCCGCGTCAGGTTCTAGGCGCGGTGCTATTGCAAGCGGGGAAAGCTCAGCAGGCGGAAACGGTTTATCGCCAGGACTTGCATGAGCATCCGCAAAACGGTTGGTCATTATTCGGCTTGATGCAAAGTCTCAATGCCCAAGGCAAAACCGAACAGGCCGACCAAGTACGGCAACAATTCGATCAGGTTTGGGCCGAGGCCGACGTTAAATTGACTGCATCGCGGTTTTAGCCTGGGTAATTCTTTAATCTCGGGTAACTGCTCGCTCCACTTATCGAACGCGGCAGGGCATGTAGGGTGGATGCGCCCCGCTTATCCACCCTACGAATGGGGGTGAGTAGTTAGTGCCTCTACGTTGCTCAATTAAGCGCATGAGTCGTGTCTGTAGAGGCGCGCCGTTCATCCAGCAGCGAACGTAAATGTAGTGCAAAAGCCATTGAATTTAGGTGCTGGGCTGCCGCCGACACCCTCGCCAAACACGCCCCAAGTCCTCTTTGTTATCCATATATAGATATTGCAGGCTTGACAATGCTTTGTGTTACAGTCTAGGCTCAGTTGACTCGTTCAGCAGCCAGAGTAAGATCATGCGATTTATCCAACTTGCTTTTTTAGGCGCCGTATTATCGGTTTCTTCGATCCAGAACGTTCAAGCGGTCAGCATCACAGAGCGGGCGGGAAATAACTTTCGCACGGCGGCGAACAACCGTGAATTCAACCTTAACAAGAGCAACGTCAATCCATCTCAGTTCGGTCTGTTGCGGACCTATAATTTCGACGCCAAAGTCGAAACCCAGCCGTTGATACTGGAAAATGGCGCTGGCTCCGATGATCTGGTCATCATTACGACGATGAAAAACGAGGTCATCGGCATCAATGCGCGCACCAATGCAACTATCTATAAGGTCAAGCTCGGCCCCGAAGTCAGTTCTGCCGATATGGATCTGTGGAAACACACGCCGACCTGGGGGATTTCGGCCACGCCGATTATCGATGCGTCGACGAATACGCTTTATGTCGCGGCATGGTTGCGCAAAAAACCTAACGACAACCGTTTTCGCGACTATTGGGTGTTTGCGCTGGAACCGACCAGCGGCGCGCTGAAATCCTCGCCGGTCAGGATCTTTGGTCAGTCTCAGGAAGGCAACGGTTGTTGGTTTAATGATGCCGACGCCGTTTTTTTTGATCATAACGGCAAGCATCAATATGTCTATCCGAAGCTGCGGGCGGGTCTGGCGCTAACCGGCAATCACGGCTTGGTGCTCGCCTTCGCGGCGAACGGGGAAAGTTTCCGCGGCGGCCGCAAGAATCCGCACGGCATGGTCGTCGCCTACGACACGCGGGCTTTGCTGGGACGATCCGGTTTTTCCCGGGAGCCGGGCATTTTCTGCGCAACCTCGTTTAATGCATGGGGAGCCGGCATCTGGCATGCCGGCGGGGCGCCGGTGACCGAAGGCGACATGATTTATGTCGCGACCTCGAACGGAACTTCCAATAACGGTTCCGTCGACTTGGCGGAAAGCATGATCAAACTGCGCTTCGTGCCCAGCATCGGCGGGGCGCGGCCGGTGCTGGAAAAAGTCGACTACTACAAGGCTTTCTTGGACGAGCGCACCTCCGGCAGTGGCTGCCTCTGGGACGACAATCAGTCCGAGGTGTCCTGCGGCAGGGCGGATTTTGGCAAGGCCGGCGCGGATTGGGATTTCGGCTCTGCCGGACCGTTGCTGGTGCCGGGCTCCAGTCTGCTATTGCAGGGCACCAAGGACGGCATTATTTATTCGCTGGATAAATTCAATCTCGGCAGAAACGAACGCTTCAAATGGCTGATGTCGAAGCCGCCGCTGGTAGCTTCTTATCACGGCGGCGACGTAAATGAGAATTGGGACCGGGTGCAACATCTGAACCGTAGCTTGCCATGTCCGCCGCCGAGCTCCAGCGATCATCATTGGTTCATGCCTTGCGGCGATCCGCAATTCAACAGAATGCATCATATCCATGCCCTGGCTTTTGCCCAGCGCGATCAGTTAGGCGGCATCGTGTATGTTTGGGGTGAGAATGCTAACTTGAAGACCTATAACTTTTCGACCTTGGGCGGCGCGTTGCCGAGCTTTCGCGCCGAGGGCTCGGAGTTGGCCTCCTCGAATATGGGCTCTCCGGGCGGCATGCCCGGCGGATTGATGATGGTTTCCAGCAAACCATCGACGAAGTCGAGTTTTCCCCATGCCATCGATTTCGGTTCCGCGATTTTGTGGGCGGTCTATCCGAAATACGGTGATGTCAATAAGGGCTTCGCCGAGGGCCAGCTAGTCGCCTATGACGCCACCACGATACTTTCAGGCAAGAAAATGAAGCGTTTATATCGGACCGGAGACGATGTTCGCGGCGGCCTCGGTACGATGTCCAAGATGATACCGCCGGTGGTCGCCAACGGCCGGGTCTATGTGATGATTTACCGGGTCGGCAACGTCGATCATTGCAGCGCTCCCGACAATCAGCTAAAGGTCTGCAGCCAGCTAAAAATCTATGGTTTGAAATGAAGGCGCTAATGTCAGCAATTCCCACTTTGGCGTTCAAAAAGGGCATGGGGTGTGTTTGGCGAGGATGTCGGCAGCAAGGATGCTGCCGTCAAGCCCCCAGGGATGGGTTTACCCAGCACCTAAATTCCATGACTACTGGACTATATTTTACATTCCAGGATAATTTAGGTGCTGGGTGAACGGCGCTCCTCGACAGACACACCCCATGCCCTAAACACAGCAAAAATGCTCAAACTGGGAATTGCTGCGCTAATGTTCGAATAGCGGAATGGTCACGATATGCTGTTGCTTTCCGACCGTGACGCCGAGGCGTAAAACACTTACCGATTCCGCTTCGTCCCGACCGGGAAAGAACAGATAGCCATAGGCCAGTTCGCCGGGTTTGACCCGCTCGTTGCGCAGAGAATTGCGCATCAGGTCTTGGCGGATTTCATCGTCATATTCCCGATGTCTTGCCGCGCCGCCGTATAACGCCCCGACGCTGGCGCCGACAGCGGCGCCTTTAGCGATTGTTTCGCCGAGACTTTCACCGCTCAATACGCCGATCGCAAAACCGACGACGGCGCCCGCAGCGCCCAGCATTAGCGAGGGTCTCGCCGCTCCCATCAGCGTTTCACCGATTTCCACCTCGTCTTCGACCCGGCTATAGGCTTGTTGCTGGGTCAGCAAGGGCCAGGCTTGTTGCTCCCGGTCGATCAAAAAAGTTTGCCGGGGCTCTATGCGCAACCCCATGCCGCTTTGATTGTCGATGACCAGGCGCACAGGCAACAAGCCGGCCGAGCGAATGTCGAAGCCGAACACGGCCTCCGCCTTGTCTTTATCGACATAAGGGGTGGCTGCCAGCAGGGCGCCTTGCACATCGATATGATCGGAAAATGCGGTGGGCAAAGGCACGGGCGCGACTTTGTCATCGTAGGTGGCGCAACCGGCGAGATTAAATCCTAGGCTTATCAGCAGACAGCCGAAAAACGCCTGTTTTGCATACTGTTTCATCGTCACTGCTCCCGTCGCCCATCGCAAGCCGCTGGCGGCAAATGTTAAAAAATAACGAAACTACTCACCCCATTCGTAGGGTGGATAAGCGGAGCGCATCCACCGGGTCGGCATCTTTGGTGGATGCGCCCTTCGGGCTTATCCACCCTACATGCTATGTTGCGCAAACTTCTTCCAGGTTAGCCAAACGCGGGTTTGATGTCAAAAGCCACGCAGACTCGTTCATGATCGGAATGGAAGGGCAGGGTGCGATGAAACAGCGAAGAAGGAAACAGCACCAGGTCGCCTACCCGTATGTCGACGATTTCGCTGGGAAAGTCGTCATGCAGTCTGGGATAATCGTCGCCATCGGTGCTATAGGCGAAACAGCCTTCGTGATCGTTGTTAGGTTCCGGCAGTTTGAGATAAACGCAGCCGCTGATCCAGCCTTCTTCATGGATGTGCGAAGTCAGATATCCTCCTTGCTTCATGCGCAAATACCAAGAGCTATTGAATTCGATGTCGCGCGGGAAATCGACGATTAGTCGTTCTCGGCTGCCGGCGTAATATTTTCGATAGTCGAGAACTTGGCTACGAATCAGTTCGGCAAGCTGCTGAAAAGAACGCTCGGGGCGCAGCAGCAGGTTGCCGGCGGATTGCATGCCGTAATATAAACGCCCCTGTTTTCTTTCGGCCATGGCGACGTGCTGAATGTCGTGCAGCAGTTTTTGCAGCAGCGGGCTTTCCGAAGTCGTCAATTCCTCGATGCGGGTATGGCGCACATAGTCCATCGGCGTCGAGCAGAATCGGTAGCTGTTGGGCTGATGGAAATTGTTGGCGTAATGGGTCGATAGGGTTCCCAGTAAGACGGAGGTATGGCGCTGATTGGCGGTCAGGGAGTCGAAGCGTCGCTTGAACAGTTCGAATTGCCCGGTTTTGTAGAGGCATTGCAAGGCTCGTTCCTTGCTGTCGGCGAAGTCGGAGGCCTCGAAATAAGGGAGGGCGTCTTTGAGACGGTCGCTCAGGCAAAGGTATTCCCCCAAATTGTATTGGGCGCGGCCATGGTCGGGTTGAATCGTCAGCGTTTGTTCATAGCAGCGGATGGCTTCATCCATTTCGCCGCGGTCGCGCAAGGTCTCGCCTAGCGAATTCCAGGCATCGGCAAAGCGCGGATCATGATCGATGGCTTGCCGAAATTGCTGAACGGCCTGATCATGCTGACCCAGCCCATATAACACCGTTCCCAGGTTAAAGTGTCCGCGCGCATCGGCCTTGATCGCCAATGCCGTGCGATAACATTGCTCGGCCTCCTCGAGTCGACCTTGTTGTTGCAGCACTGTGCCGAGGTTGCCTTGTGCTTCAAAAAAGCCGGGTTCAAGCGCGACCGCTTTTTGATAATGCTGCGCGGCTTCTTTGAATAGCCCTTGTCCCTGCAACAAGGCGCCGAGGTTGAAATGCGCCGCGGTCAGGTCCGGCTTCAGTCGCAGCGCCTTGCGGTAACTGATGCTGGCTTCTTTGATTTTACCGAGTTCGCTCAGCAGCAATGCCAGATTAAAATGCGCTTCGGCGATGCCTGGATCTATCGCCAGTAATTTTCGGAAGCTGGAGGCCGCTTCCTTGCCTTTACCCTGGCGTTGCTGGCAGAGTCCGAGTATGTTGTAGAGGATGGGCGCCTTTCGATATTTCGCGAGCAGAGATCGCGCCATCTCTTCGGCCTGTTGTAATCGCCCACCCTGGAAGAGTTGATGCAAGGTCTGTAATTCGGCGTCGGACGGCTGCCGTATTCGTTTTGTTTTCGTTTTCATCAATCTAATAAACCGGTCGTTGTAACGACAAAATGATTCTAACGCAATACGACTTGAGCTGTCAGTATAGCGTTAAGTTTTAAATGAGGAGGAAACGGTTGAAAAAATAGACAAGGCAACCGTTATCGGTCAATATTGACCGACAATGATGCACAAGCATTGAGGTAGCGAAGATGTTAAAAATCAATGGTTTTTTAATGTTGCTGATGGTTACGGCTTTATCATGCAGTCGTGTGGCTGAGGCAGACCCTCACTATAGGGGAGGCCGCTATCTTGGTCATCGTCATAGTCATCCCCGCTTCAGTTTTTATCTGGGGACGCCTTATCCGAGACCTTACTATCCTTATTATCCTTACTATTATCCCTATTATCCGCCGGCCATAGTCACGGTACCGAGCGAGCCGCCGGTCTACATCGAACGGCAAACGCCGCAATCGTCCCAGCAGCTTCCGGCCGGATACTGGTATTACTGCACCGACCCGGAAGGCTATTATCCCTATGTCAAAGAATGTTCTTCCGGTTGGCGGCAGGTCGACCCTGCGCCGCCATCGTCCAAATAACGGGAGGGGTCTATGATCAATGTCAAGACAGTGTTAGCGAGCAGCGTGCTGATATCGCTAAGCGGCTGCGCCTATATGCCGACCGCACCGAGTGTCATGGTGTTGCCTGGCACGGCGATGTCGTTCGAGCAATTTCGTCAGGATGATTATTTTTGCCGGCAATATGCTTATGCCCAGGTCGGCGGCGTCAGCGCCAACCAGGCTGCCGTGGATAGTCAAGTCGGCAGCGCCATTGCCGGCACAGCACTCGGCGCGGCCGCCGGGGCTGCGCTGGGCGGCGGCAGAGGTGCGGCGATAGGGGCCGGCAGCGGTTTGGTCGCCGGCAGCATGGTGGGGAGCGGAGAGGGCAGGAGAGCGGCTTATGCCACGCAACGGGATTACGATAACGCCTATATCCAATGCATGTACGCCCAGGGGCATCGGGTTCCGGTATCGGGGCATTTCTATTATGAAAACCAGATCCCTGAGGAGTCATCGAGACAGATTCCTCCGCCTCCGCCCGGGTCGCCACCTCCGCCGCCTTATAGGTGAAATCGATCAGGCGATATCGAAACCGTTATTGATCTTCGTGCGGTATCAAAGCGTCTGCCGTCTCCCAGCCGCCGCCCAATGACTTGTATAGGGCTATCAATGCCGTCGCTATTTGGGTGTTGCTTTGCGCTAAACGATCCTGATCCTCGAGCAGACGAGCCTCTGTATCCAATACCGTCAGGAAATCTGCGATGCCTTCATCGAAGCGTATATGGGCCAGTTCATGGGCCTTTTGACTGGCGGCTGCGGCCGCGGCCAATGAATTTTGTCGGATTCGTTCTTGGCTGTAGTTAATCAACGCATTTTCGGTTTCTTCCAGTGCATTCAATACCGTTTGCTGGTAGTTGGCCAGCTCGGCTTCGGCATGGGCGTCGGCGGCCTTGATGCGGGCATAGACGCGCCCCAGGTCCAATGCCGCCCAACTGATTCTAGGCCCCGCCGAATAGGTGTCGGAGCCGGCCGCGCCCAAGCCGGAAAAGGTGCTGGCCTCCAGCGCGATGGTGCCGACGAAGGTGACGCGGGGAAATAAGTCGGCCGTTGCGACGCCGATTTGCGCCGTCGATGCCGCCAGGCTGCGCTCGGCAATGCGGATATCGGGCCGTCGGCGCAGCAGTTCGGCGGGGTTGCCGATCTGTATCGTCTCGGGCAGTTTGGGAAGCGGTGCGGGGGGCGACAATTCCTCGCTGAGGGCATCAGGCACTTGCCCGGTCAGCACGCTCAATCGATGGATCGAACGCTGTATCGAGCTTTGTAGCGGCGGAATGCCGGCTTTGGTCGATTCGAGCTGGGCTAAGGCCCTGGACGTGTCGAGTTCGGTGCCGCGACCGTTGGCGACTCGCGCGCGGGTGATCGTCAGCGTTTCGCTCTGATTAGCGACATTGTTTTCGGCGACGGCCAGCTGTTCCTGTAATCCACGCAATTCGAAATAGTTGCGCGCCACCTCGGCGACCAGGCTGACGCCCAGGTCGCGCAGCGAGGCTTCCTGCGCTTCGACCCCGTCGTTGCTGGCTTCGACATTGCGGCGCACCCGGCCGAACAGGTCGAGTTCCCAGAACGCGTCGAATCCGACATTATAGAGTTTCAGCTCACGCGGCGCGTAGGAGAGGTTGTTCAAGGATCCTCGACTGCGCTTCTGCTCGTTGTAACTGCCTGTTGCGGTGATGATCGGCGCCAGATTCAAGCCGGCTTCCAGATAAAGTGCGCGGGCTTCCTTGAGATTGGCGCGGCCCCGTTGCAGATCGTAATTATGGCGCACGGCGCGGTCGACCAGGGAAATCAATTCGCTATCATCGAATAAGGTCCACCACTTGCGCGCTATGCTTTGCTCGGAAAATTCGCTATGGGGTGCCTGAGCGAAGCTGGCCGGCAGTGCGCTTTTTGGCTTCTGGTAATCGGGGCCGACGGCGCAACCGACCAGTGCCAGCAGGGTTGAGAACGTCATGCCAGCTTTGCGTGAAAGCGCGATAGTAGGCTTAGGTTTTGTCATCGTTTGGTTCATGAATCGGCACCGGAAGAAGGAAGAGTCGAAGGCTGCTCGTCGTTTTTGCGTTTCGAGGGGAGCCAACGCTGGGCCAGACCTTGCACGGTGACATAGAACACCGGCGTCAGTAACAGCCCGAACAGCGTCACACCCAGCATGCCGCTGAATACCGCGGTGCCCAATACCCTGCGCGCCTCGGCGCCGGCGCCCTGGGCCAACACCAGCGGCAGCACGCCCATGATGAACGCAAACGAGGTCATCAGGATCGGACGCAGGCGGATGCGCGAAGCTTCCCGCGCAGCAGAGAAACGGTCGAGGCCGCTTTCCTGACGCCGCTTGGCGAATTCGACGATTAGGATCGCGTTCTTGCTGGCCAGCGCCACCAGGACGATGAAACCGATCTGGGTGAAGATGTCGTTGTCTAACCCGCTGAACCAAATGCCGGTCATCGACGACAGGATGCACATCGGCACAATCAGGATCACCGCCAGCGGCAGCGACCAGCTTTCATATTGGGCCGCGAGCACCAAAAACACGAACAGCACGCTCAACGGAAACACCAGCATCGCGACGTTGCCGGCCAACACCTGCTGCAGGCTCAGTTCGGTCCATTCGTAACCGAAACCGGGCGGCAGTTCCCTGTCCAATAGTCGGCCCATGATATTGATGGCGTCGCCGGAGCTGGCGCCGGGCAATGTGGCGCCGTTGATTTCCGCGGCCGGATACATGTTATAGCGGGTTATCTTGTCCGGTCCGTCGATCTCCTTGGCCTCGAGCAATGAACCTAGCGGCACCATATCACCGGCTTTGTTGCGGGTCTTCAATTCGGCGATGTCGTTTGGATACATGCGAAACTCGGCATCGGCCTGAGCGATGACCTGATAGGTGCGGCCGAAGTTATTGAAGTCATTGACGTACAGCGAGCCCAGATAAATCTGCAGCGTATCGAATATATCGGTTAGCGGCACATGCATCGATTTGGCTTTTTCCCGGTCGACATCGAGATAAAGCTGGGGCACATCGGCGCGGAAGGTCGTGAACAAATGGGTCAGTCCCGGTTGCTGGTTGCCTTTGGCGATCAGCTCGGCGTTGACTTGTTGTAATTGCTTGAGGCCGGCGTTGGCGCGGTCCTGGATTTGTACCTTGAAACCGCCGACCGAACTCATGCCGCGCACCGGCGGCGGGGCGAACACGGCGATATGAGCTTGGGGGATCTGCGCCAGGCGCTGCTGCAGCTGTTTGATTACTGCATCGGCCTGCATTTCGGGATGACCGGCGCGATTGTCGAAGCTGTCCAGACGGGCGAACATCGTCGCGACATTGGATTGATTGGAACCGCTCAACAGCGACCAACCGGCGTAGGCGACGACATTGGCGACGCCCGGTGTGTCGGTGATGATGTCCGTGGCTTGCTGCACCACTTCCTTGCTGCGGCTCAACGACGCGGCATCGGGCAGTTGCGCGTAGAGGATCAGATAGCCCTGGTCCTGTTGCGGAATGAATCCGGTCGGCACCTTGTTGAAGACTAACCAATTAAAGCCGTTCAAGGCGACATACAATATCAGCACAATGGCCGTCATGCGGGTCAGACGACCGACCAGTTTGCCGTAACCACTGCTGAAACGATCGAAGAAGCGATTGAAAATGTTGAAGAACCAGCCGAACGCACCATCAAGAAAACGCGAGAAGAGGTCCTTGTCGCCATGCGCTCGGTCCAGCAATAATGCGCACAAGGCCGGACTCAGAGTCAACGAGTTGAGCATCGAGATCAACGTCGAAACGGCGATGGTCAATGCGAACTGTTTGTAGAAGGCGCCGGAAACGCCGGTGATGAAGGCCGTCGGGATGAACACCGCGATCAACACCAGGGTCGAGGCGATGATCGGGCCGATGACCTCGGTCATCGCTTGGCGGGTGGCCTCGCGCGCCTTCATGCCTTCGGCTATGTGGCGCTCGACGTTTTCGACGACGACGATGGCGTCATCGACGACGATGCCGATCGCCAGCACCAAACCGAACAGCGATAAGGTGTTCAACGACACGCCCAAGCCTTGCATCACCGCAAAGGTGCCGATCAGCGACACCGGCACCGCCAGCAGCGGGATGATCGCCGCACGCCAGTTCTGCAGGAAGATCACGACGACCAGCACGACCAGCAACAAGGCTTCGAACAGTGTCTTGACGACAGCTTCGATGGATTGTTCGACGAACACGACGGTGTCATAGACCAGCAGATAGTCCAAGCCTTCGGGAAAATGGGTTTTCAGCTTGTCCATTGCAGCCATCACCGCCTCCTTGGTTTCCAGCGCATTGGAGCCGGGCAGTTGGAAGATGGCCAGGCCGATCATCGACTCGCCGTTCAGGAACAATTCGGAATTGTAATCCTTGGCGCCCAGTTCGATGCGGGCGACGTCCTTCAGCCGCGTGATCTGACCGTCTACGCCTTGTTTGATGACGATGTCGGCGAATTGGTCGGCGCTCATCAACCGGCCCAGCGTACTGACCGTATATTGAAAATCGGCCGGTTGCGGCGCCGGTTCCTGGCCGATCACGCCGGCTGCGACCTGAATGTTTTGCTCGCGGATCGCCTCGACGACATCGGTTGCGGTCATGTTTCGCGCCGCCAGTTTGTCCGGATTCAGCCACAGGCGCATGCTGTAATCGCGCGCACCGAATACGACGATTTCGCCGACGCCGGGCAGGCGCGCCAGCGTATCCTTGATCTGCAACAGCGCGTAATTGCTTAAATAGAGGCTGTCGTAACGTTTATCCGGAGACACCAGGCCGACGACGAGGCTCAAATCGGGGCTGCGTTTCTTGACGCTGATGCCTTGTCGGCTGACTTCCTCGGGCAGTTTTGGCTCGGCCAGGGCGACGCGGTTTTGCACCAACACCTGAGCCTTATCCAAATCGGTGCCGGGTTTGAAGGTGATGGTCAGGGCCATGTTGCCGCTGTTGGTCGATTGCGACGACATATACAGCATGTCCTCGACGCCGTTGACCTCCTGCTCGATCGGCGTCGCCACCGTTTCGGCGACGACCTGAGCGTTGGCGCCGGGGTAGGAGGTGCTGACGACGACGGTCGGCGGCGCGATTTCAGGGTATTGGGTGATCGGCAGCGCGAACAGCGCCAGGCTGCCGACCAGCACGATCAATATGGACAGGACCGTGGCGAAGATCGGCCGGTCGATGAAAAAATGTGTGAATCGGCCCATGGCTTATTGTTCTCCGATTAAGCTGATTTGCTCGGGAGCAACCTTGGCGCCAGGTCTGACTTTTTGCAGACCTTCGACCAGGACCCGGTCTTGTTCGGTCAGACCTTTCTTGATCACGCGCAAGCTGCCTACATGCGCGCCCGGAACGACCCTTCGGTACTCCGCTTGATTATCCTGATTCAACACCCAGACGAAACGTTCCGCCTGATCGGTGCCCAACGCCCGGTCGGGCACCAGCAGAGCGGTATAAGGTGCGGAGGCGCGGATGCGCATGCGGGCGAAAAATCCGGGACTCAGCAATTCGTCCGGGTTGGCGAAGACGCCGCGCAGCTTGACCGTGCCGGTCTCGGGATCGGCGCTGGGGGAGATATAATCGAGTTGGCCATGATGCGGAAAATGATCCTCGTCGGCGACGCCTAACTGCGCCTCCAGGCCATTGACGGAGATCCCTTGCTGGCGTTTGTATTTCAGAATCGAGCGTTCGTCGGCATCGACATAAACATAGACCGGATCGGTCGATACGATCGTTGTCAACAAGCTCGCCTCGCTGCCGCCATTGACTAGGTTGCCTTCGGTGATCAGCTCATGACCGACGCGGCCATCTATCGGCGCATGAATCTCACTGTATTGCAGATTCAGCCTGGCCGCATAGACGCTGGCTTCGGCCGATCGCACGGCCGCCACAGCTTCGCGATAGCCTTTGTTACGGGTGTCGTATTCTTCGCCGGAAATCGCCTTCGCCTTCAGCAGGTTTCTGGCTCGGTCCAGGTCGTTTTTCGCCAATTCCCGTTTGGATTTGGCGCGCTCCAATTCGGCCCGGGCCAGGTTTAATTGCGCCTGGAACGGTTTCGGGTCGATCACGAATAGTAGCTCGCCTTTTTTCACCTTTTGACCGGCGACGAAATTGATTTTCTCCAGATAACCGGTGACCCGCGCCCTGACTTCAACCGAGTCGATCGCATCGATATGGCCGGTGAATTCGTCCCATTCATTGACTTCCTGAGTCAACGGATAGGCCACTTTCACCTGTGGCGGCGGACCTTGCTGAGTCTGAGCCCCCGAGTCGTCTCCGTTATCGCAGCCGGTCAATAACAATGATAAAGCAAGTATGGGCAGCAGATGGATCGGCATCGTCGGTAAGAAAGAGATGAAAATTCCGTTGTCGTCGGAACGGCCGAGGCTCAGTGGCTTCGCGTTCGGGATGTATTGAACGGTCATTGGGGTAGGGGGGTGGTTTTTCATCCTTTATGCGCCTCAGTCGCGGAAAAACTTTAAATGGTAATATAGATTACCTTTTTAATTTAAGGTATCATCATGGCCATGTCAATCGATTTCATCAGTATTTATTATGGTTAAATGCGGGCGCCCCCCGAAGGGGCAGGAATTACTGAGCCGCGACCGGGTGCTGGACAGCGCCTTAAAACTTTTTCTGGAAAATGGCTACGGCAATCTCAGCATGGAAAAGGTCGCTCGCGATGCGCATGTGTCGATGCGGACTATTTACCGCTATTTCGGCAACAAGGCCGGACTGTTCGGCGCCGTGATTCGGCGTTGCAGCGATCAATTTGCCGATAGTCTGCCTGAGTTCGGTGAACCTCAGCAGGCTTTGCAGGAGTTTGCACGACATTTCATTACCCGAATTACTCGATCGGACGTGGTGCGTATTCGCACGATATTGATCGGCGAGTCGTTGCGTTTCCCGGAGCTGGCGGCGCAATTTTATGAGCAGGGGCCTCAACGCACCTTGGATCAATTGACCGATTTTTTCGCGAGGCAGCAGCGGACAGGGCATTTTTCCGGTTTCGATCCACAACGGCTGGCCGACCATTTTTTGAGTTGTCTGCGTAATGAACGCTTTCATAAATTGCAGCTCGGCTTGGCGCCGATACCGGACGACGCCGAAATTGAGACTTGGGTGCGGCAGGCGGTTGAGGTGTTTTTACATGGCTGTCTTTCCGGCAAGCGCTGAACTGCTTAGCGGCGATGCTGGAGGCGGAATAATGGGATTGGAACCGATCAGTGGTAAATGCCGCCGATAGATGGCATTGATCCGTATTTAACTCGAGATTGACAAAAAGCTAGGGGGGCATAATGGATACATTCATGAAGGCGGCTATTGAAGAGGCTAAACAGGGGCTGCAGGAAGGCGGCATACCAATCGGTTCCGTGCTGGTTTATCGTGACCGAATCATCGGTACGGGACATAACCGGCGTGTACAGGCGGGCAGCGTGGTGCTGCACGGAGAAATAGATGCGTTGGAAAACGCAGGACGTCAACCGGCAGCCGTTTACAGGGAATGCATCTTATACACGACGTTGTCACCCTGTTCAATGTGCGCTGGCGCGGTCCTGCTCTACGGCATCCCTAAGGTGGTCATTGGAGAAAACAAGACTTTTGTCGGGGAAGAAGAGCTGCTGCGAGCAAGAGGGGTAAAGGTAGAGGTGCTGGATGAGCCCTTATGCATCGACTTGATGTCACGCTTTATCAAGGCGTCTCCGGAGTTATGGAATGAAGACATCGGCGTATGAATTTTCTGTATGAACCATAGACTCAAGCGGCAAGTACCCGAGCCCGATAGCCAGGCAATGCGCCTGGATACCATAATGACCAATTTTGCCTCCGGTGGCGGTTTTTGGCGGCTTGCTTCGCGAAGCCGCCCTACGTTGGCGGATCCGCTGCGCTTGATCCGCCCTACCGGTGCGGGTAGGGTGTGCTGACGATAGGAAGCGCACCGGTTTTTGATGCACTTCACGCAGTTCAACACATCCGAAGGCAAGACGGTGCTTTGCGTAGGAGCGCTGCTTTCGGCGCGAAAAGCAAGTTAGTCCGCATCGCTATGCGAAATGGAGGTCAACGAGGTCCTGAACGATTCAACCGTGACTAGAGTAAGTCAAACGTTCGGGGCGGGTTAAACAACCCGCCCCGCCCAGAAGGTATTTTTTAATGAGGGAGCCCTGACCTAAATACCATATACTATTGGCTATGATTCATAATTTTCGTTGATTCAGGTGCTGGGTGAACGCGTCCCGAGAAATTAATGATGTTCTGCTTACATCCTGCAAGACGTTGAATCATTACAATCAAATTAATCACTTAGAGTGAATCTGGATTTTTCATTTGTGTTAACGTGAAAGCGTTCGATCATGACTGATAATTAATGAGTTTACTTATGACCGATCCGAGTGCGCCTAAACAAAACCGTCTTCTCAACTCCCTACCTGCCGCCGTTTACGAACGTCTTCTCCCTTATATGGAAGAAGTCGTATTGCCGCAAGGCCAAGTCATTTACGAATCTGGCGCCGATTTGAATCACGCCTATTTCCCCACAACTTGCATCGTTACATTGCTATCCATCATGGAAAATGGCGCTTCGGCCGGAAGCGCCGTCGTCGGCAACGAGGGCGTGGTCGGTGTCGCCCTGTTCATGGGCGGTGGAACCATGCCAAACCAGGCCGTTGTACAAAGCGCTGGTTACGCCTATCGGTTAAAAAAACATTTACTGGTGCAAGAATTTAACCGTTCGGGAGGACGCCGTAGCGGCGCCTTGAATAATTTGTTGCTGCGCTATACTCAGTCCCTGCTTACCCAGATGGCTCAGATAGCGGCCTGCAATCGTCATCATTCGGTGGATCAACAACTATGCAGGCTGTTACTGTTAAGCTTGGACCGGCTTCCTTCGAACCATATAGCCATGACTCAGGCATTGATCGCCACTATGCTGGGCGTACGCCGAGAAGGCGTCGCCGAGGCTGCGGGGAAATTGCAAAAAGCGGGATTGATCTATTATTGCCGAGGCCAGATCAAAGTGCTGGACCGGACTGGACTGGAAGCGCGGGCCTGCGAATGCTACCAGGTGGTTAAAACAGAATTCGATCGACTGTTCCTGCGCTAATAAATCGCGCTCGGTTGCGTCGCCTGACCGGAAGCTGGAACTTCAACGACCTGAAAACGCGTCCCCCCGGCGGTTTTTAAACGATCAATGTCATCAGCGCATGCAGCCTGGATTAAAAGAAATAATGCGCCCCCAGACCGACATATTCCACTTTGTTATTATAAAACTGCCCGCTCGGCGAATAGCCGTTATAGTATTCCACCTCTGGGAACACCTCAGAAGGAACAGCCGCTTGTGTTATTTTTACCCCTTTGACCCCCGGGATTTCGGCTAACAGCCGCACCGCTTTATCTCGCTCGACCGCCATCATACTGCCTGCCTGCAAAGTAATAATGCCATTTCGAACATCTACAGATTGCACATCCAGCTTTAAGGCATGCTTCAATACGCCGGCCGCATAACCGGCGATATAGTTATCATCGGTAGTTGCGGCATTGACAAAAGCGGCCATCAACATAGCGGCCAACATGGCTATTAACCGACAATAAACCATTAGTCACTGCTTGGTGCTAGATTCACGATCAGGTCGGTTTCCACCGATTTGACATTTTCTTGGCTACTAGCCAGTTCTACGGCTTTGCCGATGCTTGCCTCTGAATCGACCGTACCGCTTAATGTGACGACCCCATTTACCGTAGTCACTTCAATATTTAATGCGTTAAGCAAAGGATCATCTAAAAAAGCCGCCTTAACCTTGGCGGTTATCAGCGCATCATCGACATACTCACCTGCTGTTTCGGCCTTGTCGGCAACCGACTCCTGGGCGGCTTCAATATCTTCTGCTACCGATTCTAACTTTTCTTTAGAAGAGTCTATCGATCGATTGAGGTATTCTTCGGATTCACTGGTCTTCTGTTTCAATGACTCCTTAGCCGACTCAATTTTTTGACTAGCCTCCTCAGCCGCACGATCGATTTTTTTTCCTGCTTTTTCCGCTGTTCCTTCATCTTGTTGTTGACAACCGGTCGCTCCAAGTACAGTCGCCAAACAGCCAATCAAGAGTACTGAAACAGCCAATTTATTTTGTTTATAGTCATGCATCATGTTCATCGTTATTCCTCAGCGTTATGTTTAAAGGCGTCAACCGACAAATTGGCAATCATGTGGCAAACAGATCAGAAATAATAAGTGCCCGATTCAAGCAATTTACTGAGAACCTTAACAACAGGAAGCGGTGCAGTCTGTACGATAGCGCACACAGGGCCCGGTACTCAGTCATGTTATACATGACGGGGCTCGGAAGTCATTGTGATTATATTTCTTCACAGGCGCATTGTGCATCAGAGTTTATAATGAGGCGACAAGCTCGAATATCTTTTATCTTTACCTTGTGTCTTTGCTATGAAAAAAATTGTTGTCATTACTGTTAGTGCTCTGCTTGTCCTCGGTGTTTTGTGGAGGGTCGGCAGAATGGGGTTCGGAATCAATATTCCGTTGATCGGCAAAGACACGCCGACTCAAGAACTCTTGAACCGGCGTTTACAGATGCCGGCCGGTTTGTCTTTGTCGGTATTTGCGTCTGACTTGAACGGCGCCCGCGATCTAGTCGTCACCGACAGCGGCGATGTGCTCGTCAGTTTGCCGCGTGAAGGCCAGGTCATGCTGCTGAAGCGGGACGGTGATGATGACGGCGGCTCGGATGGCCGCAAAGCACTGCTGAGCGGCCTTAATTTGCCGCATGGCCTCGCGCTGTATAAGAATTGGCTCTACGTCGCGGAAACCGATGCCGTGGGCCGTATTCGCTTTGACGCCGACAGCCGGCAAACGCTTGGAGATTATCGTCGCATCGTCAGCGGACTGCCGAAAGGCGGAAGTCATTGGAGTCGTTCGTTAAGGTTTGGGCCCGATGGCAAACTGTATGTGTCGATCGGTTCCAGCTGTAATGTCTGCGAGGAAAATGATCCGCGCCGAGCAGCGATTATGCGTTTTACGCCCGAGGGCGAGCAGGGTGAAATTTTTGCCAGCGGTCTGCGTAACACGGTCGGCTTTGCCTGGCGGCCTTCCACAGGAGAGCTTTATGGCGTCGATAATGGCCGCGATTTTCTCGGCGATGACTTTCCGCCCTGCGAGCTGAATTTAATAGAGCGGGGTCAATTTTACGGTTGGCCATATGTGAACGGCAATCAGGCGCCTGATCCCGATTACGGCGATAAGAACCCGGAAAAAGCGAGCCGCAGTGTTCCTCCGGTGCATGAATTCGGCGCCCATACCGCGCCGTTAAGCATCGTTTTCATCGACGACGACAAGCTGCGCTCGCTGATGCAAGGTTCGGCATTGGTTGCCATGCATGGTTCCTGGAATCGCTCGGTGAAAACAGGCTATAAGCTAGTTGCGCTGCAATTTGACGCCGAGCAAGGGATAATCGAACGAGATTTCATTACCGGCTTTGAAATGCATGATGATGTCATTGGCCGACCGGTGGCGATTGCCGAAGCGGCTGACGGAAGCCTTTATATTTCTGATGATTTCACCGGCAGCATCTATCGAATCAGCGATAGCGGCGAATGATGCTTGAAGCTTAGTCCGGATATTTCAGAAAACCATTCAAGTGCAAACTGCGTCAGGAAAATATCAGTTTGAGCATTTTTGAGGTGTTTAGGGCATGGGGCATGTCTGTCGAGGAGCGCCGTAAACCCATCCCTGGGGGCTTGACGGCCGCATCCTTGCTGCCGACATCCTCGCCAAACACACCCCATGCCCTTTTTGAATTCCATATATGGGAATTGCTGGGAAAATATGCCCGATTTCAATCCTCATGCATGGGTTTTTTAAGGCTTATGGCAAAGACCAAGGGCCGCCATGGTGAAATATCCGGGCTAAGTTTCTGTTTGCTGATCAAGCCCAGGTGAGGTCAATACCGCAACCGGGAAGTCTTGGAATAGTTGCTCAGCCGATAGGCGGAGCTTTCCTTGCCATGCTTCAGCCTGCAGTTCCTTCCGGCAGAACAGTTCTTGGTAATGAACCGGCGCCTCGGGCGGCAACAGCAGCCAGGTATCACGCCAGACGGCGGCCGGCAAACGCAAGCTGTCTGGGGCCAGCAATGACAGCGTCAGTCGGGGGACGACGATCAGGCAATAGCAATCCCCGTTTTTCCTGGCAAAAGCGAGCAGATGGTCGGCAAGGCTGCCCTGACTCTCGATTTTCAGGTAGTCTCCATCCCGGAATAGCGCCGCCTGTCGATTTCTGTAAGCTAGCGTTTGCATCACGACAAAAAGCTTGATTCGCCCGTCCTCGATCGTATCCAGCAATTCCGTCAACAGCGCTTGGCGATTGTTCAACATTTGCTTTTCCAGTTCGTTCAATAGCTGCGCGTGGCAGGCGAAATCGACCGGCTTGCGGTTATCGGGGTCGACCAGGGCAAATTGCCAAAGCTCATTGCCTTGATAAATATCGGGCACGCCGGGTGAGGTTAAGTGCAGCAAGGTCTGCGCAAGGGCGTTATACAATCCGGCCGGTCGTATTCGTCGCTCGAATTCGCTGAAATCCTGGAAAAAAGACGTATTGCCGGGCGCTTCCAAACAACGGTCGGTAAAACGCCTTATCGCCTGTTCATAGTCTTCGTTGGGATTCAACCAGGAAGAATATTGCTTGGCCTCTCGTACCGCCTTGATCATGTAGTTTGCGATGCGTTCCCGGTAATCGTTTAATGCCGTCTCGTTCGGTGTTCGCAAGGGCCAGGTACCGATCAGCGTCTGATAAAACAGGTATTCGTCGTTGCGCGAGATGATCATTTGCGCGCTGTTTTTTTTGCGCTCCCGGTTCAGGTCGCGCCAGCGGTACACGGCCGCTCGCCATTGTTGCGGCATTTCGCTCAGCACATTGATTCTGGCGCGGACATCGGCGCTGCGCTTGCTGTCATGGCTGGATAGGCACAACAAGCTGTGCGGCCATTTTTTGACCCGTTCCTGGTTGAAGTGATGAAAAGCATTGACGGAGTAGCCGAAATGCCGCGGATCGGCGCCGACCTCGTTCAGCGAAATCAGACGGTGATATTCGTACAGCGCGGTGTCCTCGCTACCCTTGGCCATCACCGGTGCGGTATATTGCTGGAATTTCATGACGAACTTCAGCAAAGCGTCTCTCGGCACATTAGAGCTCGCGGCCTGGAGCATCAGCACCGCTCGAATAAAATCAAAAACCGTTTTATCGGCGGCCCGACTGCGTTGTTTGGCCTGTTCTATCGACCACGCTATATATTGCGCATCCTCTTTGCGCACCGTGTAACTATTGATATAGGTGCGATAGACCGGAAAACAGGCGACCGTCTCCGACAGCGCGTCTCTTAAGGCATTGAGGGTGTAGTCGCGGGTCTTGGAGCTGGTTTCGGCGATACGGCTGAGTTGGTTGGCCAACACCGTCAATTCGCCGGCCAGCAGGGTAGTGATGACATATTTTTTGGCCTGGTAGACGATCTCGTCGAAATCCTGGTGACGGCCGATGAAATCCGAATAAATGCGAGTCATCGCTTTTTCGGCGGCGCCGTCGAGCATGACGCCGGTAACGATCGCGGCGAACTCATAACCGGTGGTGCCATGGATCGGCCAATCGCTGTCCAGATACTCGTAATTGGCGACAATTTTTTCGGCGATGACATAGAGCGGCGACGCAGTCAGGCCGCTTGTGGTATTGATGTCATTGAGGCGCCGATAATAGGCGACCGGATCGTATAATCCGTCGGCATGATCGATGCGCAGCCCTTGAATTTTACGTTCGGCGATCAAACGCAGGATAAGCCGATGGCTAGCCTCAAATACCGCATCATCTTCGATCCGAAGGCCGGCCAGGTCGTTGATGTCGAAAAAACGTCGATAATTGATTTCGTCGCCGGCGACATGCCAATAGGCCAAGCGGTAAGCCTGCTGCTCCAATAGGGCATGCAGTTGACCACGGTCGGAGATTTCCCGATTGATGTCCGCCATCCTGAGTTTGATAAATTGGATCAGGCTTGGGTGGTCGGCACACAGTCTAGCCAGTTGGTTTTTAAACACCTCTTTATCTCGGTTGCGTTCATCGGTAGCTTCCATCGATACTTCGCTGTGCGGCGATAATTTGCTGAAGCTGTTGTCTAGGGTTTGATATTCCAGCAACACCGGATCATCGGTATCGAAGAAATTCAGCAATTGCTGATGTTGCGAACTGAGGATGAAGGAATAGGTTTGCGGGTCGAGCGGAAAACGATGCTGGAAGTAATAGACGCTGAATTCGCCTCGCTCGGCCGAGAAAACCAATTTTAGTTGCCGTTTCTCGAGAATATTGCCGTATTGATCGCCCAATATCGGGATCAGTATTTTATTGTTCAGCTGTTTTTTGACTGGATGCCAGTCGATATCGAAAAACGGCGCATAACAAGAGGCAGGGCCGTTCTCCAGCACATCCAGCCACCACGCGTTGTCGGCTCCCATTACTCCCATATGATTAGGGACGATATCGCAGATCAAGCCCATGCCGAATCGCCGCAGCCTTGAAATAAAATGGTTGAAATCGGCATCGTCGCCTATTTCCGGATTGAGGGCGTTATGATCGACGATGTCATAGCCGTGGGTGCTGCCCGGCCTCGCTTTCAGATAGGGCGAGGCGTAACAATGGCTGATACCGAGCCGGTGCAAATAATCCGTGTAATCGGCCGCTCGACTGAATCGGCAATGTTTGTTTAATTGCAGCCGATAAGTCGAAACGGGGATCGCCATGGGCGGCGGGTCGCCAGGATGATTCATAGCCGGCAACCGCTAATGATGGGAACCAGCGTGGACCTTCTGAGATTACTCATCGTTTTCCGCCCATAAGACGACAACGGTCCAGGGATTGAGTCGGGCGGGTTGCTGCGCCTCATCCTCGCTGGCGAACAATATTTGGCCTTGATAGGCATGCTCCAGCGGAACGGCATCGCCTCCCAGGTTGGCCAGCATGGTCAGCGTCGGGCCGCTGACTGAGGGCCATTGCACGATCAGCGCCGTGTCAGTCAATATATGATAACTGGCTTTTCCGCCTTCGAGCTCGGCCAGTCTAGGACGTATGTGCCATTGCCGAATGCTAAGCAATTCACGATGATAGCTCAGCCATCGCGCATGCGACGGCGCGTTCAGTTCACGCCAGTCCAGCAGGGCCGCTTCGAAGGTTTCGACGGCGTTCGGCGGCGGGATTTTCGTTTGCAGCTCCGGCTCTTGATAAGGTGGAAACTTGGCGAATTCGTTGAGCCGGCCTTCGGCGACCTGTTCGCCCAAGTTCTCCGGAAAATCGACGAAATAGGTAAAGGGGCTGCTGCAGGCCCATTCCTGGCCCATGAACAGCAACGGCGGCGACGGCTGCAAGATCAACAGTGCGGTCGCCGCGCGCAGTGCCCTGGGGGGGCACAATTCGGCGATGCGTTCGCCGAAGGCCCGGTTGCCGATTTGATCGTGATTCTGTAAAAACGGCACGAAGGCGGTCGGTGGCAGATCTCGGCTCGGCTCGCCCCGTTTGCGGCCATCGCGGTAGGGCGACGACTCGCCCTGATAGGCGAAGCCTTCGGTCAGACAGCGGCCCAGATGTCGGATCGGTTGTTCCCGGTAATCTTGATAATAACCGTCGTTTTCTCCGGTCAGCAGGACGTGCAAGGCGTGATGGAAATCATCGTTCCACTGCGCGTCGAAGTGGCTGTTGGGCCGCTTGGGATCGGGTCTTAGATAATGAGCGGCATTATGGTCATTTTCCAAAACCAGATGGATATGACGATGTTGGCCCAGTCTGTGTCGAACCGCCTTCGCTAACGATTGCAGGAAATCCGGTTCGGATTCATCGAAGATCGCGTGCACCGCGTCGATGCGCAGACCGTCGAAATGATACTCCTCCAACCAGAACAAGGCATTGTCGATGAAGAACCGACGCACCCAGTGACTGTCCTTGCCGTCATAATTGATCGCATTGCCCCATGGGGTATGGAAACGGTCGGTAAAAAAAGCGGGGGCGTAATGATGCAGATAATTGCCCTCCGGGCCGAAATGATTATAGACGACGTCATTGAATACCATCAGGCCTTTTTCGTGGGCGCTGGCGATCAAGTCCTTCAAATCATCCGGCGTACCATAGCGGCAGTCCGGGGCAAAAGGCAGAACGCCGTCGTAGCCCCAATTACGCTGCCCCGGAAACTCGGCGATCGGCATTAACTGCAGCGCGGTGACGCCGAGCTCGACCAGATAGTCCAGCTTGTTTTTTACCCCGGAGAAAGTGCCTTCCTCGCTGAACGTGCCGACGTGCAGTTGATAAAACACCGCGTCTTCCCAGGGCAGCCCTCGCCAATCGCTGTCCTTCCAGCGCCAGGCCTTGGCATCGATCACTTGGCTGGAACCGTTGACGTCCTGAGGCTGATAGCGGGAGGCCGGATCAGGAATATACAGGCGCCCATCGATCAGGTATTGATAATAAAAACCGCTGCCGGCGAACTCGGTGATAATGCCGTACCAGCCATCGTCTTCCGCGGCCATCAACAGGCGGGCTTCCGGCGCCAAGCCTTGCAGGCACAGCTCGACCTTATCGGCGCCGGGCGCCCATAAACGGAATTTAACTCTGCCGTCATCGAGCAATTGGGAGCCGAACGGCATCGGGTGGAAACGTTGTGTCATGGTGACTACCCTAAGTCGATGCGATTCTCGGCGCCGTGATGCAAACCCACCATCAGCGTCAGGTATTCGCGCAATTGCCTGGTTAACAGGAAATTATCGCGGACGAATTGTTTAGATTTAGTGCCCATTTCCTGCATTCTTTGCCGTTGATTAAACAGATAACGTATGCGTAGGGCCGCGCCTTGCGGAGTATTGACCAGGAAGCCGGTATGGAAATTGACCACTTGCAGGCGTATGCCGCCGGTATCGCCGCCGATTACCGGCTTGCCTTTCCATAAGGCTTCGGTCACGGTCAAGCCGAAGCCTTCCTTGATCGATTTTTGCAGCACGATATCGCTCAAGCGTTGCAAGGCGTTAATGGTGCGATGGGAATCGGGCGGCAATACCAGAACTTTGATGTTGGGGTCGTCTCCGGCTGCTAACCTGACTTCGGCCAGCACTGCTTCGCCTTCCGGGTCGTCGCTGGCGCCGCCGCCGGCCAGCACCAGTTGCAGGTTGGGGAGATATTGACGGGCCAATTTATAAGCCTCAATGACGCCTACCGGGTCCTTGAAACGATCAAAACGGGAAATCTGCGCGATCAGCGGCGCTTCCGGATTTAGATCGAAGCGCGAGCGCACCGACGCCAGCTCTTCCGTATCCAGAGCGATATTTTTATCGCTTAACGGGTCGATGCTGGGGGGAATGATGTATGCCGGGTGCGGCAATCTACGCGCAAACTGCGGCAAGGAGAAAATGCTGGCGTCATAGCCGCGCACGAATTTTTCGATAAATCGCCAGGTGTAGCGGTGCGGATGGCTGGCGTCGATGTGACAGCGCCAGATCCATTGGCCTCGACGGCGGGGGCAAAATTTGAGCAGCGCCGCCGGCTGCGGATCGTGAATGAAGACGAAGTCGGCCTGTTCCAGCACCGCTTGCAGTTGTTTGGCATTTTGTGCGTTGACTTCCTCGAAATGCTGCAACAGGGCATCGGAAATCGCGATGCGATTGCCTTGTATCGCGTTGTGCATGCTTTTGGTGCATTGATAGAAATCGCGGTCTCCGCTGATGACCTCCCAATGCGCATCGATGCCGAGCTCGCGCGTCAAGGGGACTAGTTGGTCTAGTATTTCTGCAACGCCGCCGCCGACCCGGGTGGAATTGACATGAACGACCGATTTTCCTTGCAGAGGCGCCGCCAGTTGACGTAAATGTCTGATCACATCTTCACCGGTGACCGCGGCATACTGTTCCAGCATCGTCGTCATCGAGACTTCTCCGCAAAATGGTGTTGAAAGACTACCGCGATGGCCTGACGCAATTCGGTCAACGAACTAAAATAGGGGTCGATCTTGGCTAGGCATTCGATTAGCGGTTGATAGGTTTCTCCAAAAAAAGTCAGCCAATGGCGAAAGTCGTCGACATTATCTTCGGTCCGACGTCGGGCGTCGATGAAATGATAAAAAATGCTGCTGATCGACATATTTGGAATATAAGCGGCCATCTCGACCGGGGATTCGAAGCTGATATGGGTATCGAATACGACGATCTTCGATTGCATGAACTCGAACTGTTGTGTTGCCCGGAACCATTGTAGGGATTCACTTTCTTCCAAGCGGTCATCGATGTATTCCAGCATATGCAGGCGCAGTTCTTCGATGTCAGTGACCGATGTGGGGTCTAGCACCGCCAGTTGTTCCGCGAGTATTGCGTCGTGTAGGCTGTGACGCGCCCAGCTGGCGAAATCGTTGTTATATTCGCGCTCCTCAAAACGGGGCAACAGCAAATTGCCCCAGAAATGGTAATAAAGGCTTTCCTGATTCAACTCGGTGATATGATCGCGAAATTCCTTCAAAGTGATCGCCCGATGGGTGGTCGCGACCGCGATCAAGGCGCAGTCCTTCAGGGCAAAAAAGGGACGGCTCTGGGTTACGGCTAAATTATTTTGCGAGTTCATCGGGTAACCTCTGTCGTTGATTCGCATAAAGCGAGTCGATGCGTCGAGCTCGGGTTTTCTGTTTATATGGCGGCAGCGACTACTGCCAGGGTGCTAACACTGAAGGAGAAGGTCGACGCGACATTCGATCCGCAACCGTTTCTTTATTAATAACACGGCTTTATAGTGTTTATACGCCGGTGACTTTGCCTATGCAAGCCTTGTTTCGGTATTATTTTGTCTCCGAGTGAACAGCGGCTAGTACTCAGTCATGTTATATATGTCGGATGCTCGGTAGGCGCCAACAATTCCTGGTTTGAGCATTTTTGCGGTGCCGAAGGCAAGGCTATATTGGCATGCAACCGTAGGGTGATTCGCCGCCAGACAATGCGCCTGGATACCACAATGACCAATTTTGCCTCCGGTGGCGGTTTTTGGCGGCTTGCTTCGCGAAGCCGCCCTACGTTGGCGGATCCGCTGCGCTTGATCCGCCCTACCGGTGAGGGTAGGGTGTGCTGACGATAGGAAGCGCACCGGTTTTGATGCGCTTCACGGTGTTCGACACATCCGAAGGCAAGACGGTGCTTTGCGTAGGAGCGCCGCCCTCGGCGCGAAAAGCAAGTAGTTCGCATCGCTATGCGAAATGCAGGTCAACGAGGTTCTGAACGATTCAACCGTGACTTAGAGTCAGTTAAACGTTCGGGGCGGGTTAAATAACCCGCCCCGCCCAGAAGGTATTTTTTAATGAGGTAGCCCTGGGGGGATGCTGAGTTAGGTGCGAATTTATTCGCATTGAGCGGCTAAATCCGCACCTACATGCACAATTGGCGACAGCATATATTGACTATGTGTTAGGCCGTTGTAAGGGTTTTATAGCAGCCTGCTAATTGCCTGTCTCAAGGGCGGCAATAGCTCCGCTTCGAACCAGGGATTTTGTTTCAGCCAGCGGTTGTTGCGCGGACTGGGGTGAGGCAGGGGTATCGCCCCAGGCCAGTATTCCCGCCAAGCCTTGACGGTTTCGGTCAATGTGGCTTTTCTTCGCTCTGCGAGATGCCAGCGTTGCGCATAGCGACCGATCACCAAGGTCAATTCGATATTGGGCAAGTGTGCGAGTAGTTGATGACGCCAGTGGACGGCGCATTCGGGGCGGGGCGGCAAATCACCTGAATTCCCGCTGCCGGGATAGCAGAAAGCCATCGGCACAATGGCGATTTTTTCAGGATCATAGAAGCATTTGGCATCGACCCCGAGCCAGTTTCTGAGCCGCTGACCGCTGGCGTCATCGAATGGTATCCCGGAATTGTGAGCTTTTTTGCCCGGCGCTTGGCCGGAAATCAAGATTCGAGCGGCCGGGAGGCATTGGAAAACAGGCTTGGGCGGCTGCGGTAGCTGAGAGGCGCACAGCATGCACCCTCTCAGTTCATCGACAAGACGTAGGTGGTCTTTATCCAACGTCATGAAACAAACGGATTAACGGTAAATCACTGCGGAGTCTTCGTTGGCGACGATTTCACCAATCGTATAGACGGTTTCACCCTGCAGTTCCAGCATCGTGAAGGCTTTGTCCACATCTTCGGCGGCGACGCAGACTATCATGCCGATGCCGCAATTGAAGGTGGTTAGCATATCGGCTTGTGAGACATTGCCGTGTTCTTGCAGCCATTTAAAGGTTTCCGGCAGTTTCCAGCTGGACAAATCGATTTCCGCACCGAGTCCGGTCGGTAAGACGCGCGGCAGGTTTTCGGTAATGCCGCCGCCGGTGATATGCGCCAGTGCATGCACCGGAACCGTCTTGAACAGCTCCAGCAGCGATTTGACATAAATTCGCGTAGGCTCCAGTAAGGCCTCGCCTAGAGGCTTGCCGGCCAGATTGTCGCTTAGCGAGGCGTTACTTTTTTCGAGGATCTTGCGGATCAGCGAGTAGCCGTTGGAGTGCGGGCCGGAGGAGGCCAAGCCGATCAGCTTGTCGCCGGCCTGGATTCGACTGCCGTCCAATATCGCCGATTTTTCGACGATGCCGACGCAGAAGCCAGCCAGGTCGTAATCGCCTTCGGCATACATGCCCGGCATTTCCGCAGTCTCTCCACCGACCAGGGCCGCACCGGCTTGTTCGCAGCCCTTGCCGATGCCTTCAACGACGGCGGCGGCGGTCTCGACATCGAGTTTGCCGGTGGCGAAATAGTCCAGAAAAAAAAGGGGTTCGGCGCCTTGCACGATGATGTCGTTGACGCACATCGCGACCAGATCGATGCCGACGGTATTATGGACGCCCAACTCCAAGGCCAACTTTAATTTAGTGCCGACCCCGTCGGTCCCTGAAACAAGAACCGGCTCTTTATAACGATCCAGCGGCAACTCAAACATTGAACCGAATCCACCTAGTCCGGCCATGACGCCGGCTGTACGGGTTTTTGCGGCAATCGGTTTGATGCGCTCGACCAGGGCGTTACCGGCTTCTATATCGACGCCGGCGCTTTTGTAATTCAGGCTTTCTTGATTTTGTTCGCTCAATGTCAAGTACTCTTGCTAAAGTTAACGTTAAAATATCAGCTATTGTACTATAGATTGGGGTAAAGGAAGATGGATTCACGGGCTTAACAGCAATTCCCAGTTTGAGTATTTTTGCGGTGTTTAGGGCATGGGGTGTGTCTGTCGAGGAGCGCCGTTCACCCAGCACCTAAATAAACGACGATAATAAATCATAGCCAATAGTCTATGGTATTTAGGTGCTGGGTAAACCCATCCCTGGGGGCTTGACGGCAGCATCCTTGCTGTCGACATCCTCGCCAAACACACCCCATGCCCTTTTTGAACGCCAAAGTGGGAATTGCTGCGGGCTTAATCAAGAGTTGAATTTGCCCATAAATTTAAGACGAAAGACGCAAATATTTAATCGGTTAGGCGGAGTATGGAATTGAAATTATTAGCTAGATTATTTGTTTTACTGGCTCTGCTGTGCTCGCAGCAGGGCTGGACGGCGGAGGTGAAAGGCTTATACGAAATTGAAGTATGGGCTAAGAGCCGTTCCGATGAAGACAGAAACAAAGCGATACAGGAAGCGTTGAGCACCGTATTGGGACGAGTAGTGGCTGCAGATAACGTACAGGAAACCCCGGTGGTGAAAACGGCCATTGCCGGCGCCTCGCATTATGTGCGTCAGTTTCAATATTCGATGAGCGCCGATGACCGACGCGATGACGGGCAGGCTCGCCTGATGCGAGTGCTGTTTGATGAAGCTCAATTGCTGAATCTATTGCGTTCCGGCAATATTGGTATCTGGAGCGAGATCCGACCGGAAACGCTAGTCTGGCTGGTGGTGGACGAGCAAGGCGACAGACGTTTTTATCATGCCGACGACATGCCCGAATTGACCAGCGCCTTGTCTCGCGCCGCCCGCCTCAAAGGCTTGCCGATTATTTTTCCGTTGCTGGATCTTCAGGAACAGCAGCAAATATCGGTCAACGAAGTGTTAAGCGCCGATTCCCGGCAGCTGTTATCCGTATCGGAGCGCTATGATGTCGTGTCGGTGATGGCCGGAAGGGTAGTCGACAAGGGGCGTTGTTGGCGGGCCGAGTGGGCCTTGTATTTCGATGAAAAGATCAAGCAATGGGTCAGCCCCTGTGGGCCGATTAAGGAGGTGATGTTGGCTGGCATGCAAGGCGCTTATGATGTCTTGTCGAAATATTATGGTGTTAAACCGGATATTACCGAAATCGGTTATACCGTCTTGAAAATCAAGGGCGTCAATAGCATGACCGATATGATACGGGTCACCGATTTTTTGGAATCGCTGCCCATCATCAAGGCGGTTAACTGGGTGAGTGTCGAAGGCGGTTATAATGTCTACAAAATCAAATACGAAGGCAATGAACACTTATTGGCGGAGGCATTGACGAACGCTAATGTGTTGACTCCGCTGCCAGGAGCCGCATTCAGTGAACAGGCATTAAAATATCAATTGGTCACGCACTAACTGATAATGTCTGCGTCTGGCCTAAGTCCGGTTGATCAATCGAGGTCGCTGGTGGAAAAAAATTAATCCGTAATTATTCAGTGACTGAAGTTTCCTAAAAACGCCTCAAGCCACCATGCGTAACAACACCGCGACCAGCGAATTTTTCATGGGATTGGTGGGTTTATGGCAAAGCCTATCAAAATCTTCACTCAGTGAGGCTTCGGCGATGAGGCGCCGGACATCGGAAAAGGCGAAACTCGTCCGCCCCTTGACCTTGTGCCGACGTTGCGGATCCGCTTTGATGCGATCGGCGTACATCCAGGTGACCGTGGTGGCCATCATACAGAAATGCAGGTGGTTTATCACGGCCTGGGCATTCCGGCTCTGGCATTTTTGACTGCCAATGTCTTGCTTGAGTTCTTTAAAGCCGGACTCGATCTTCCAGCGAGCGCCATAATATTCGATGACCTGGGTGACCGACAAGTCGAGATCGGTCGTAAACAAGGCGACCCACTGGGTTTTACGAAACACCCACACGACCTTGATGGGGCATTTTAAGGTCTTCAGCATGACGGTTTTCTCAACCGCCAGTACTTCGCGTACTTTGCCATACAGGTTAACCTGATAGGCAGCAGTTTGCTGCCGGAGCGCGTGCGCTCGGTCGGTCACGGTCCCCAGACGCTGGCCGTATTTACGGGGGCGTCCGCGTGTCTTGGCATCGGCGGACCGGGCGTCGGGGAGCGCATAGAGCACCTGGTTGCTGCGCAATCGGGATAACAGGTGAAAACGTTCGCCTACCGTTTGGCGCACCGGCTTCCATAACCCCTGATTCCCAAACCAGCTGTCGGTGACCGCCAGCATTGGTGTCGAAGCAAAGTGACCGGCGACGGCGATTAGCAATTCCGCCGCTTGCGTGAGTTTGCTTTGAAACGGCGCGACTTGGCCTTTGATTTTGGCGGTTTCCTTTTGTTCGGCGATCATGTGACGGGGTAAGTAAAACGAAAGCCCAAAACAAACAGGCCCAACGACCTTTGACCTGCTTCAGTAAGCCGATCGACACCACATTTTGCGCCCAGGGTAACGGCTTTGATTCGCTTTGGCGGCATGATCGAAAATCGACGCGCAGCCGAAAATGTGTTGACCCACTTTGAGGTTGATAAAATCGTCCAAGCCAATCAATAAGCGGCCATCGGTCGTGGGGGACGGAATCAATCCCCACAGCGTCGTCCAAAGCCTTTCCCAGGGCAGTGTCGACGAAGCCATGAAGGTATAGAACCGCTTTTGCTTAATCTCGATCCCGAACAAAGTCTCCAAGGCCCGCCATAAATTAGACGACATCGATGAGGTAAACGGAACAATCACGGCGAGCAGCGTGTAGACAAACAAAGAAGCTCGCTCCCGTCCCAGATCAGTCTCGGAAAAATGGGCTTGGAGAGGGCGGAGAAGATCGCGTAAAATGAACATGAATGAGGCCCTTTTGTTTGTGTAATCAATGATTTAGAAACCAATATTATACTACAAAAGGCGACCTCATTCACCCATAAGCTATTGTTTTTAATGAGATTCGGCATAGCCTAACAATCAATATTAGAGCCGGCTAATGTTTAAGCTGAATATTAGCATTATCTGATATTCCTTGCCCTCAAAAAATTGGGAAACTTCAGTTCAGTGACTTTTGATGTTAAGCAGTAGTACTCAGTCATGTTATATAAGGCAGGTGCTCGGTAAGCGCCAGCCATTCCCAGTTCGGGTGTTTTTGCTGTTTTATATATAATTTCGCTGAATAGACATTAATCCTATGGTCACGATACAACCGCACAGTTCGGAAAGAGTTCGTCATCAGGTCAGCAAAAATGATCTGCTGGCCGCATTAAGGCATTTTCTGCCGGATTCGGCGATTCTGGCGCAAGAGGAGCAAGTCAGGGCATATGAATGTGACGGTTTGTCAGCCTATCGCTGCCTGCCTTGGCTGGTGGTGTTGCCGGAAACTATCGAGCAGGTGCAGCATGTCTTGCGATTATGCCATCGCCTCGGTGTGCCGGTGGTCGCTAGAGGCGCCGGCACCGGCCTGGCCGGCGGCGCCATTCCGCTCGATAATGGCGTGTTGTTGAGTTTATCCCGCTTCAACCGCATTCTCGACATCGATGTCAATAACCGTCAGGCGCGGGTGCAGCCGGGCGTTAGAAACCTGGCGATTTCTCATGCCGTCGCGCCATATGGACTGTATTATGCGCCAGATCCTTCGTCGCAAATTGCCTGTTCCATCGGCGGCAATGTCGCGGAAAACTCGGGCGGGGTGCATTGTCTCAAATACGGCTTGACCACACACAATATCCAGCAGTTGCAGGTGATCACAATGGATGGCGAATGGGTCACGATAGGCGGGCAAGGTCTCGATGGCCCGGGCTACGATTTATTGGCATTGATGACCGGTTCCGAGGGCATGCTCGGCGTGATAGTCGAAATCACCGTCAAATTGTTACCGATTCCGGAACAAGCGCAGGTGATTTTAGCGGCCTTCGATGATGTCGAGAAGGCCGGCAACGCGGTGGCCGCCATCATTGCCGCCGGTTTGATTCCGGCCGGCCTGGAGATGATGGATAATGCCGCGATCAAGGCGGCGGAAGACTTCGTCCACGCCGGTTATCCATGCGATGCGGAAGCTATCTTGTTATGCGAGATGGATGGTAGCGCAGAACAAGTAACATCCGATTTGGAGCAAGCGCTGCGAGTTTTGCGGCGACAGGGCGCCAGCGAGGTCAGAGTGGCCGAGTCCGAGCAGCAGCGGCAGCAAATGTGGGCGGGGCGCAAAGCCGCGTTTCCGGCGGTCGGTAGAATATCCGCGGATTATTACTGCATGGACGGCACGATACCGCGCCGCCATCTGGCGAAGGTGCTGATGAAAATCAAGACGTTTTCGGCGCATTACGGCTTGGCGGTGGCCAATGTTTTTCATGCCGGCGATGGCAATCTGCATCCGTTGATTCTTTATGACGCCGATCGGGAAGGGGAAATGCAGAAAGCCGAGCAGCTGGGAGGAGATATCTTGCGCTTGAGCGTCGAAGTCGGCGGCACGATTAGCGGAGAACATGGGGTCGGCGTCGAAAAGATCAATCATATGTGTTTTCAATTTCAGCCCCATGAATTAGCGTTGTTTCATGCGTTGAAGCGGGCTTTTGATGACAAAGGCCTGCTGAATCCGGGTAAGGCGGTGCCCACTCTGCATCGTTGTGCGGAATTCGGCGCGATGCATGTCCACGACGGCGAGCTGCCTCATCCCGAGATCGAGCGTTTCTAGTCCGGAGATAAAGGGGACAGGAAAAAGGGGACAGGCTACTTTTACTGCGGAGATAAAGGGGACAGGCTACTTTTGCTGAGAGATAAAGGGGACAGGCTACTTTTAAAAATACTTTTACTCAGGCTACTTTTACTGCGTGCATTGAATGCTTTTAGCCGATTTGCTGCGCGTGATCCATCTCACGGATGTGGGTGTGCTGACGATAGGAAGCGCACCGGTTTTTGATGCGCTTCACGCAGTTCAGCACATCAAACAAAGGCAAGGCTACATTTGGCATCGCAACCGGATGGATTCGCCGTCAGAGGCAATCCGCCTTTGATACGAACAATGGTCAATTTTGCCCCGGCGTGGGTTTTGGCGGCTTGCTTTGCGAAGCCGCCCTACGTTGGCGGATCCGCGAAGCTTGATCCGCCCTACCGGTGCGGGTAGGGTAGGGTGTGCTGACGATAGGAAGCGCACCTTGTTTCGATGCGCTTCACGCTGTTCGACACATCCCCGAAGGCAAGGCTACATTGGCATGCAACCGTAGGGTGATTCGCCGCCAGGCAATGCGCCTGGATACCACAATGACCAATTTTGCCACCGGTGGTGGTGTTTTTGGCGGCTTGCTTCGCGAAGCCGCCCTACGATGCGGTAGGGGGTGCTGACGATAGGAAGCGCACCGGTTTTTGATGCGCTTCACGCTGTTCAGCACATCCGAAGGCAAGACGGTGCTTTGCGTAGGAGCGCCGTCCTCGGGCGCGAAAAGAGCCATTCGGCCTGAGGGCGGGCCTCCTCCTGCGGGCAGACTTTGGCGGAGCCGTGGCGCATGTCTCTATACGAAATGCAGGTCAACGAGGTCCTGAACGATGCAACCGTGACTAGAGTAAGTTAAACGTTTGGGGCGGGTTAAAGAACCCGCCCCGCCCAGAGTTTAGGGAATAGGGCGTGTCTATCGAGGAGCGCCTCGCCAAACACGCCCGCCCTTTTTGAACGCCAAACTAGCAATTGCTGCGGTAGGTGCGAATTTATTCGCATTGCGCGGCTAAATCTGCGCCCACATTCACGATTGCCGACAGAAAAATATTGACTATGTCCTGGTCTAACAAAACGCTGAATAAATCCACCGATGCACAGCTGAAAGCGCCGATTTAAGCGTGCACTTCCTTACCCGATAATCAACGACGTGATTCCGTAAGCGAAACCATAGGTGCAGGTAAAATAAAACAGCGAAACGACGGCGCCGGCGGCGGTATTGATGCCTAGCGTTTTTTTATAGACATAGGCGACGAGGGAAAAGTCCCATAGCATCAAAAAAGCCATCGTCACGTAACTGAGTTCGTCTTCGGTGATCGTCAGCCAGATCATCGTCGGCACCACCACGACGGCGACGACATTCTCGCAAAACAGAATGGCGGATGAAACCTGTATGAAGGAATGGCCGGATTTGTTCAACAACACAACCAGGCCGACAAACACCAAGGTCAGGCCCGTTTCCAGCGTGACCTCAAAAATAGCCTCGAAGTATTCGATCATGTTGATCTGAATGAACAGTTCAACAATGAAATAAAACAACAGGTTAAGTCTGAAAAAACGGACCGACCGGGGTAGGTCCAGCGGATTGGCCGTAAACCAGCATAGCGGCAAATACTGTTTCAAAGTATCCATATTAGCTAAAACTTAGTGGTCCAAGCGTCATTGAATGCTGTCGTTGCTGTTTGCAGGGCTAGTATAGGAGCTTAAATCGTCAGTCTGATAATGACTGAATTGATCATTTAATGTCTGTACCAGATCCTTGCTTTGCTCGATCAGCTGAGTTAAGTGATTCCTGGTCTTTTTGTTTTTGCCTACCGGGTCCTTGATCGGCAGCAAAATGCGCCAGAAGGTCAGGCTTTTTTCAAAGAGGCCGGCCAGGTTTTCCGTCAGGTTGAGCCTTTTCTGTCGTTCGTGCAGTTTGTTGACAATCAGTTTTGCATGGATTCGACTGATGATTAAATGCAACGGGGTCAGTATCGCGATCAGTATCAGTAAAATGATGGGGCCAATAATAGGGTCGAAGAATAGATCGAGCACGCCGATGGAAATTTCCGCAAATAACACCAGCGAGACCAAGAAACCCAATACGATCAGGATAGAGGTATTGGCTCTGTCTTTCCATAGCGTCAGGGCGTTTTCGACCTCGGGAATGATTACATCGTCTATATGGCGTATGCTTTTTTCCAACGTGCTCAAAACCCGGTAGGAGCGATCATTGTCCAGGTTCTCGATGCGTAGGTCTATCATCGACGTGTCTCCGCTGTCGGTCAACACCACGAATTGACCGGTATTAATGCCTAATTCGGTCAGTCTGCGTTGCCAGGAAATGATGATTTCATTGATCTTACGCGGTTCCAGACTGATCTCGGAATGGTCTATGATAAAGAGGAATTTATTGGAGTCCTGGTATTCGATGATGGTTTTGATCGTGTCATCGATCAGTTCGGACTCGGCGTCGAACAAGTCGCAAAAAACCAAGACCAGGTCAGACATGTCTATCACGTGTCGATTGAGTAAGGCGTTGACCTTGTTTGCGCTACTGCCGCTCAATACCGGCGTATCGATCAGTAATTTACCCCGCAATTTCTCGCTGTTGACGGTGAGCAATTCAAGATAGGCGTTGATTTTATCACCTTCGCCTTTGGCAATTTGTTCAATGCTTCGACTGATCTGATAAAAAGGCAGGCGATGATCGGCGTCCAGTGCGGTGCCGGGCAAGGTGGCACTCGTGCTTTGGTGGGTATATTGATGAACGGTAAATTTATGGCTGGTGGAATGTAACTGCGTCCCCAGGTAACGATTGATAAAGTCATTTTTAGCCGATGAATGGCCGCCCAACGTGCTGATGATCGGCCACCAGGAGCTTTTTCGGGCCGTGGTCTCCTCTTGCTCAATCAGCCCCATATCGTATTCCAGCTGGTCTAGTTCATGAAACACCTTGGCCGCCTTTTGCAGAACCGGATTGCTCGGCGCAAATTGCTTTTCAAGATTAATCAGGTGTTTACTTACTGTTTTTTCAGCCATCGGGTTAAAGCCTTCTTATTGTTATTTGGTTAAACAAACAGTCCTAGAGTATACACCGACAAGCTTGAAAGGTAGAAACTATCTCGCTATTTTTTCTCCACCCCATTGCGTTAAGCTGATACGGGCCGTGAACACGATACAGCTTGCAAAGAAACATTGGTATGATTAAACCATCGTGAGTGACGGAGCCATAGGAGCGCAGTTGGAGAGATGAAGACAAGAAAGATGAACATTAAGCGGTTGCTAATGTGATTAAAAACGGCGCCTTTTTTGGCTTTTTGGTCGTGTTGGCCATTGGCTTCTGGCTGAGCGCCGATTTCAAAACCATCGCGGCCGGCATTGCGATTTTTTTGTTTGGCATGCTCGCCCTACAGCAAGGCTTTCGTTTTTTTTCCGGCGGCATTCTGGAGCAAGTGCTGCGCTCGATGACCGACAGCCTGGTCAAGCGTCTAAGCTTTGGGATTGTGGCGACGATGATGATGCAATCCAGTTCCTTGTTAACGGTGCTGGTTATTTCTTTCATCAGCGCAGGCCTGCTGGATCTTGCCGCCGGCATAGGCATCATTTTCGGAGCTAATCTCGGCACCACCACCGGCGCGTGGTTGGTGGCCGGATTTGGCATTAAGGTTAATATTTCCGCATACGCCATGCCGCTGCTGGTATTCGGTATCATGTTGATCCTGAATAAATCGAAAAACATAAAGGGGGGCGGTTATATCCTTGCCGGGATCGGATTCTTGTTCCTCGGCATTCATTACATGAAGGAAGGTTTCGATACCTTCAAAGACACCCTGGATTTAAGCGAATACGCGATGACAGGCTGGCAGGGTTTGCTGGTGTTTGTCGCCTTGGGCATCGTCGCTACCGTGATTATACAGGCCAGCGGAGCAACCATGGTGCTGATCATCACCGCCTTAGCTAGCCAGCAAATTACTTACGAGAATGCATTGGCATTGGCGATAGGTTCAAATATCGGTACCACGGTGACCGCGATCTTGGGAGCCCTGGGCGCAAATATTGAAGGCAAACGCCTGGCAGGCGCTCACTTGTTGTTTAATGTTTTTACCGCTGTGGTGGCCCTGCTGATGCTGAACCAGTTTGTTTGGCTGGTCGATCGTTTTTGCGAATTTGTCGGGATCGCGGCGGATGACTATACTTTGAAACTGGCTGCTTTCCATACTTTGTTCAACCTGGTCGGTGTCGTTGTGATGCTGCCGCTGGCCACTTCTATGGCCTCGCTGCTGGAAAAGGTGATGACCGAAAAGATAGCGGCCATCGATAAACCCCGTTATCTGACCCAATCGGCGATACAGTTTCCGGATGCCGCGGTTGAGTCGGTCGTGCGGGAAACCATTCATCTCTATGAAAATGCCGTCCATATTATTTTGAAAACCCTTGGATTGCACCGACGCGATGTCTATTCGGATCGCGATCTCAATCAAGTGATTGCTAGATTTCATAAGATTTCTGATTACGATATCGATGAGGCTTATGAGCGTAGCGTAAAAGGTATTTATAGCGCCATCATTGAATTTATCAGTCAAGCACGGTTTGCCGCGAATATTTCACAGTCGGAAAGATTGCTCAGTTTGCGAGAGTCTAATGTAAAACTGGTGGAAGCGGTAAAAGGCATGAAGCACCTGCAAAAAAACCTGATTAAACACAATCGTTCCTATAATCACTTTCTGGTTAGTGAATATGACCGGATTCGCTATCAGATCGCCTTGCTGATTCGCGAGCTGGAGACCGTCAAAAAGAATGCCCTATCCGATGAATTGCCATTGCTTTCCTTGGACAAATACAAAGGCAGTATCAAGGAGCAGCGGCTGGAGGCGATAGAAACCATCGAAAACCTGATCAGGGAACGGAAAATCAGTTCCCTTGCCGGTACGTCGTTATTGAATGATCATGCTTATCTCTATGATATTCTGGTCAATCTGATTGCCATGGCGGAAGCCGTATTCATCAATTATTCCGATAAATCAATCGAGGCGGAGCAGGAACTTGCCTTGACCGATCACGAATTACTCGATGTTATTAACCCTAAGCCGGCGAACAATCATGAATAAAGTAAAATTGTTAACGCGTTTACAGGAATTTTTTAATGCCGATGAAAAGCAGAAAAGAGAGAAGGCCGAAGAAATCAAGGATGTGATCGAAAAACTGAAAACGAAGCAGCTCAAAATAACGAGAATGTTGTCCGAATGTCAGGATGAACAAATGAAGAAAGCGTTACAGATGGAGGTCGATATCATTAAGGCGCAAATCGAAAAGGGGAACGACGTTTTAAAGGAGCTTTACAGCAATTCCTAATTTGGATAACAAAGAAGAGGATTGGGGGCGAGGACGGCGGCTATCCATGCCACCAACACCTGTCAATCGAGATACCGAACCCTCTTCGCACATTTGAAAGTTATTTCATGCTCGTTCCTTAGCGTTGCTCAATCGTCCTGCGTTCAACATGAAATCGACACAAAGCTATGCCAGAAGACATGCATTTGTTCGAGATTAAATCGGGCGCGCCAGAAACGGTTTTTTCGTAATCTGGACAACTCAAATGCTGCCAAATCTATCAGTTCATCAGGCTTCCGTTTATCATCGCGATTATACGATCAAAAATCATTACCTATGCATGACATTGTCGTGTTCTAATCTCTGCTTAGGTCCAAAAAAACGTAATTATTCAGCGTATTTTTATCAGAGGGGGTAGGTTATTGATTTATCGGGCTGTCTGCAACAGGACGTTGCAGCCAGAGCTATTCACGCGTCCCGAGAAATCAATGGCCTACTCCCTAAACCCTGAAAGATACTGAATAGTTACCAAAACTTGCAATAGGAGCACTCCGATGAAATCACTGACTCGCCTTTCCCTATGCCTAAGCTTGCTTTTAGCCAGCTATCAAGCGTTGGCCACCGATGACATCGAGGTGGTCACGTTAAATCAATATTTGGGCGCGGATTTGACCCCGGTTCTCAATGCCGACCCTCAGTCTTTCAACGAGGCGCTGGTCAACGTGCTGCAACAAATCGCGGCCAATGATTTTCGCGCCCGGGCCGTCGAGCAGGCGCAAATGCTCGCCAAGCGATCGCCGCACATGATAGGTCTCCAGGAAGTCTGGGCTTTTGGCTGTGTCGATCTGGATGCTCCTGAACCCGGACGGGGCTGCGATGATTCTTCGATCGCCAACGCCTTTGTCGACCATTTGCAGCTAACATTGGCTGAATTGCATAACAACGGTGCAAATTATCAGGCTGCCGCCGTCGTCAACAATCTTGATCTGGGCAAAGTCGCGGTGCCGGGTTTGCCGCTGTCCGGCATTCCCTTCAATGTCAACGGTGCGAATGCGCTGCTGATCGCAGTCGATCGCGATGTGATTCTGGCCCGTCAGGATGTGCAAGCCAGCGCCGTTGATTGGTCGGCGTATCAAGCTTATGGCTTATGCGCCAAGCCTTCGGCAGACGGCTGCAATTATCAAGTCGTCGCCTCCGCCGAAACGCCGGCCGGAACGCTGGCGGTAGAACGAGGTTTTGTGGCGGTGGACGCCGTTATCGGCAACAAAGACTATCGAATCTTCAACACTCATTTGGAAGTCAAAGGGGAGGACGTCGGTGAGCCTGCCTTCACGTTTTATCAAGCGGCCCAGGCCCATGAGCTGCTGGAAACCATCGAGTTGCTCGGTATCATCGATGATATGTCTTCTGAACGATCGCTGCTCGTGCTGGGAGACATGAATTCCTCGCCGCAGCAGCAAGATGTCTTAGGTCCTTTTCCGGCGCCTTTCGACAGCGGCATCGTCACGACGCCTTACCATCAATTCATCGATAGCGCCTTCCACGACATCTGGGAACTGCGCCCCGGCGCCATTCCGGGGTATAGCTGTTGCCAAGTTCAGGACTTAGACAGTCAGCAAGCCTTATTGAACGAACGCATCGATATGATCTTTGTCTGGGATAGGCCCGACCGGGTCAAGCAGGTGCGCGTGTTGGGCGATAAGGTGTCGGCGAAAACCAATCCGCCGGGTTTGGGGTTGTGGCCCAGCGACCACGGCGGCGTCGCCGCCTTATTGCAATACGATTGATATGGCTTGATATGGCGGCGAAGGAGTCGGGCAGCGAAACTCGACCAAAATCAATCGAAACTCAAGCCGCCAATTCCCGCTCAATATAGCGTTGTCTTTTTTTTGCGGTGATTTTGTCCAATTCGACGATGATTAGGCTGTCGATGCAGTTGTTGAAATCGGAGTCGATGTTGAAATCGATGAAATGGCATCCCTTGTCGGTGCAGAGTTCGACATATTGCTTGTAGAGGGGCGGGACCTTGACGCCCAGCTTTTTCAATTCGCTGGTCAAAATCCTGAAACTGGTTTTGTAATCGCCGGTGAATTCGGTCTCGGCGAATTGCCGGGTTTGCTCGGAAACGATGAAAGGTGTCCGGGCTTTGGCCAATTGCAAATCGGAGCCGAATTGCTGTTTGTAAAAGCTGATGATGACTTCCTTGGCCAATTGCGGGTAGGCGTTGCTGATGCTGACCGGGCCGAACAGGTATTTGACCTGCGGTTGTTCGCGCAGATAGGCGCCGATGCCATACCACAAGTAATCCAGGCTGCGCTGTCCCCAGTAGCGTGGCTGTACGAAGCTGCGGCCCAGTTCGATGCTATGGGGCAGGTAGCGCTGAAATTGGGCGTTGAGGTTGAATAGGGTGTGGGTGTAAAAACCCTCCATGCCCTGGGTCGCCATGATCTTATCGCCCTCGCCGATGCGATAGGAGCCGACGATTTCCAGGTCATTGTCGTCCCATAACACCAGGTGACTGTAATAGACATCATATTTGTCCAGGTCCTCGGCCAGTCCGGTGCCTTCCTCGACGGAGCGGAAAGTCAGCTCGCGTAGGCGGGCGATCTCCTGGATGACCGGACAATCGTCGCGGTAGTGATAGAGAAAAATCTTCTTGCCGTCTTTGGTGACACCCAATAAACGTGACTGGTGCAGCGCTTTTTTCAACATTTTTCGATCGACCGGATGGGCGACCGTCGTGATCGTGTCAAACAGTGGCTTTTTGCCTTTTTTGCCAAGGTTCATTACGTGTTTGCGAAAGCGTTGGCTGAGTTCCTTGTTGCTGAGCTCGGATTCGGCAAAGGCTGGGTAAGGCACCGGCGAGCCGACCTTAAGCTTAACGTCCTGATTTTTTTTGTTAAACATTTCCTCGACCAGCAATAGCGTGCTCATCGGTTTGTAAAGCATCGAAGCGGCGTAGAAGCAGGCGGAATTGCCGGCCTTGATATGGACCGGCAGCACCGGACAGCGGGCTTTTTTAGCCAGTTTGATGAAGCCGTTTTTCCATTTTCCGTCGCGCACGCCTTTCGGTGTGATGCGGGAGACTTCACCAGCCGGGAACAGGATCACGGCCTCCTCGTTTTCCAGCGCGGCTAGCATCGCCTGATAGGCCTGCTTGTGTGATTTTTTGGCTGACAGCACATCGATCGGCAAAAATACCGACTGCAACGGTTCCATATGGGATAGCACGCGATTGGCGACGATGCGTACATCCGGGCGCACCGAGCGGATCATCTTGACCAGCGCCAGGCCGTCCAGTGTGCCGATCGGGTGGTTGGCGACGATGATCAGGCGGCCTTCCGAGGGGATGTTGTGATACGATTCCGGGCTGGCCTGATAACTGAACTTGAAGTGCTTCAGCAGTTTGTCGAGAAAGGCATAGCCGCGCAGGTGCTGGTTTTTGGCGATGACTTTGTTGAAGTCGTCTTCATGCAGTAGTTTCTTGATGATTTTCCGCATCAACTGACTGTCTTTGCCGACTTTCAGATTCGGGTAGGTTTCGCGTAGGATTTTTTCGGCATCGATCATGTGGCTTTTCCAGGTTCTGGGGTATAGCCCGGCATTGTAGGCGGCGAATATGTCAGAAGTGTGAACGATGCCGGCCTGTTTAATGGATGCTCAGCCACTGCTTAATCGAATCCGCCAGCCAGGCCGGTTCATCCAGCGCTAAATCATGGCCGGCCGTGTCGTGTTGTCGGTAATCCGTCCGCCAGGCTTGATAAAGCTGCCGGCTGCAGCGACAATCGACCAATCGGTCGCCGCCGCTGGCGACAATCAGCATCGGGTGGGGCGGTCTCGGCGGCAGGGTGAAGTTGGCTGCGGCCCGTAATTGATTGCGGGCGCTGTATGAGGTAACCGGGCATTGGCGCTGCCATTGTCGCCAGTTGCTTAACAGCTCGCTATCGCCGCGATGGCGGTTGGAAGTCAGGCTTAGGATGTCTTGTTCCTGTTGTTGTTTTGAATGACACAGCATAGAGATGAGACGGGGATAGCTTTGCCAGCGCAGGCGTCGATAAAACGGCGAAAGGGGGCGGGCGCTGGTGTTGATCAGCACCGAGGAGCGAATTTCGTCGGGATAGCGGGCCATCCAGTCGATCGCGACCATGCCGCCCATCGAGAGGGCGATTAGATCGACGGGGATGCCGACCTTGATTTGCTCGCGTAATGCCTCGGTCATCGCGGCAATCGTGTTCGGGCTGGTCAGTCGGTGCAGGCGACCGTTACCAGGGAGATCCGGGGTCAGGATCCGGGCGTTAGGAAAGCGCTGCCGCAAGTCATCGGTAAATTCACCCCAGTGCCTAGCCTCTCGTAACAAACCGCGAATCAGGACGAAACAATTATCTTTTTGCATCGGGATACCAAAGGGCCAGGGCTTGTCGTTCCATTTCTCGGGTATGGCTTTTGTTCAGCCATTGTTGATAGGACAGCGTGGCGTGCAGTAAAAATTCCATCAGCACCAGATGACCGCGTAAAACCCGGTTAATCCGGTGAGGCTTGATCGGATGAAACAGACCCAGCGATCTGCGCAATTGCAGCGGGTTTTTGCGTATCCAGCGCCAGGATCCCATTTCCAACGTTAGCGGCAAGAATATGGTGTCGCTGTCCAACGATTGCTGATAGAGATAGTCCCATAAATCCCCGTGGGTTAGGTAATGCTGGGATTGTGGTTCGAAGCGGTAGTTTTGATAAGGATAGGTCTGCTGAAACAGTTTGCGCAAATAAAAAACTTCTCCGAGATGTTTAATCGGTTCGATCCGGCTTTTTGCATAGGGAAACCAGATCTGGTTGTGATATCCGAAACCGGAATGGCAATCGAGCACCAGGCTGAACGGGGAAGGCAGCACTTCTCGTCGAATATAGTCGCACAATACCTGAGCCTCGGTCTGCATCGACTGATCCGCTTTGCCCCGGTACCAAGGCAGCAGCGGAGAGAGGCGATGCCCCCCGCCTAGCCAGACGGTGTGTTCGTCGCTGTCGACCGGAGCGTTGCGCATCAAATCGATGCCTTGGCCATTGGCGCGGCTGTGATTGAGCATGCCAATCGGATTGATCAGCGGCAACACGTTGATGCGCACCCGCTGCAGCATGTCGACCAAGGTCAGATCCCAATGCAGGCGTTCCAGCAACGTTTCCAGAAAAGTCAGCACCACCTGTGTGCCGATTCGCTCCAGGCCGTGTATGCCTCCGACCAGAGTGAGACTTGGTAGTTGCGTAGATGTATTGCCCAAAGTCAAGGCATGAATCGGCAGCGAGGTTTCGCCGTAACGCAGGCGGCAGAGCACGCGAGTGGACAAGTATTGTTTATGGTCACGTCCGATGATCGCTTCGATTTGCCCGAGTTCCGGTAACCGTTCCTGGATAGATTGGCCGCTCATATTGCCTTGTTGTTGTCCGGTTTAGGGCACCATTGTAACGAATCATGGAGCGGTTTATATGACAGTTGTATTGCAAGCGGCCATTTCCAGATTGAGTATCCGTAGGTCAGGGGGCGCGCCAGCGTTCCCTGACAAATCGATGCAGTTGATTGTCACGTCATTGAGCAGGACAGGGTTTGTAACCTCGTCCTGAACGATTCATCCGAGCCCAAAGCGGAAAGCAAGTTGAACGTTCGGGGCGGGGCGGGTTAAATAACCCGCCCGCATGTTTATCCGTAGGTCAGGGCAGCAATTCCCAGTTTGAGTATTTTTGCGGGGTTTAGGGCGTGGGGTGTGTCTGTCGAGGAGCGCCGTAAACCCATCCCTGGGGGCTTGACGGCAGCATCCTTGCTGCCGACATCCTCGCCAAACACACCCCATGCCCTATTTGAACGCCAAAGTGGGAATTGCTGAGGTCAGGGTGCGCGCCAGCGTTCCCTGACAAATCGATGCAGGTGATTGTCACGTCACTGAGCAGGACGGGTTTTGTAACCTCGTCCTGAACGATTAAACCGAGGCCAAAGCAAGTTGAACGTTCGGGGCGGGTTAAATAACCCGCCCCGCATGTGGGCTTGACGCCGGCATCTTCGCCAGACATCCCCTCATTTTCTTCGATCCTCGAATTGGAAATTGCTGGTAACAAACTAGCCTGATAGTAAAATCGCCGGCTTCGGAGTAAACTGATAGACAAAAGCGCATCATTTTGATGAGCGCTATTTGAAGTGGAGGAAAACGCGATGACTGTTCAATTGACCGACCACCAAATCAAGGTCTTAAAGACCAAACTAAACGATCGTTTCATGGCCTTGCGACGGGAAATCAGCGAGGAATTACTGCGCTATGATGAGCAACAATATGGCGAACTGGCCGGCCGCGTGCACGACACCGGCGATGCCGCGCTGGCCGACTTATTGGTCGATATCGAACTGGCCTCCATCGACCGTCACGTCCAAGAAATCAGAGACATCGACACCGCCTTGATGCGCATCGCCGAAGGCAGCTACGGTGAATGCCGCGATTGTCAGGAGCCCATCGCCATTGAGCGTCTGACCGCCTATCCCGTCGCCCAGCGCTGCGTCGCCTGTCAGCAGGTTCATGATCGAACCTATGCTCATGGCGGGCAGGCGGCGTTATGATCGGCTTTGTAGGGTTGTGCTGAAAGGCATAAAGCGCAGCGTTATCATTGAAATGTAGAGAGGGGTCTGATATCAGCGCTGGCTCGATGAGGAAGGCGGGCGGTAACGTTGATCCAGGATAGCGTCTACTTCACTGGCCAGCGTTTCGATCGCCTTGCCGGTCAGTTTTTTCGCGCCGCCTTTGCTTTCCACGATGAAACGCCCGACCAGTTTGCCGTTGCTGACTTTAACCAAGTTTCCCATCAGATAGACGAATAGAAAACTGGGCTTATGTAATCGGCCGACCAGGACATAATCGGCCGCATAACGCTCGGCGAGCTCAGTGGCCGCATCGTGATGGTCGAATAGATAACCGACCCCACTGTTGGCGCGTTGTTGGGCCGATCGGTCGATATCGACGATGGTGTAGCCTGCGCCCGCCAACTCCTTTTCGAGCAACGGTTTGAGGCGGGCGGTACGCTCAAGCTCGACCGGCGTAGCCGATTTCATGGTCAGGTCCTTCAGTTCAAAGTCGAGGATGGCGATCCTGGTCTCGGCGCCGGCGGCGGAATAAAGGCAATAAGCCAATACTAACAGCCACTTACCTGATTTTATTAGTTTGGCCAAGTCGATCATTCCGTTTCGCTAGTTGAAGTCTTGGATTGGCGAAACATAAAAAACAACATGATAGCGATGAACACCGCTGGTATTGCAATTTTCAGTATGCCGGAAAAAGATTCTTCCTCGACGCCGACCGAAAAAGGCAAATGGGTATCCTGCTTTTCCCCTTGATGCATGATCGTTACATGAGCTAGATAATCGCCGGCGCCATATTTGCCGAAATCGATCGTGGCATTGACGGTGCCGGATTTAATTTTTTTCGGCTCCTGGTGAAAGATTCGCGTGCCTTCGGGTTCCTTGGTGATTTCGAATTCGACGGTGTCGTTGCGCAGTTTGTGACCCTCGTAATCAAAAACCAAGTTAGTGGGGCCGATATTTGGGATTGCCTGGCAATAGCCGGTGCCTTGGGTGAATGTCGGCGTGTAAGCGGTGAAGTGAATTTTCTCGGAGCCTACCCGTATCCGGCAAGTATCGATTTCATCGGCCGGTCCGCGATGAGCGTAGGCGCTGATTGCAGTTGTCATCAACAGTAAGCCGGTCAAGGTCTGAAAGTTGTGTAGCAAGCGGAGAATCAGTTTGTTCATTTCTTAACCTCTTTATGGTTATAGCTATCGGTTGTGGGAAGAAACGTAGAGCCTAGACTTAAAAACGCAGCGCGATGCTAGCGGCGTCTTATGCCCGTCCGAGCCAAATAGAATTTAGGTTATCGGTTAAATCTTTATTAGTCAAATATGGCTGCCATTCCTCAGCAATTCTCATCAGTTTGAGCATTTCCGTTGCGTTAAACATATTGGGGTGCGGCATTCTCGCTATTTCAAAGCCGGACGGAGTTTGCAACCTTTCATCGATTGCCTCATCGCAAGAAACGTTGACCGCGCTCTCGTTACTGCGGCACGCCTCGATTTGTTGGGCTTCATTTTATTCAGTCCAACCCACACAAATTTAAGACATCATGCAATATAGATACCACGATGAGTCAGGGCTACCTCATTAAATGAATGAGTGGCAAAACAGAAAATTAACAACAAATACGCCTAAGGAACGAGTATGAAATAACTTTTCCAACTGTCGGAAAAGGAATCGGAGGTTCGATTGACAGGATGCGACATCCCAGTCGCATACACTTCTTCCGCAAGCAATTGATAGTAAAAGAAATATTTTTTCAGTATCAAGCTGAATAGTGACTCCTAAAGTAAGTTAAACGTTTAGGGTGTGTTAAATAACCCGCCCCGTGTGCACGGCCAATTTTGCCCAGGTGGCGGTTTTTGGCGGCTTGCTTCGCGAAGCCGCCCTACATTGGTGGATCCGCTGCGCTTGATCCACCCTACGTTGGTATCGCAACCGTCGGTTGGCCCATCGTAAGGGGGATTCGCCGCCAGGCAATCCGCCTGGATACGCACAACGGCTAATTTTTCCCCGGTGGCGGGTTTTGGCGGCTTGCTTCGCGAAGCCGCCCTACATTGGTGGATCCGCTGCGCTTGATCCACCCTACGTTGGTATCGCAACCGTCGGCTGGCCCATCGTAGGGTGGATTCGCCGCCAGGCAATCCGCCTGGATACGCACAACGGCTAATTTTGCCTCCGGTGGCATTTTTTGGCGGCTTGCTTCGCGAAGCCGCCCTACATTGGTGGATCCGCTGCGCTTGATCCACCCTACGTTGGTATCGCAACCGTCGGCTGGCCCATCGTAGGGCGGATTCGCCGCCAGGCAATCCGCCTGGATACGCACAACGGCTAATTTTTCCCCGGTGGCGGGTTTTGGCGGCTTGCTTCGCGAAGCCGCCCTACATTGGCGGATCCGCTGCGCTTGATCCACCCTACGTTGGTATCGCAACCGTCGGCTGGCCCATCGTAGGGCGGATTCGCCGCCAGGCAATCCGCCTGGATACGCACAACGGCTAATTTTTCCCCGGTGGCGGGTTTTGGCGGCTTGCTTCGCGAAGCCGCCCTACATTGGTGGATCCGCCACGCTTGATCCACCCGTTGGTATCGCAACCGTCGGCTGGCCCATCGTAGGGTGGATTCGCCGCCAGGCAATCCACCTGGATACGCACAACGGCCAATTTTTCCCCGGTGGCGGTTTTTGGCGGCTTGCTTCGCGAAGCCGCCCTACATTGGTGGATCCGCTGCGCTTGATCCACCCTACGTTGGTATCCCAACCGTCGGCTGGCCCATCGTAAGGGGGATTCGCCGCCAGGCAATCCGCCTGGATACGCACAACGGCTAATTTTTCCCCGGTGGCGGTTTTTGGCGGCTTGCTTCGCGAAGCCGCCCTACATTGGTGGATCCGCTGCGCTTGATCCACCCTACGTTGGTATCGCAACCGTCGGTTTTTGAGGGAGCCCTGCACGATGAGTGCTTTTCGCGCCGAGGGCGGCGCTCCTACGGAAAGGTCAGGGGGCGCGCAAGCATTCCCTGATTAAACTTTTGATCTTCAAATTGGGAATGGCTGCAATTTTGCCTCGTCATCGAGGCAAGGCGCCTATTCCTGGATATTAAGCTCTTTGATTTTACGGGTTAGGGTGTTGCGGCCATACCCCAATAATGTCGCGGCCTCATGACGCTTGCCATGAGTGAACTTTAGCGCCGAACTGATCAGGATCGATTCGACCACCGGGATCGATAGTTTGGCGATATCTTGCTGTCCGCTCGATAATTGCTGATTGACCCAGTTTTCATAAGCGGATTCCCAGTTCTCGGCCTTGCCGCTCGATGACCTTGTTTGGCGGGGGGTCGATAATTCCGGCGGCAAGTCTTCCATGTGGATTTCGCGCCCGGAAGCCATTACGGTCAACCAACGACAGGTATTCTCCAGCTGGCGTACGTTGCCCGGCCATTCCAGTGAGCTTAGGAAGGCTTCGGTTTCCGGCCGCAAGATTTTGATTTCGGTATTCAGCTCTCTGGCGCTTTGTTGCAGGAAATGGCGCATCAACAGGCCTATGTCTTCGCTGCGTTTTCTCAACGGCGGGATATGAATGCGAATCACATTCAGACGATGAAATAAATCTTCCCGAAAACGCCCCTGGGCGACCAGGCTTTCCAGGTTTTGATGGGTGGCGGCAATGATACGCACATCCACCTTGACCGAGGAATGGGCGCCGACCGGATAAAATTCGTTGTCGGCCAATACCCTTAACAAACGAGTTTGCAATTCGGCCGGCATATCGCCGATCTCATCGAGAAACAAGGTGCCGTTGTTGGCCTGTTCAAAACGTCCTGCGCGTCGAGCTTGGGCGCCGGTGAATGCGCCTTTCTCGTGACCGAACAGCTCCGATTCCATCAGGTCTTTCGGGATCGCCGCCATGTTTAAGGCGATGAACGGTTGCTTGGCGCGCGGGCTATGGCGATGCAATGCTTTCGCGACCAATTCCTTGCCGGTGCCCGATTCGCCGTTAATCAAGACGGTGATGTGGGAGCGGGCCAGGCGGCCGATGGCGCGAAACACTTCCTGCATCGCCGGAGATTCACCGATAATCTCCGGTGTTTCCTCGATGATATCGGCATCCGCCTCGGCGCCCTTGCTTTGCCGGCTATGGGCGCAGGCGCGTTGGACGATCTCGACGACTTCATTGATATCGAACGGTTTAGGTAGGTATTCAAAGGCTCCGCCATGGAAGGCGGAAACGGCGCTTTCCAGGTCGGAATGAGCGGTCATGACGATGACCGGCAGTTCGGGATAGCGGTTTTGAATGTTTTTCAGCAGTTCAAGCCCATCCATGCCGGGCATGCGGATGTCGGTGATCAGCACATCAGGCAGGCTTTCTTTGAGTTCATTCAGAAGATTGGATGCATTGGCAAAGCTTTGGGTTTCGATGGAGGCTTTTTGCAGGGCTTTTTCCAGTACCCAACGTATCGATTTATCGTCATCGACGATCCAGACCCGGTTAGGCATTTGCATGATTATTCTCCAGGGGAAGATAAATTGAGAACACGGTGCGGCCCGGCACACTTTCGCATTCGATCAGGCCGTTATGTTGGTTGATCAGCGACTGGGCGATTGACAGGCCCAGTCCGGTGCCTTCGGCGCGGCTGGTGATCATCGGGTAAAAAATTTTTCCCATCAATTCCGCTTTGATGCCCGGACCGTTATCGATGATGTCGATTTTGGCCGTGAGCTTGTAAAGTTTGCGACCGATCGTCATATGTCGTTGAACCCGGGTCTTCAGAATGATCTCGCCATGACCTTTAAGAGCCTGCACTGCGTTTCGGACGATGTTCAGTATGGCCTGGATCAGCTGGTTTTTGTCGGCAAAAATTTCCGGAATGCTGGGGTCGTAATCGGCAGTCAGGATGATGTCGTCCTGACTTTCGGCACAGACCAGTTGCCTGACTCGTTCCAGCGCTTCGTGTATATTCAACCAGCATTTATGGGCTGGATTTTTAGGGCCCAGCATCTTATCCATCAAACCCTGCAAACGGTCCGATTCGGCGATGATGATTTGGGTATATTCTTTTAGATCCGCGTCCTCCAACTCCTGATCCAGCAATTGCGCGGCGCCGCGCAAGCCGCCCAAGGGATTTTTGATTTCATGGGCCAGTCCCCTGATCAGCATGCGGGTCGTGTTCTGCTGCGCCAGTAGCTGCTCCTCCTTGGTGATGCGTAAATGGCGGTCGACTTGTTGTAGCTCAACGACCACGCCGGTAATTTGTCCTTTTTCGATGATCGGAGTGGCGCTGAAATTGACCGTCAGCGTCTGATTGATGCGGTTTAGCGGTAATTCTCTGTCGACTAGCGACTCCTGTGAGTTTAGGCAATGTCGCAAATTGTTATACAGGCTGGAGTTGCAGGGTCTGAATAAAGCCTTAGCCGAATGTCCGGTCAGATGTTTGGCGCTATCGGCAAACAAAATTTCACCGGCCGAATTGATATAGGTCAGATTCAACTCGTTGTCGAATAACAGAATCGCTTCATTCAGGTGATCCAGGATTTTTTTGTGATCGCTATTGGCAAGGGAATATATCATGTTTACTTCACAAGCAAGTAATATACCAATACTGGTTGGTCGAGGCTGGCGCGGAGCTAGGTATTTATCCGCAGGATTGGCAAGTTAGACAGCTTAATAAGGAGAAAGATTGCACAATTATGGCGCGCGCAAAAAAAACGCCCCAAAATGGGGCGTTTGTGGCCTTGTGGCGTTTTGCCGGGTCAATGAGCTTTACAAGCTGTAGTACATGTCGAATTCTACGGGATGCGTGCTCATGCGCAGGCGTTGCACCTCTTCCATCTTCAGGTCGATATAGCCGTCAATCGCATCATCGGTGAATACGCCGCCTTGAGTCAGGAACTCGCGGTCTTCATTCAACGCTTGCAGGGCTTGATCGAAGGAGTGGCAAACCTGAGGAATGCTTTTTTCTTCTTCAGGCGGCAAGTCATACAGGTCTTTATCCATCGCATCGCCTGGATGGATTTTGTTCTGAATGCCGTCCAGTCCGGCCATCAACATGGCCGAAAACGCCAGATAAGGGTTGGCCGTGGAATCAGGGAAACGAACCTCGATACGGCGCGCTTTCGGGTTGTTGACGAAAGGCACGCGGATGGAAGCTGAACGGTTGCGCGCAGAGTAAGCCAGCATAACCGGAGCCTCAAATCCTGGCACCAGGCGTTTGTAACTATTGGTCGATGCGTTGGCGAATGCGTTGATCGCCTTGGCGTGCTTGATGATGCCGCCGATGTAATACAATGCGGTTTCCGACAGGCCGCCGTAGAGATCGCCTGAGAACAGGTTGACGCCGTCTTTGGATAAAGATTGGTGAACGTGCATGCCGCTGCCGTTGTCGCCGACTAAGGGTTTGGGCATGAAGGTCGCTGTCTTGCCGTAAGCATGGGCGATGTTCGCGATGACATATTTCAATTCCAACACTTCATCGGATTTTTTCACCAAGGTATTGAACTTGGAGCCGATTTCACATTGACCGGCGGTCGCGACTTCGTGATGGTGTACTTCGGTGGTTTGGCCCATTTCTTCCAACACCAGGCACATCGCGGAACGCATATCCTGTAAGGAATCAACCGGTGGAACCGGAAAGTAACCGCCTTTGACACTAGGGCGGTGACCGATGTTGCCGTCTTCGTAGACTTTTTCCGAGTTCCAGCCGGCTTCCTCGGAATCGACCTGATAGGAGCATTTGCCCATTTCAGTGTTCCAGCGCACATCATCGAAAACGAAAAATTCGTTTTCCGGACCAAATAGCGCGGTGTCGGCGATGCCGGTCGATTGCATGTAGGCTTCCGCGCGTTTGGCGATGGAGCGTGGATCGCGTTCGTAGCCTTGCATGTCTTTGGGTTCGATGATGTCGCAACGCAGAATCAGGGTGTTGTCATCAAAAAAGGGATCGATCACAGCGGTGCTGGGGTCGGGCATCAAGATCATATCCGATTCATTAATCCCTTTCCAGCCGGCAACCGATGAACCATCAAACATTTTGCCTTCTTCAAAAGTGTCTTCATCGATCGTGTGGGCAGGGTAAGTGACGTGCTGTTCTTTGCCTCGGGTATCGCAAAAGCGAAAGTCAACGAATTTGACATCGCTTTCCTGGATCATTTTAAGAACGTTATCTACTGACATTAGTCAAGGTCTCCTAAACATTTGTTTCTATGGTTCATCGAAATTTAAGCGGATATAACGATATCACCAATTGGGGTAAAGTGCTATAAAAAACCAGCAATTCCCAATTTGAGTATTTTTGCGGGGTTTAGGGCATGGGGTGTGTCTGTCGAGGAGCGCCGTAAACCCATCCATGGGGGCTTGACGGCAGCATCCTTGCTGCCGACATCCTCGCCAAACACACCCCATGCCCTTTTTGAACGCCAAAGTGGGAATTGCTGATAAAAAACAAAGCTTCCGGCCTATTTGAGGGGGGAGGGCCGAAAGCTTTGTGTTAAGCTTTAAATCTTGCGTCTTTCAAGGTTGCAAAAAAACGATGGATTAGAACGTGATAATCATATCCATCGCAACTTGGACTTGTTCATTTTTGTTGCCGCCAAAAACAGCGCCCGCACCATTGGTATCGGCCCAGTCATAACGAACTTCCGGACGGAGTTTCAGCCACGATAAAGGCGAGTAGTTTAAACCAGCAGTCGCTGCATAATAATTAGTGCCGAAAGAATTGATGCGGCCGCCTCTATCGCTGAACCATTCGGCGCGCAGACCGGCCGATAGTTTTTCGTTAATGTCATAGGTCAGATATTGGTTGATGCCGTACCAGTCTGCGTCGTCACCAGGTGCGTTGCCATCTTCTACGACGCCAAAATCGTGTTGGAACACATAGTGCAGGTTATCGGCAAAATCGTGGCCGAAAACGACGCTGTACATCGTGGTGTTCTGACCGACCGAGTCATCGCCGTCTTCACCGCTGATGAGAGAAAGCGCCAGCCAGGTTTTTTCGTCATCGCTGGTCCAGTTGGCGCCGCCCAAGAAACTCCAGTCTCCGCCTTCTCGGCGGAAATTATCCCAGCCGTCCACGGCGCCGCCGCTAATCGACCAGTTGTCATTGATTTGGTAAGTCGCCAAAGCGCCGGTATGGGTGAACGGCTCGCCATAGTTCATGGTGAAGGCGTGAGAGTAAAAGAAGTTATCCGGCGAAGTGACGACTTCATAGCCGATGATGGTGTAGAAGTGGCCGGCTTTGACGGTTAAGCCGTTGCCGATGGGGGCGAAGATTTCGGCGTAGGCCTGCGGGAATGCCACATCATATTGATTGAAATCCTTGTTTTCGTCGGAGCCGAGAATCTGGTCATCCCAGCCGCCTGCCTGGGTGGAAGGCGCGTCGGTTCCGAACATGAAATCGACGCGGCCGCCGATATCCCACTCTGAACCGCTGGTGTCCACGGCTTTTTCCACATACAGATAAGCCTGATTCAATTGGAATTCGTTGACCCGGTCGGTGCCAAACGGAATTGCGCCGTTGTTGCCGCTCTTATTGCTGTGAGAAGCGTAGGTAATGCCGGCATCAGCCCAGCCGCCAATTTCAATACCCAAATCTTTTAAAGCTTGAGTGTCATTAACATTGTTTCCTGTCAATGATTCGACAAGGCCTTCGGCATGTAAGTTGACGCTGCCGGTTAGCAGTACGCCGCCGATCAAAGGTGTAGCGATAAGATTTTTTCTCATTAAAGATCTCCTGGATAAAGTTCAGGGTTACCTCAGCAATTAACGGGCCACTTTTCTAAGTCGTTGAAAAGGTGTAGGAATGAATTGTAAGTATGGCGCAACTTATGTTGTTTTTGTGCAACTTTGGTGCAAATTGCACCGCAATGGTGCAATAAGAGCATAAAGGCTTATGGGCCTAAAGTCATCATGAATTAGCTTTGAGAGGCAATAGGGCTGTTTTAATTCGTTATGCCTTGTTTTGCTGGTGAGGCGGCAATGTCCTTGATGCCGCTTTAGAAATAACCTGAGTTCGGGTTAACTATTCAGTATCTTTCAGGGTTTCGGCGGCGCTCCTCGACAGATACGCCCCATGCCCTAAACACAGCAAAAATGCTCAAACCGAGAATAGCTGGCGCCTGCCGAGTACCCGTCATATATAAAGTGACTGAGTACTCGCTTGGAATTTGCTCGAATGATTCGTGGTGTGCAATCTGTCGGCGGGGGAGTGACATGCCACAGGGTAACATTGTTGCGTATGTGCAACGGTGTGTTGGGATTTGATATGGGCGTTCCTGTCGCTATGCAATGGTGCAATGCGGGTTTTATTGCACCACAATTGTGCGGCCGAGTGAGCTTTTTAGGGAAGAATCGATTAAGTCGTTACTGTCACAGTCGGTGACAGCAAGTCATTCGTTTTGTAAGCCGTTGGCTACCGCTTTGCCAACGGCAATCACAGAGAGATCCAGAGGTGTGTCTATTCTGCGTTTCCTCCAGTTAAAACGATCTTGCTTTACAAAATAAAACCGCGTTTTTTCGCTTTGGCATGCATAGTGCATATGGGGTATTCGAGTGACAACTTAATTGTGAACCAGAGATAGGTGTTGATCTATGAAATTAATAACCGCTGTTGTTAAACCCTTTAAATTGGACGATGTGCGTGAGGCGCTTTCAGACATTGGGGTATCCGGTGTGACAGTCACCGAAGTTAAAGGTTTCGGCCGCCAGAAAGGGCATACAGAGCTCTATCGGGGAGCCGAATACGTGGTTGATTTTTTACCGAAAGCAAAAATCGAAGTGGCGATTGCAGATGACCAGGTCGAGCAGGCGGTCGAAGCGATCACCAGCGCGGCCAATACCGGTAAGATCGGTGACGGCAAAATTTTTGTTTCAAACCTAGAACAAGTCGTGCGTATCAGAACCGGTGAAACGGGCGAAGAAGCGCTATAAAACAATTACAGGAGATACAAGTGGAAAACTTAAACAAAATCGTAGAATTGAGTTATGCGCTGGACACTTTTTATTTTTTGATCAGCGGCGCCTTGGTGATGTGGATGGCGGCCGGATTTGCCATGTTGGAAGCCGGCCTGGTGAGGGCGAAGAATACGACCGAAATTTTAACCAAGAATGTCGCCTTGTTTGCGATTGCCTGCATCATGTATATGCTTTGCGGTTACAACATCATGTATCCGGATGAGGCGGTAAACAGCGTTTGGCCGGGGATCGGTTTCTTAATCGGTGGCGATAATTCTCTGGAAGAGGTGCTGGCCAGCAAGGGCGAAACCTATTATTCGGGCATGTCGGATTTCTTTTTTCAGGTGGTGTTTGTCGCGACCGCGATGTCGATTGTTTCCGGCGCTGTCGCGGAAAGAATGAAATTATGGTCGTTTTTGATATTTGCCGTGGTGATGACCGGCTTTATCTATCCCATGCAAGGTTTTTGGAAATGGGGCGGTGGTTTTCTGGATGAAAAAGGTTTTCTGGATTTTGCCGGTTCCGGTGTCGTGCATATGTGTGGCGCGACGGCGGCGTTGACAGGGGTTTTATTGCTGGGCGCACGGAAAGGCAAATATGGACCTAATGGCGAAGTACAACCGATTCCTGGCTGCAACTTGCCTTTGGCGACCTTGGGAACATTTATTCTATGGATGGGCTGGTTCGGTTTTAACGGCGGCTCCGAATTGAAGATATCCGATGTCGGTGAAGCGAATGCGGTGGCGCTGGTTTTTGTCAACACCAATGCCGCAGCGGCCGGCGGCGTTGTCGCGGCCTTACTGACCTCCCATTTCTTGTTCGGCAAGGCTGATTTGTCGATGGTTTTGAACGGCGCTTTGGCGGGCCTTGTTGCGATCACAGCGGAGCCGTTAACGCCGACACCATTGGTGGCGACGATCATAGGCGGCATAGGCGGCATTCTGGTGGTATTTTCGATCATCGGCATGGATAAGCTGAAAATCGACGATCCGGTCGGTGCGATTTCGGTGCATGGCGTGGTTGGCACCTGGGGATTGCTGGCCGTGTGTATTTCCAATCCTGAGGCGAAGCTGTCGTCTCAATTGCTAGGCATTGTGACCATATTGGGTTTTGTCTTTGTCACCAGTCTGCTGACTTGGTTTGTGATTAAGGCGGTGATGGGACTCCGCGTCAGCGAAGAGGATGAATATCATGGCGTCGATTATTCCGAGTGTGGCATGGAGGCTTATCCGGAGTTTACCGACACCAGCAAAGGCTAGCGCTTGTTCGCCGAAATTAACGGGCGCCTAGGCGCCCGTTTTCGTGCTTGAAAAGGACTTGGTCGGGGAGATTTTCGCGGCGTAAATTGTATGTTGCTCTGGAATTATTTATTATTGCCGGCAGGCAAGATTTTTTAATCATACAACTGGGGATAACATGAAATTAATTACCGCGATTATCAAACCATTTAAATTGGATGATGTGAGAGAAGCATTATCCGAGATTGGTGTGACGGGGGTGACGGCGACTGAGGTGAAAGGTTTCGGCAGGCAGAAAGGGCATACGGAGTTGTATCGAGGAGCGGAGTATGTCGTGGACTTTTTGCCCAAGGTTAAACTGGAAATTGCAGTCGCGGAAAGCGTCGTCGATCAGGCTGTGGAAACCATCGTCAATGCAGCCAACACCGGAAAAATAGGTGATGGCAAAATCTTCGTTTCCGAATTGGAACAGGTGATCCGGATCAGAACCGGAGAAACCGGAGAGGATGCCATTTAACAGTCTGCCCGGATAAAGATAACTCAGTCGCATAAAATCGCCCCTGTCTGTGCTTGGCATGGATAGGGGCGATTTTGTTGCATCAGGTCATCGTTATTTAGAAGGCAGATCAATAATACTGTGGTAATAAATAATGAACTCAACAACAAAAAACTTGATGCTTGTGGCGATGTTAGCGCTGCCAGAATTGGCGTTAGCCGATCAATTAAATCAGGCCAATACGGCTTGGATATTAACCTCGACGGCCTTGGTGCTGTTCATGACCCTACCGGGCTTATCCCTGTTCTACGGCGGCCTCGTCAGAGGTAAAAACGTTTTATCGGTGCTGATGCAGTGTTTTGCGATTACCTGTCTGGTATCGCTGTTATGGCTGGCCGGCGTCTATAGTTTCATATTTGCCGATGGCGGCGAATGGCAGAAATTCATCGGCGGTTCCGCTAAGGTTTTCATGCCTGACTTACGGACGGAATCATTAAGCGGCGATATCCCGGAAACCGTATTTTTCATGTTCCAGATGACCTTCGCGATTATTACCCCAGCCCTAATCGTCGGCGGTTTTGCCGAAAGGATGAAGTTTTCGGCGATGCTTTGGTTCAGCGCCTTATGGTTGGTTGTCGTTTATATGCCGGTTTGTCACTGGATATGGGGAGGAGGCTGGCTGGCCGATTTAGGCGTCAAGGATTTTGCCGGCGGCATCGTGATTCATGTCAATGCCGGGGTCGCCGCCTTGGTTTCGGCATTGCTTCTGGGTAATCGTAAGGGCTTTCCGACTACGCCGATGCCGCCGCACAATATGACGATGGTAGTCACCGGCGCCGGCATGTTATGGGTCGGCTGGTTCGGTTTTAACGGCGGCAGCGCCTTGACTGCCGATGGTTCTGCCGGCATGGCTATTTTGGTAACTCATGTTGCGGCGGCGGCTGGGTCGTTGACCTGGATGACGATGGAATGGATGCGTTTCGGCAAACCAAGCGTGTTGGGTATCGTTACCGGCATGGTGGCCGGACTGGGCACGATTACTCCGGCCTCCGGTTTTGTCGGGCCGGCCGGGGCGATATTTATCGGCATCACCGCGGGCGCGGTGTGTTTTTCTGCGACCCAATATTTTAAACGGGTGCTGAAGATCGATGATTCGCTGGACGTCTTTCCCGTTCATGGCGTCGGCGGCATTATCGGCTCTGTTTTGACCGGCGTGTTTGCCGCGGAAAGCCTTGGCGGTCTTGGACTGCACGGCGTCAGCATCGCCGACCAGGTCAGCATTCAGGCTTTGGGCGTGCTGGTGACGGCGTTATGGAGCGCCGTGTTCAGTTTTGTGATTCTAAAACTAATCGATAGCTTGATCGGTTTAAGAGTCGACGCCGATGAAGAGCTGCAAGGTCTGGATATCGTTCTACACGAAGAAACCGGCTACCATAATCTTTATTAATGTGATGTAGAGCAAAATTTTGCTAAACGCCGTCTTTTTTGAGGCGGCGTTTTATTGTTTTTATTCTAGCAATTTGCTAGTTTTAAATCCGTCAGAGGCCATTTTGTCAGAGCGATCTATCAATCGAAGGATATGATGAGTAGGAGCATCCATTTTCTTTCAACCGGTAAGATCAATTGCTGATATGATTGACGCTGATCATACTTTTCAAATGGCTGGGTCATCGTTAGTTATTGAAAATTTTTTTGTGTGAATAATCTCATTTCATGCGAATTATGAGCATTTACTCGAGGTCGCATAAATTAAGGATTCCACATTTAACGGGTACAGTAATCTAATTGATCAGCATTCTCCTAATCACGACAAAGCATTGAGCCAGTAGGCGCCGGTGATATTTACGCATTCCGCTTGAGTGACTGAGTCAAAAAGTTAGCGATTTAGCTTAGTGTGCGGCCGTATTCGCGCCTAAGTTGATACTTCGGATTGAATTTGCTATGCGCCAAAGACAACTATTACGGATTATCGGCGATAATTTCTTATTAATATCGATATATTATTTGGCTGGACACTTGTCGATGCATTTTTTGGCAACGCCTCCCAGTAATGCCGCGGTTATCTGGCCGCCGGCTGGTATTGCGCTGGCGGCGGTATGGGTGCGTGGTTATCGGCTGCTTCCGGCTGTGTTTATCGGCGATTTGATCATAGCGATCGAGATCTTTGGCTTTGGCGAGTTTAGTCCTCGAATGTTCTCACTGATGGTTGGCTTTCAAGCCTGTTTGTCGGCGGCCTTGGGGGCTTTCATGATCAATCGCTGTCTCAAGCCGAAAAATCCTCTGTTGGATAACCGTTCCATCTTTGCGTTTTTTTGCTTAGGCGGCCCCTTAAGCCAATTGTTATCGGCGCTCATAGCGATCGGCAGCGAATTATGGTTAGGCATCATTAATCGCGGGGATATCATGGCCAGTTTTTTTACCTGGTGGCTGGGCAGCAGCGTCGGTGTGATTTTATTTGCGCCCTTGGTGCTAATTTTTATCGCCCAGCCGCGTTCTATTTGGCGTCCCCGTATCATACCGGTCGCCTTCCCACTGTTATTTCTTTGCATTAATGGTGTTTGGGCATTTAATGTTTTAAAAACGGATGAGCAAGACAGGTTGAGGCGGATATTTGCGGGGAAGGTGGATAATTTTCATCGCCAGGTCGTTAAGGATGGACTGGCGTTGGTCCAGCAGGAAGAAAATATCCGAACCTTCATTACTGCCATGTCGGCGCTATCGGCCAGAGAATTCAAAATTGTCAGCCAAGCGGCGTTGAAGGAACATAACTATATCAAGGCATTAGCATGGGCGCCGGCGAGCGAATTCGGCCCGCTGCTGTTGACCGGCGAGCTCAGCATTGCTTATATCGAGCCTCATCTTCCTCAGTTGCAATTACAACAATTTAAGCCAGCGAATGGAATGAATTGGCCGGATGTCTTGCAGCGGATCAGGGACAGCGGTCAGTTGGAATTAATCGGGCCGACCGTCGTTGATTCGATTGCAGGGCCGCAGTCACTGGCGGCATTGTTGATGCCTGTCTATCGTGACCAGCATGAATCACGCGCTTTATCGGGTTATCTCAGTCTGTTTTTCGATTATCGGGGGCTGAAGGAACAAACCATTGACTTCGCCAAGCGGCAGCATATCGAGCTGAACATCATCGAAAGTCACTCCCGGCGGCAAGCAATAAGCGCCGATCTGACCGATTATGGCTTTGAGATAGATAAGGAAATCGATATCCTCTCTAGGCGCTGGCTTTTTAACTATAAACCTAGCGAAGTATTCATCAATACGCATACGACTCTGTCCTACTGGTGGATTTTTATCGCCGGATTTTGCATCATCAGCATGTTGGGGTTTATTCTGCTGTCTGTCACCGGCCAGACCTTGCAAACACAAAAGCTAGTGGAGGAAAAAACCCGTCAGTTAAACAAACAGCATCGCCTCCTGGATTCAATATTGAATAATGTCAGGGAAGGCATCATTTCCTGCGATAGCAAGGGCAGGCTGACGATGTTGAATCGGACTGCGCAGCAACAGTATGGCCTGGAATTAGGCAATTTATCGCCTAGGAAGTGGCTAGAACGCTATCAGCTGTTTGAAATGGATGGTCAAACCCAATTAACGCCGCAGAATAATCCTCTTAACCTGGCTTTGGCCGGGAAGGAAGTCCATGCCTTTGAAATGATCATGAAAAATGCCGAATCCAACAGGACGTTGTCCGTTAACAGCCTGCCGTTAAGGGATGAGCATGAAGGCATAATCGGCGCCGTCGCATCCTTCCAGGATATCAGTTGCCAGAAGCAGTATGTTGATGAATTGAAGAAGCTGTCTTGGGCCGTTCAGCATAGCCCTAGCGCGGTCATGATGACCGACACCCAAGGCCGGATAGAGTATGTCAACGACAAGTTCGTGGAAATTAATGGCTATACACTGGAGGATGTCATTAAACGGTCGCCGCGCATTTTAAAGTCTGGAAGAACGCCGGAAACTATCTATCAGCAAATATGGCAGACTTTGGCAAAAGGCGAACACTGGCAAGGAGAATTGCTGAATCAAAGGAAAAATGGGGAGCTTTATTGGGCAAAGCAATTGATTTCACCGGTTAAAAATGAACAAGGCAAGGTCACTCATTTCATTGCGCTGATGGAAGACGTCACTGAAGTGCGAAAAAAAGCCGAAATCATCTCCTATCAGGCCAGTCATGATGATCTGACCGGTTTGCTCAACCGCAGGGCTTGTGAACAACGTCTGGAAAGAATCATTGCTGGCAGTAGACAGGATCGGTCCGAGCATGTGTTTTGTTTTCTGGATCTGGATCATTTCAAGGCCGTTAATGACAGCTGCGGACATCTTGCCGGGGATGATTTGTTGCGCGGCGTCAGTGAATTGTTAGCGAAACAACTGCGACAGCGCGATACCTTGGCCCGTCTCGGTGGCGACGAATTCGCCATCATTTTGGAGCATTGTTGTTTGTCGCAGGCGAGAGATATTGGTGCGGCGATCTGCGAAGAGATCAAACAGTATAATTTCTACTGGCAAGATCATTGTTTCAAGATAGGCGTTAGCATTGGCATGGCGAAAATCAACGCCGACTCAACCGATTTCTCCACGGTGATCGAGGAAGCGGATCAGGCCTGTTATCAAGTGAAAAAACAAGGGCGCGGACAGGTCGCGGTCTATAGCAAAACATAATGTTGAAGCGGATAAGGTGCAATAAATAATTACGCTCTATTCATTGAGAATAATAAGGTTTACGCCGTAGAGTGCCGCTGAACGAAGTGAAGCGGTGTGACTGGCATGGTAGTCAGCTAGCTGGTGAAAGTCCAGCCTTTGCCCTGTGAGAAGGGAAGAAGTAGGCGAAAGCAAGGGTGTCCAAAGAAACTCCCGGTAGCTACCCAACAGGGAAGCACGGTTACCGAGAGCCAATGCGGAATCTGAAAGAAGCTCTAGCCGAATCGGTCACCTAAACGAGAGTGAACCTTCGTAAGGCGGCAGCAAGAGGATGAGGTGCCCGCGTCCACCGAAGTCCGATATTCTCACCGTAACTTGCTGTTGTATTGAAGGTAGGTGGACCGAGATAAAGTTGACTATCTTACCCAGTGAAGGGCCGTCGGCTTCGGGTCGGTGTAACTGCGACACCTTAAGCCCTAAGCGCAGCAGTAATGCTGACGTGATGAACCGAGGGTCTGCAGATGAAGCCGTAGTAATCGTAAAGTTCGATGCCGATGAGGTTATGGTGACATAGCTGAGGGAAAAACATCGAACCAGTGACAGGAAGTTGGAGGTGAAGGGTGGAACACGTAAGCGGCCATGGCCGTTGATTATAAACTGAGGGTCTGAGATCAGCCTGACAGGAGCAATCGACTATTCGCGTCGTAAACAGTGAACGAATCGATTGCGCGAGATTGAAGAAAGGCCATTGCAAGAGAGAGAAAAAGTGAAATGAACGAACATGACCGATTGATTGAGGAACCAAGACTCTTTGACCAACTGTGCTCAACGTTGTATTTGAGTGCGGGATTTGAACAGGTGAAGAAGAACAAAGGCAAACCCGGCATTGACGGGGTCACGATAGCCGACTTTGAAGCCCGTTTAGACGAAGAGCTAAGTCGTCTGCAACAGGAATTGCAGGATTGGACTTACCAACCCTCGCCGGTTCGCCGAGTGGAAATACCTAAGCCTGGCGGCAAGGGCGTACGTCTGCTCGGCATACCGACGGTGCGGGATCGTGTGGTACAGACGACCCTGAAATTGTTGCTGGAACCGATCTTTGATCCGCATTTTTCAGGGCACAGCTATGGCTTTCGTCCGGGACGGAGTCAACACCAAGCGGTGCAAGCGGCGCAACGGATCGTGGAAAGCGGTAAACCCTATGTGGTGGACATCGACTTATCGAAGTTCTTCGATCGTATTCACCACGACCGGCTGATTGGCCGGATGGGGCAACGGATCGCCGACAAACGCATCTTGCGCTTGATCGGCATGATGCTGCGCAGTGGCGTGATGATCAACGGCGTCGTCAACCCCAACAAGGAAGGTGCGATGCAGGGCGGACCGTTAAGCCCTTGCTGAGCAACATTGTTCTGGACGAACTGGATCAGGAATTGGAAAAGCGCGGACTGGAATTTTGTCGGTTTGCCGATGACTGCAACATTTTCGTTGGGTCGCAAAAGGCGGCGGAGCGAGTGATGGAGAAAGTCAGCCAATTCATCGAAAACAAGCTGAAACTGAAGGTGAACCGGGAGAAAAGCCAAGTGGCTAAATCCGATGCGGTAAAGTTCTTAGGCTTTACCGTGGTCGACAGGACAGTAGCGATTGCGCACAAAGCCCTGCAAACGGCCATGAGTAAAGTCAAAGCCTTAACGCCGCGAGGCACCCATCAGACGCTGAATCACACCCTGGCCGACCTTAATCAGTGGTACGTGGGCTGGGCCAACTACTACAGCTTGACCCAATACCCGTCCCAGCTGAGGAAAATCGAAGCCCATATCCGGCGACGATTACGAGCGAGGCTGGTGAGTCAGCAGAAGCGGAAACAGCATCTGTATCGAAACCTGGTCAAACGGGGCGTACCGCGAAAGCAAGCCGCCCAGACGGTCTTTTCCAACAAGAAACGGTGGGCGCTTTCCGCAACCCGAGCGGTGACGAGAGCCTATCCGAACAGTTGGTTTATCAACCTGATGGGACAGGAAATACGATCCGACCGACAGTTAGCGCATTGGTTTGAGGTATCTCAATGGATTCGTCTTACGTGAGGAGCCGTGTACGGACCCGTACGCACGGTTCTGTGGGCAGACGGGAGCTGCGGCTCCCTCTGACCCGATCACCAAGATGATATTGCAGAACAGATCCGATGCAAATTTTAACCTGAACTCAGGTTTTTTTAGCTTAGTGCAACCTAGACCATAAGCGGTACAGCATCAGGGTCACGATAATGGTGCTCGCGCCTTTGATGAACTCCTTATGTTCAATGAGCAATTGTTTGATTTGTGCAATCAACTCGGCCGAAATTTCTTGATAGAGCAGAAAACTGCCCAGTAAAAACACGAACACGCCGAAACCGCGTTTCAAATACTGGCTGTCGATGATTTTCGTCAATTGACCGCCGATCAGGCTGCCGAATACGGCGCAGCTGGTGACCAAGAGCGTCAACTCGATGTTGATCGACATATGATTGGCATGCCCCGCCAACGCCGCCAGCGATTGCAGCACGATGATGAACAAGGAGGTGCCGATCGCCGCTTGTATCGGCAGGCCGGCCAATAAAGCCAAGGCCGGCACCAGTAGGAATCCGCCGCCGACGCCAATCAAACCGGTGACCAAGCCAACCAACACGCCGTCAAACAGGATGGCCGAGACCGGTAAATTCATCGGACAGAAATCATCTTCGCAATTTTTTTCGCCGGTCACAGGTTTCTTATTCCGTATCATCGCAAACGACGCCAGCAGCATCACGGTGGCGAACAACACCAATAAGATGGGTCCCGGAATATACGCTGCCAAGCGCCCGCCGCTAAAGGCCCCCAACATGCCGGCGATGCCGAAGGTGGCGCCTGTTTTCCAGCATACCCGCTTGCTTCGGGCATAATGGATGACGGCGATCGCGCTGGTGATGCAGACGACGATCAGTGACGTGACGATGGCGCTTTTGGCCGATAAGTCGGCCAGATAGACCAATACCGGCACCGTTAAAATCGATCCGCCGCCGCCCAGCAGGCTCAATAAGATGCCGATAGCGATGGATGCGGCGATTAATAAGGTCATGATGGACTATTATCCCTGAACGATTGAGGCCTGATCATTTTCCGGCTGACCGCAGGCCTTGTTGGCCGGCAAGGCTTCGTCGATGAATTTTGGGTAGGCCAGGTCCAGATCATTCATGATCTGAACAAATTCCTCGCGGGTTTTGCCGTTGCCGAGTCGGGCATTGAGTGATTTTTCCTGTTTGATCGTCGAGACGGTCTGGCCTTTATAATCATGGCCGGGATAAACCAAGGTATCGGACGGAAGGGTGAACAGCTTCTGAGTGATGCTGTCATACATGACGCCGGAGTCGCCTTGTTGAAAATCGGTGCGACCGCAGCCGTTGATCAACAGACAGTCGCCGGTGAACACGCGGTCGCCAATCAGATAACTGGTGCAGCCACTGGTGTGGCCTGGCGTGTGCAGCGCCTTGATTTCAATATCGCCGACCTGCAATTGCACACCATCGGTGACCAGCAGGTCGGCGCACATCGCGCCTGCATCCCTGTGGACGATGCTTTTGCTGCCGATCTGGTCGCGCAAATGTCCGGCGCCGGTAATATGGTCGGCATGGACATGGGTTTCCAGCGTATAAACCAAGTCCAGATCCAGTTGTTCTAGTTGTTGAATATAGAAATCAACTTCGCTGGCGACGGTATCGATCAAGATGGCTTTGCGGCTGAATTCGCAGCCTAGCAGATAGGTATAGGTCGAGGTGACCGGTTCAAAAAATTGTCGGAAAATCATGACGTCTCCCTGGAATGCTTTATTAATGAACCCTAATATAACATAAGCATCCAGTACCTAAGCAAATAAAATCGTAACTATTCAGTATAAAAATGGGAACTACTCACCCCCATTCGTAGGGTGGATAAGCGGAGCGCATCCACCGGGTCGGCTAAAAATGTTTGAAATTATTCAGCGTATTTTTATAAGAGGGAGTCGATTATTGATTTATCGGGCTGTCTGCAACAGGCAGATTTTTGCTCTGACCGCCAAGGAAGGCGGAAATGTAGAAAATGCAGGAGCAATTTTCTACCGGCAAAACCTGCATTTCCATCGTCCCTGACGGTCTACCTCACCGGTTCCCGACCGGTGTGGCATTCCCACCCTCCCTGGCAGTCAGACGTTGCGGTCAGAGCTTACGCCGCACAAGGAAGTGCAAGTGCCGCGCGAGATAGGACATCGCTAGCGGCCGCCGCACAAGGAAGTGCAAGTGCCGCGCGAGATAGGACATCGCTAGCGGCCGCCGCACAGGGACATGCAAGTGCCGCGTGAGGCAGGATGCCATTAGCTGCCAAGGATGTATTAACCCAGCACCTAAATTAACGAAGATGATTTATCGCAGCCATTAGCCTATGGAATTTAGGTGCTGGGTAAATTCCTGGCAGTTATCAACTCCGGTTTCACGTTTGAATGGTTGCAAAGTTGTCGATTTTCCAAGGCTCTCGCGTTTATGATGAACCGTTCGTGCCCAGCCAGTCACGCGGTTTTAAGTATTGTTCATAAAGCACAGACTCCGCACTGCCGGGGTCGGGGCGCCAATTATATTTCCAGTGGGCGACCGGCGGCATAGACATCAGGATCGATTCGGTTCGGCCTCCTGATTGCAGGCCGAACAACGTGCCGCGGTCATAAACCAAATTGAATTCGACATAACGGCCGCGCCGGTAGAGTTGGAAGTCGCGTTCTTTGTCGCTGTAAGGGGTGTCCTGACGTTTTTTCATTATCGGCAGATAAGCGTCGATATAATGATTGCCGACGCTCTGCATAAAGGCAAAGCAGCGCTCGAAGCCCCATTCGTTCAGGTCATCGAAGAACAATCCGCCGACGCCGCGAGTTTCATCGCGGTGTTTCAGATAAAAATAGTCGTCACACCATTTTTTGTAACGCGGATAAACATCGGGGCCGAACGGCTCACAGGCTTTGCGAGCGGTTTCGTGCCAATGAATCACGTCTTCCTCAAACGGATAAAAAGGCGTCAAGTCAAAACCGCCGCCAAACCACCAGATCGGTTCTTCTCCCGGTTTTTCCGCGACGAAAAAACGGACATTGGCATGCGAGGTCGGCACATAGGGGTTGCGCGGATGAATCACCAGCGATACGCCCATCGCTTGAAATTGTCGGTTAGCCAATTCCGGCCGGGCCGCCGTTGCCGAAGCCGGCAGTTTGTCGCCAAAGACATGGGAAAAATTAACGCCGCCTTGTTCAATGATGCGTCCGCCGCTCAGAACCCGGGTTCTGCCTCCGCCGCCTTCGTTACGCTCCCAATTATCCTCGATAAAGTGAGTCTCTGTTTCTTCGCCTTCCAGCGCCTGGCAAACTCGATCCTGTAAATCGAGTAGGAAAAGTTTAACGTTTGTGATGTCTTCTTTATTCATGGTCTGTAAAAAGGTCGGTATACGAACGCGTGAGAGTCGTTCAGTTAATTCATGCCAGGACAATTTGTCTGCCGCTCAGCTAACTTTAATTGCTGAGAGATCTTAGCAAAAGTGAGATTCTACCGGAAAGCTCGGGGCCTTAGTCAAATTAATCCAAGCATCCAGGCGGATTGCCTGGCGGCGAATCCACGGCGGGTCCCCGACGGTTGCGACGCCAACGTAGCCAACGTGGACGGATTCGTAGGGTGGCTTCGCGAAGCAAGCCACCAAACCCCGCCTCCGAGGCAAAATTGGCCGTTGTGCGTATCCAGGTGGATTGCCTGGCGGCGAATCCACGGCGGGTTCCCGACGGTTGCGACGCCAACGTAGCCAACGTGGACGGATTCGTAGGGTGGCTTCGCGAAGCAAGCCACCAAACCCCGCCTCCGGAGCAAAATTGGCATTGTGCGTATCCAGGCGGATTGCCTGGCGGCGAATCCACGGCGGTTCCGATCGACGGTTGCGATGCCAACGTAGCCAACATGGGCGGATTCGTAGGGTGGCTTCGCGAAGCAAGCCACCAAACCCCGCCTCCGGGGGCAAAATTGGCCGTTGTGCGTATCCAGGCGGATTGGCCGGCAGAGTATAGGAGGGATGTTGGGTGTGCGACGTTTACTACAGAGTCGTGTGGAGAGTATCGGCCCTTGTGGGCCGATCCTGGTCGGCAGTTAATTATTTTTTCATTGAACCGCCGCATTTGCCTTCGCCGCATTTGCCTTCCATGTCTTTCGTTTTGTCGGAAGGCATCGGTTTATTGCCGGCGCATTTGCCTTCGGCTGCTTTTTCCTGATTTCCTTGCATCATCGCGCCGCCGCATTTGCCTTCGCCGCAAGAGCCGTCTTTCATCTTCATCGAACCGCTTTGTTCTTGATCGGATTGGGCGGTCTGCATGTAACCGGATGACAGTTCAGTCAGGGCAAATGGATTGCTGTTCGCATCGATCGACGCGTCGGCTTGGGCCACATTTGCGGACAGTCCTGAAACTAAAGAGGTTCCTAATGCAATGGCAAAAGGGGTGTTTTTGGATTTTTTCATAACTTCTCCTTATGAGTAAAAAGACTGATTTGATATCAGTACCAGTGTCGAATAGTTTTAAGCTCAGACTTGCTATAAAGGATTCGGTTCAATGTCTGATACTCATCTATTTCATACCGTTGGACAAATTTTGACCCCGAACTCGGGTTGTAAAAAGTGTCGGCGGGAAAGTATAGCACCTACGTTAGCCGTTTAAGACGGTCAATTGCAGGAAGGTAATTTTACGCCTGAAACACGACCTTCCTAATAACAGTCGAAGTTTAAACATAGGCAAGGGATAAAAACCGAGAGGAAACGAACTATAACTAGCTGGGGAAAAACTAAATGGCCGGGTAGCGGGGATTAACGGTGGCTAAATTTGCCAAGTCTATGAATGGCTAATCTGGCTGGAAACATTGGGGGGAGGAGAAAAGTCCCTTGTTTTAGAAACAAGGGACTTTTATTCATTATTCCATAACGTTGTTGAAGTCTCTAGCTTTTCCCAGAACTTGAGCTTCAGCTTCTGGCGTTGTTTGAGCAGACATTTTCAAATGCTCTGTTTCTCTGCCTTTCAGCATCATTACGAATGCGATCATAATTACTGCAGATACAGCAACAACGATGGTGTAAGTATTGCTTTGTTTTTCTTCAGCCATTTTCATAATCCTCTTGGTATTTATTGTAATAATAACCCTTACTACTTGATAAGGGGGCAACTCGAGTTGCTTGTCGAATGTCTTTGTTTTGTTATTAAATCGACGTCGATATTTGTATCACGACAAAAGGTTTTCTGTCAAAACTAAAATTAACAATAATGAGGATTTTATTTTTGCTATGCTTTAAAGGCGGAAAAAAAACGGCATTAAGGAGGCTAGGTGTTTGAAATTGCTGAGTTAGGACATACCGTTAAAAAGTCGATTTACCGGGAAAAAGTTTCGTTATTGCGGACGCAATTGTTGCTAGCTCAACAAAAACTGCAGGACTGTGATTTTCCGGTCATTATCTTAATTTCAGGCGTCGACGGTGGCGGTAAGGGGAGGTGATCAACCTCTTAAATGAATGGATGGACCCGCGCTATATGCGCACCATCGCCTTTGCCGAGCCTTCCGATGAAGAGAGGGAGAGGCCCAAATTCTGGCGTTTCTGGCGCACCTTGCCGGGGAAGGGGAGCATCGGTATTTACGTCGGCTCCTGGTATAGCGAACCCCTGGCCCAACGAGTCTACGGTGAAACTGGAGATGATCAGCTGCAGGTGCAATTAATGCATATCAGGCAGTTAGAGCAGTTGTTGAGCGATGATGGGGCGTTAATCATCAAATGCTGGCTGCATTTAAAAAAGGACGCCCAGAAAAAACGCCTGAAAGCCTTGCAAAAAAAACCGGAAACGAGATGGCGGGTGACCGAAAAAGATATAAAACATCTAGCCCTCTATGACCAATTTGTCGCGGTCGCCGAACGAGTCTTGACAGAAACCAGCACAGCCTCGGCGCCTTGGCTGATCGTGGAAGGCTCCGATATCCGTTATAGCAGTCTGACCGTCGGACAGCATGTCCTGAATCGTATCGAGCAGCATATTGCCCAGCGCCAGGTTTTAAAACAACTGAACAATGAGGCTGACTGGCCAAGGGTTAATCATGTCAGTCAGCAAAATTTGCTCGATTCGCTGGATTTAACCTTAAAACTGGATAAAAAAACCTATAGACAACAGTTGGCGAAGTATCAGGGGCGGATCAACAAGCTGGTGCGTCAGGCCCATCAATTGAAACGATCCAGTATATTGGTGTTTGAGGGCTGGGATGCCGCCGGCAAGGGCGGCGCAATCAGGCGTTTGACCCATGCTATGGATGCTAGAAATTATCAGGTCATACCGGTTGCCGCACCGACCGACGAGGAACGCGCGCATCATTATCTCTGGCGTTTTTGGCGTCATATTCCGCGCGCCGGGCAAGTGACGATTTATGATCGCAGCTGGTACGGTCGGGTTCTGGTGGAGCGGGTGGAAGGCTTTGCCGGTCGGCGCGAGTGGCAGCGGGCTTATGCGGAAATCGTTAATTTTGAAGAAGCCTTGGTTGAGCATGGCATCGTGCTGTTGAAATTCTGGCTGCATATCGACCAGGAAGAACAGCTAAAACGATTTAAGGAGCGTGAGCAAATCAGCTATAAAAAGCATAAAATAACCGAAGAGGATTATCGTAATCGGGAAAAATGGGATGACTACCAGCGAGCGGTTAACGAAATGATAGCCAGGACCAGCACCCATCAGGCCCCATGGCTAATGGTCGAGGGTAATGATAAATATTATGCGCGCATCAAGGTCTTGAAGGCCTATTGCGAGCGTATGGAAGAAATGCTCGACGCCGGCATGGCGGAGCAAAGTCAGGAGCGAGACTCGTGAGAAATCGATCGATGAAAGCGCTGTTGCTGGTCACGCTAGTCTTAGCCTGCAACGGCTGTAGCTTTTTTATTACGTCCGCGGCAAAGGATTTCGGCAGTCATTTGCAGCAGGCGATGTTGAACTCCAATGATCCGGAGATGGTGGCGCAGGCAATTCCAGCCTATTTACTGATGCAGGAGGCCTTGCTGCTCAGTGAACCTGAAGACGAAGCGCTGTTGCTATCCACCGCCAGACTCTATGCCTCCTATACGGCGTTAATGGCCGACGATGAACCATCTAGGAATCGGCGCCTGACTGAGAAGGCGCTGAGTTTTGCCGTCCGAGCCGCCTGTCTGCATAAGCAAGCGCTCTGCGATGTGCAGACGCTGACTTTCGCCGAATTTTCTACCGTGATCGAAGACACCGAAAAGGAGGACCTGGAAAGCCTTTATGCGCTCGGCACGGCCTGGGCCGGCTGGATACGCGCCCATGCCGGCGATTGGCGCGCTGTGGCCCAATTGGCCCAGGTTAAACGACTGATGCGTCATGTCTGCGAAATGGATGAAGACTATCGCGATGGCGAGATTTATCTGTATTTGGGCATGCTGGAGAGCATTTTACCGCCTGCTTTAGGCGGCAAGCCCGATTTGGCTCGACACTATTTTGAGAAGGCCATAAGCTTGTCCGCCGAAAAAAACTTGATGGCGCCGGTGCTCTATGCCCGGTACTATGCCCGCATGGTGTTTGATCGCGAACTGCATGACCGTTTGTTAGAAGCGGTCATAGCCGCCAATCCTCAGCAGAATGGGTTAACATTGATCAACACGCTGGCGCAGCAGCGAGCGGCTGAATTATTACAAAGCGCCGATGACTACTTTTAATGAGCGAGCTAGGATATGAAAATTCAAGTTTACCAGGCCATGCTGTGGCTGTTGTTGACCTTCGCCGCTAATACCGCGCAGGCCTATACGTTTAAAATCGCCACCTTATCGCCGGATGGCTCTTATTGGGTCAGGCAATTGCGCGCCGGCGCCGAAGAAATTAATCGTAAGACCGACGGCCGGGTTAAATTTAAATTTTATCCCGGCGGTGTGATGGGCGATGACGTCGGAGTGTTGCGCAAAATGCGCTTGCGCCAATTGCATGGCGCGGCGGTGACAAATGCGGTACTGAGCAACATTTATCCCGATATTCAGCTTTACAATCTGGTGTTGAAGTTTCATAACCTCCAGGAAGTGGATTATGTCAGACGGAAAATGGATGCCAAGCTGATGCAAGGTTTGGAGGAACATGGCGTCGTGCCGCTGGGGTTCGCCGAAGTCGGCATGGCTTATGTGATGTCCACGGCGCCGGTGCAGACCCTCGAGCAAATGCGCAATTACAAGGTCTGGGTGCCGGATGATAATCGCGTGGTCTTGGAGGCGATGAAGGCCTTTTCCATCTCGCCGATTCCGTTACCGTTGCGCGATGTGCTGATGGGTTTGCAAACCGGTATGATCGATGTGGTTGCCGGCTCGCCGGTCGGCGCACTGGCCTTGCAGTGGCATACCAAAGTCAAATATGTCACCGATATACCGCTGTTATATGCGTTCGGCGCATTGGTGCTGGATAAGGGCGCATTTGCAAGAATTTCCGCAGCGGACCGTCAGATCGTGCGCTCGGTGATGGGGCGGGTGATTGAGGAAATCGATAAGCACACCCGAGAGGATAACCTGCAAGCGGCCGAGGTGCTGAAGGAACAGGGCATTCAGTTTCTGAAGCCGACGCCGGCCGCGGCCGATGAGCTGAGACGCACGATCGTCAGCGCCAACCGCAAGATTGAGCAGGAGGGCAACATGTCGGCCGATAAAATCAGGGAGTTGAATGCTTATTTGGCCGAGTTCAGACGGCAGCAATGAGCTTGACGGCATTGCGTAACATACGGCGTTGGTTATTGAACGGCGAGACCTTTATTTTAGTCGCGTTGTTCATCTCCTTGATGCTGGTGGCCGTGACTCAGATCGTGATGCGTAATTTCTTTGCCAGCGGCATCATCTGGGCGGAATCCTTTGTTCGCATCGCCGTGTTGTGGATCGCGCTGATCGGCGCGATGATCGCCAGCCGCGACGGTCAACATATCAGTATCGATGTGGTCGTCAAGAAACTGCCTGCCGGCATTCGGCCTATCGCGCAGCGGCTAAGCGCGCTGTTCACTTCGGCGGTGTGCTACGTCATGACCTGGCATAGTCTGCAGTTTGTGCTTCAGGAATATCGATATGGCGGCATCGCCTTCGCCGCGGTGCCGAATTGGCTGTGTGAGGCAATCATACCGATCGCCTTTTTGATCATTTCGCTACGCTATACCATCTCCATCGTATTGCCTAATTCTCTAAGTCAATGACAGTTTTTGCCATTTTAATCATTGTGCTGATGGTGATGATCGGTGCACCGTTGTTTGTCGTGATCTTGGCGGCGACGATGCTGGGCTTTGTCAGCTCCGAGGTTGATTTGGCCATTATTGCCGCAGAGCTCTACCGCATCGCCGAAACGCCGTTACTGGTGGCTCTGCCGTTGTTCACCTTCGCCGGCTATATTCTCTCGGAAGGCAAGACTTCGGAGCGAATCTTGCGCCTGACTCGGGTTTTCTTCGGCTGGATGCCGTCCGGCTTGGCCATCGTCTCGTTGGTGGCCTGCGCGGTGTTTACCGCCTTTACCGGGGCTTCCGGCATCACCATCGTGGCCCTGGGAGCGTTGCTGCTGCCGGCGCTGATTGCCGAGGGCTATCAGGAAAAGTTCAGTCTCGGCCTGGTGACCACCAGCGGCAGTTTGGGCTTGTTGTTGCCGCCGTCTATCCCGTTGATCCTCTATGGAGTGATCGTTCAACAGATGAGCCTGGGTCAAAGGTTCACCTTGCCGGAATTGTTCATGGCCGGTTTGTTGCCGGCGCTGCTGATGATTTTGCTGCTGGGTCTTTGGACCGCCTGGGCCAACCGGCATTTATCGTGGCAGCGTAGTGTTTTTTCCCTGACCGAGGCGTGGGCCGCGATTAGGGAGGCGATCTGGGAGTTGCCGCTGCCGGTATTCATCGTGGCCGGCATCTTTGGCGGTTTTCTGACGGTATCGGAGGTCGCGGCGGTGACGGCGTTATACGTGATGCTGGTGGAAATCTTCGTCTATAAGGAAATAGAATTACAAAACCTGATCCAGGTGATCAAAGCATCGATGCAGATGGTTGGCGGGATTTTAATGATCCTGGGCGTGTCGATAGCCTTCACCAATTACCTGGTCGATGCGCAAATTCCGATGCATTTGTTTGAATGGGTTAAGGCAAATATCGACAGCAAGATGTCCTTTTTAATTCTGCTCAATATTTTTCTATTGATTTTGGGCGCGATACTGGATATTTTTTCCGCACTGGTCATCGTCGTGCCGTTGATCGTGCCGATCGCCCTCAATTATGGCGTACATCCGATTCATCTGGGCGTGATCTTTCTGGCCAATATGCAAATCGGCTATTTTACCCCGCCGGTGGGCATGAATCTGTTCATTGCCAGTTACCGTTTCAACAAGCCGATCACCGAACTGTATCAGGCCACGATCCCGTTCATGCTGATTTTACTAGTGGCGGTGTTGATCATCACCTACGTGCCCTGGTTGAGCACCTGGTTTCTTTAAATAGGGCGTCACATAAACAACAGTGGGTAGGGTGTGCTGACGATAGGAAGCGCACCATGTGTCGATGCGCTTCACGACGATCGGCTTTACATTGGCATCGCAATCGTAGGGTGGATTCGCCGCCAGGCAATCCACCTGGATACGCACAACGGCCAATTTTGTCTCCGGTAGCGTTTTTTGGCGGCTTGCTTCGCGAAGCCGCCCTAAATTGGTGGATCCGCTGCGCTTGATCCACCCTACGTTGGTATCGCAAACGTCGGCTGGCCCATCGTAGGATGGATTCGCCGTCAGGCAATACGCCTGGATACGCACAATGCCAATTTTGCTCTGGTGGCGGTTTTTGGCGGCTTGCTTCGCGAAGCCGCCCTACATTGGTGGATCCGCTGCGCTTGATCCACCCTACGTTGGTATCGCAAACGTCGGCTGGCCCATCGTAGGATGGATTCGCCGTCAGGCAATACGCCTGGATACGCACAACGGCCAATTTTGCCTCCGGTGGCGTTTTTTGGCGGCTTGCTTCGCGAAGCCGCCCTACATTGGTGGATCCGCTGCGCTTGATCCACCCTACGTTGGTATCGCAAACGTCGGATTGACCCATCGTAGGGTGGATTCGCCGCCAGGCAATCCACCTGGATACGCACAACGGCCAATTTTGTCTCCGGTAGCGTTTTTTGGCGGCTTGCTTCGCGAAGCCGCCCTACGCGAAGCCGCCCTACGCGAAGCCGCCCTACGATGCTGTTAAAAGTACGCTGAATAATTCCCCCGAACTCAGGTTAAATAGGGCGTCACATAAACAACAGAATGATCAACTGCGCCGAAATAATCCTCAGTATCATGACCAGCGGATAGACCGTGGCGTAGGCAATGGCAACGGCCGAGGAAGGACTGAAGCCGTTGGCGAAGGCTAGCGCCGGCGGGTCGGTCATGCTGCCGGCCAGCAGGCCGCAGATGGAGAGAAAATTTAGCCGCAGGTATAGCCTCGCGATCATCGCGACGATCAGCAAGGGCAGCAACGTGATCAGCACGGCAAAGCCCAGCCATTTCAGCCCATCGCCTTCCACCAAGGTGGCCAGAAACTGATCGCCGGCGTTCAGGCCAACGCAGGCGAGGAACAACACGATGCCGATATCTTTCAGGATGATGTTGGAGCTTTTCGGCATCTGCCAGGTCATCGTGCCCCAACTGTCGACCCGGCTGAGAACGATGGCCATGATCAGCGGCCCGCCGGCCAGTCCCAGCTTGACCGCCGAAGGAATGCCGGGGATATAAAGCGGCCAGCTGCCCAGGATCACGCCCAGCGTGATGCCGATGAAGATCGGCATCACCTGAGGATGATTGATTTTTTCCAGTGAATTGCCTAGCACCTTTTCGATATTGTTCAACGCTTCTTTAGACCCGATTACATGCAGTTCATCGCCAAAATGAATGCGGGTCGATTTGTTCGGTATGATTTCCACTTCCGGCCGTTGAATCCTGGAAATCGTCACCGCGTAATAGGTTCTTAATTCATCGATCGTTTTGCCGATGGCTTCCTTGTTGGTGACGACGAAACGCTGTAAATGCAGGCTGTTGGAAATTTCATTCAGATTTACCGGCGAGTCGGGACCGATCAATATCTTCAGTTTGTCGATGTTTTTCGGTTTGCCGACCAGACGGATGGAATCGCCGGTTTGCAGCATTGTTTCGCTGCTGACGATGCTGACCTTGTCTTGATGGGCAATACGGGTCACGATCGCGCTCATCGCATCGAAAAAAGGAATTTGCGCAATCGTCAAGCCGTTCAGGTTCGGGTTTTCGATGATCAGGTCTTTCGATATCGAACGGTTGGCCGATTGTCGTTGTTGTTTGTCGAAATTTTTCGCCTCGCCCTCGACGTTTATTGCAAAAAAATGTTTGATGACCAGCATCGATAAGATGATGCCGATGACGCCGAAAGGGTAGGCCACCGCGTAGCCGAGTCCCGGTTGTTTCAACGTATCTGCATCGACGCCGGGTAGTTGGCCGAGAATTTCCTGAGCGGTCGCCAGCGATGGGGTGTTGGTGGTGGCCCCGGAAAACAAACCGACCGCCACCGGTATTTCAATGCCGCCGAATTGACTGATCAGCAGCGTCACAACGGCGCCTAATAGTACGATGCCCGCAGCCATCAGATTCAGGCTGATGCCGTTATGTAGAAAGGAATTGACGAAGCCCGGGCCGACTTGCAGACCGATCGCGTAGACGAACAGAATCAAGCCGAATTCACGAATGAAATGCATCAAGTGGCCGTCTAGCGTGTAGCCGAAGTGACTGAAGACGATGCCGGAAAACAATACGCCGGCAATGCCCAGCTTCAGGCGAAACAACGGAATCTGTCCCAAGGCTAGGCCGAAGGAGATCACCAGGCTCAGGATCAAGATGGAATAGGAAATCGAATGTTCGTCGAACCAGTTCATTTATTTTTTCGCGGGGTTGTTGCAATCGATAGCTATTGAAATGTTAAAACCTTAAAGCTTGGCTTCGAAATAAGTTCGTAGGCCAAGTAGATTAGGATGTGCGATCAGCAATTCTCAGCTTGAGCGTTTTAGGGGTGTTTAGCAGGGCTCCCTCATTAAAAATACCTGAACCAACACATTGGTTAATATCGCGTCATCCCTCTGGGCGGGGCGGGTTATTTAACCCGCCCCAAACGTTTAACTTGCTCTAGTGACGGTTGAATCGTTCAGGACCTCGTTGACCTGCATTTCGCATAGCGACATGCGGCTACTTGCTGCGCCGCGGCTCCGCCAAAGTCTGCCCGTAGGAGGCCCGCCCTCGGGCCGAATGGCTCTTTTCGCGCCGAGGGCGGCGCTCCTACGCAAAGCACCGTCTTGCCTTCGGATGTTGAACAGCGTGAAGCGCATCAAAAACCGGTGCGCTTCCTCTCGTCAGCACACCAGCGCATCGTAGGGCGGCTTCGCGAAGCAAGCCGCCAAAAACCCTGAGCGGGGCGGGTTATTCAACCCGCCCCGAACGTTTCGGTTTTTCCCCGAACGTTTCGGTTTTTAGTTTGGCATAGGCTTGAAAGATTCAGGCCGGGGTTACAAACCCCGGCCTGCTCAGTGCTGAACAGCGTGAAACGCATCAAAAACCGGTGCGCTTCCTCTCATCAGCACATCAGCGCATCGTAGGGCGGCTTCGCGAAGCAAGCCGCCAAAAATCGCCAAAGGAGCAATGTGGTGTTGTTCGTATCCAGGCGGATTGCCTGTCAACTGTAGCTCGGCGCTGCAAGTTTATTAGAACGTCGTCCCGACTAGCGATACAATTGTCGGCTAATTTTTATTGGCTGACAATCAAATCATGGATATTATTCAAGCGCTAGCGCTCGCCGTATTACAAGGGTTAACCGAATTTTTGCCGATTTCCAGCTCGGCTCATCTGATCTTGCTGCCGGTGATTTCCGGTTGGGAAGATCAGGGCTTGGTTTTCGATGTCGCGGTGCATGTCGGCACCTTGACCGCGGTGGTGGCGTTTTATCGTCACGACCTCTATCGCATCATCAATGATTGGCTAGGCTCCTTGCTAGGACGAGGCTTGACCGAAGATGCGAAGCTGGCCTGGTACGTCATATTGGGGACGATTCCGGTCGGTCTCGTCGGGATTTCTTTGCCCGATCCTCTGAAGGAGGCGCTGCGTTCACCGCTGGTGATCGCCGGGGCCACGATTGTTTTCGCCTTATTATTATGGGTCGCGGAAAAATGGGCGCGAGAACAACGCAGCGAAGTCACCTTGCTCGATGCGATTATCGTCGGCCTGTTTCAGGCGATCGCCTTGATACCGGGCACATCGCGTTCCGGCATCACCATTACCGCCGGTTTGCTCACCGGATTGCGCAGGGAGCAGGCGGCGCGCTTCTCGTTCCTGTTGTCGATCCCGGTCATTGCGCTGGCCGGCCTGTTGCACGTCATTGATTTGGCGCAAAGCAGCGAGCCGGTGCAATGGGATCTGATCGTCGTCGGCGCAAGCGTTTCCGCCGTGGTGGCTTATTTAACCATCGGCTGGTTTTTAAAGCTGCTGGAAAAGATCGGCATGCTGCCCTTCGTTTATTACCGGCTAATACTCGGCGCCGTCCTGTTCGCCGTATTTCTCCGATAGCTTCAATAGCACGAACACCGCGCCGGTGCCGCCGTCTTTAGGCGGCGTCGAGCAAAACGCCAGTACGTCTTTGTGCTGGCGTAGCCACAGGTTGACATCGTTTTTCAGCACCGGATGATGCTCCGGCGATCGATAGCCCTTGCCGTGTATGATATGCACACAGCGACAGCCATCTTCGACGCAATGGTGAAGAAAATTCAGTAAATGTTGTTTCGCCACTTGGCTGCTCAGGCCATGCAGGTCGATATCGGCATCTAGACCGTAATAGCCTTTACGCAGCTTTTTTAACACGTTTTTTTGCAGACCGGGGGCGATGAAGCTGAGTTTGTCTTCATGGCTTAGCGTTTCTAACGCCGTGTCGATCACCTTTTCTAATGGATTGTCTCGCTCGAAGGTTTGCGATAGAGGCCGCGGACGGGGTTTCCGGGCCGGTTTTAACGCCACGTTTTCCTTTTTTACTGCAATGACCTTGCCAATTGTTTGCCTGAATAATGCAGAATCTTCTGCGGAAAGTATTTTTTTTGTCACGCCAGCTGATTTTTTGCCGAAATTTTTGCTAATATGGCTGATTTTATAGTGTTTTAGAGCAGCATGCACATATTAATAAGTAATGACGACGGTTACCTGGCACAGGGATTGGCTACGCTGGCTGAGTCATTAGCCTGCTATGCCGATATATCGGTGGTTGCGCCCGACAAGAATCGCAGCGCGGCCAGTAACTCGCTGACTCTGGAAATGCCGTTACGCGCTATTGATTCCGAGAATGGCTTTATTCGCGTCGACGGAACGCCGACCGATTGCGTTCATCTCGCCATTACCGGTCTATTGGAGCAGGAACCGGACATGGTTTTCGCCGGCATCAATCATGGCGCTAATCTGGGCGATGATGTCCTCTATTCGGGCACCGTGGCGGCGGCGACGGAAGGACGTTTTCTGGGCTTGCCGGCCGTCGCCATTTCGCTGGCGTCCGGTAACCCTAAACATTTCGATACCGCCGGCCATGTCGCCGTGACCTTGATGAAGAAGATCATCAATCATCCGTTGCCGCAAGACACGTTATTGAACGTCAATGTGCCGGACATAGCCATTGCCGACTTGCAAGGTTATCAATCGACCCGGCTGGGTCAGCGGCACCGCGCCGAGCCGATCATCCGCTCCAGCGACCCGAGAGGGCGGGAGATTTTCTGGGTGGGGCCCCCAGGCAGCGAACAGGACGCCGGACCCGGCACCGATTTTTTTGCCGTTAAAAACGGTTATGTTTCGGTGACTCCATTGCAATTGGATTTAACCCGTTATGAGCGCATGGACATGATAGGCCATTGGCTGGAGCGGGAGGATGACGCATGAGCCAACGTCTACTCGGTATCGGCATGACCTCGCGCAGGACCCGCGAGCGCATGGCCAAACGCTTGCAGGAGCAAGGCATACGCGATAACCGTGTGTTGAACGTGATGATCGACACGCCTCGGCATATTTTCGTCGACGAGGCCTTGGCCAGTCGTTCCTATGAAGATACGGCCCTGCCGATTGGTCATAATCAGACCATTTCCCAGCCTTATATCGTCGCCAGAATGACGGAGTTGCTGCTGGAAAAGGGGCCTTTGCACAAGGTGTTGGAAATCGGCACCGGCTGCGGCTATCAGACCGCGATTTTGGCCCAGATGGTCGACAAGGTATATACGGTGGAGCGGCTTGAACCGCTGTTAAAAAAGGCCAAGGATCATTTGTGGGAACTGAAATTGAAAAATGTCAGTTTTCGTCACAGTGACGGCGGTTGGGGATGGCCGGAGTATGCGCCATTCGATGGCATTCTGGCGGCGGCCGCGCCACAGGAAATTCCGGAAACCTTGTTGCAGCAAATGGCGCCAGGCGGGGTCATGGTGATCCCGGTCGGCAAGGAAAGTGTCCAGGAATTGCATCGGGTGACTCGCACCGGCCAAGGTTTTGAAGATGAAGTCATGGAGCGGGTCAGTTTCGTGCCGTTTCTGTCGGGGAAGGGATAAGAATGTTTCAGAAGTTATATGACAAGGCTTTGCACTGGTCCAGGCATCGTCACGCCAGTAAATATTTGGCCGCGCTCAGTTTTGCCGAATCCTCCTTTTTCCCGATTCCACCGGATGTGATGTTGGCGCCGATGTCGCTGTCCCAGCCGAAAAAGGCCTGGCGCTTGGCGTTGTTGACGACGGTGGCCTCGGTGTTGGGCGGCATGCTGGGTTATGCCATCGGCTATTTCATGTTCGACAGCATCGCGCCTTGGCTGCAGCAGAGCCGCTACTGGGAAAAATACCAGTTGGCCGAAGCCTGGTTTCAGCAATGGGGGGTCTGGGCCGTGTTCGTCGCGGGATTTTCGCCGATACCTTACAAGGTGTTTACGATAGCCGCCGGCGCCTTGCAAATGCTGTTTCCGCCATTTGTGTTGGCATCGATGGTCGGACGGGGGGGGCGTTTTTTTCTGGTCGCGTTATTGATCGCAGCAGGCGGCGAGAAATTGGAATCGGGGTTGCGCCGCTACATGGACCGGTTGGGCTGGGCCGTCGTGGCGATCGTCGTCATCGGCGCCTTGATTTATAAATTTCGCTAGCTTTTTGCGGGATGTCGTAAATTTGTGTAGGTTGGGCTGAATAAAATGAAGCCCAACAAATGTAGGCGCGCCGGAAATGTTAAGCTTTGCAAGCCTCAGCTCAATCTACGACATCCTTGTGCATAACGGCAAGCCAGTAGCCCGCATGAAGCCTTGCGGAATGCGGGGGGGATATCGTGATAGCCTGGATTCCGCTGCGCTACATCATTGACCTACGACATATAGGTTGCGGACGGAGCTGCAAACTCCGTCCGGCTTTGTTTAATCCGTATACGCTAACTAAAATTAACCGTGAACAAACAAGCTCAATATCTGGTCGGCATCGATCTAGGCACCACCCATACCGCGGTGGCCTACGCTCACGCCGACCAAGCCACGCAAGACATTCGTATCTTCGAAATCGCGCAGTTGGTGGCGCCGGGGCAGGTGGCCTCGCGGTCCTTGCTGCCTTCGGTGCGTTATCATCCGGTCGAGGGCGAGTTGAGCGAGGTCGATACCCGCTTCTCGCCGGCTGGCGAACAGGCGGTGATCGGTGAAGCGGCCAGGGTGCTGGGGGCGAAATCCCTGGGTCGTTTGGTGACCAGCGCCAAAAGCTGGCTTTCCCACCCTTCGGTCGATCATGAGGCCGAGATACTGCCCTGGGGCGGCTCCGATGAGGTCGCCAAGGTGTCGCCGTTGGACGCCAGCGCCAGCTATCTAAGCCATGTCCGCAGCGTGTGGAGACATCAGTTTCCGGACGCGCCGCTGGAGCAGCAGGATATCGTCATCACCGTTCCGGCTTCATTCGACGAGGCGGCCCGCTCGCTGACGCTGGAAGCGGCCAGAATTGCCGGTTTGTCCAATATCCGCCTGCTCGAGGAACCGCAGGCGGTTTGCTATGACTGGCTGCGGCGTCACGCCGGCAACATCAAGCAGGCATTGGCCGAGGTGCATTTATTGTTGGTCTGCGATGTCGGCGGCGGCACCACCGATTTGACCTTGATCAAGGTCGAGCCGGGGCGCGACGAACCGAAACTGACCCGGATCGGTGTCGGCGATCATTTGATGCTGGGCGGGGACAACATCGATCTGGCCTTGGCGCATCTGGCCGAGAGCCGTCTGCATCGCGGCGACAGCAAATTGTCCGCCGCCGACTTTTCCCAATTGATCGAACAATGCCGCATCGCCAAGGAACGATTGTTGGCCGATGATGCGCCAGAGCAGGTCAATGTCACGCTGTTGGGCGGCGGTTCGCGTTTGATCGGCGGCAGCCGGACGGCATCCCTGGGCAGAGATGAGGTCAGGAAAATCGCATTGGACGGTTTTTTTCCGTTGTCTGGCCTGGACGAGTTGCCGGATAAAAAACGCAGCGGGGTCGTCGAGTTCGGCTTGCCTTATGCGGCGGAGCCGGCGATCAGCAAGCATATCGCCGCGTTCCTGCGCTCGCACAGCCAGGCGGCCCAGGAAGCCTTGGGCCAAGACAGCATCGTGCCGGACGCCTTGTTGTTGAACGGCGGGGTGTTTCGCAGCAAAACCATTACCCAGCGGGTGATCGATTTGCTGAACAAGTGGCGTGATAAGGCGCCGCGACTGTTGGAAAACAAGCATCCCGAACTGGCGGTGGCTTATGGCGCGGTCAGTTATGCATTGGCGCGACGCGATAAAAAGGTCCGTATCGGCGGGGGAGCCGCGCGCAGTTATTTCCTGCTGGTCGAGAGCGAGGCGGGACAACAGCAAGGGGTTTGCATCCTGCCTAAAGGCAGCGAAGAGGGCAATGAAATCCGTTTGACCCAACAACAATTCGCCTTGCGCGTCGGCCAGCCGGTGCGTTTTCATCTGGTTTCCTGCAGCGGCGACGGCGACTTTCAGCCAGGCGAGTTGACCGAGGTGACGGATGAGCGTTTTCATTCGTTGCCGCCGTTAGCCGTCGCCTTTGAGGGGGAAGACAAGGGTGAAGTGATCGTGCAGCTGGCCGTCAGCCATACCGAGGTGGGTACGCTGAACATTCAATGCGTCTCGGTCAACGATGAAAGCCGGCGTTGGGACGTCGAATTCCAGATCCGCAAGAAAGGCCTGACGCCGTCGACATCCGCTCAGCTGCCTGCCCAGTTCGACGAGGCTGTCGATAAAATTCAGCAAGTGTTCGGCTCGAAATCTAAGCGGGTTAATCCCAAGTCGGTTAAAAGCCTGCGCGCCGATCTGGAGAAAGTGCTGGGCATGGGGCGCGCCGAGTGGGATACGCCGCTATTGCGGGCGTTGTTCGAGACCTTGTTGGAAGGCATGAAGAACCGGCGTCGATCGGAAAATCATGAACGGGTCTGGCTGAGTCTGATCGGTTTCTGCCTGCGGCCGGGATTCGGTTATCCGCTCGATGACTGGCGCGTCGAACAATTGTGGAAAAGCTATCCGCACGGCATACAATTTGTCAACGAACGGCAAAACTGGACGGAGTGGTGGACATTATGGCGCCGTATCGCGGGGGGGCTCGATGGCGAGGCTCAACAGCGCTTGCTCGGCGATATCGCCAAATTCCTGAATCCGGCGGCGGCCAGACAAGCCGGGGTCGCAAAACAAATCAAAATTCGCGGTTACGACGATATGGTGCGGCTGGCCGGCGTATTGGAACGCTTACCGGTCGACAAGAAGATCGAGCTGGGCGAGTGGCTGCTGAAAAGGCTGCGCAAGGCTAGCGAACCGAATCAGACCTGGTGGGCGGTCGGCCGCATCGGCTCGCGGGTGCCGTTTCATGGCGGCAGCCATAATGTCGTGCCGGCCGATGTCGTGCAGTTATGGCTGGAACAAGTATTGACCGTCGATTGGAAGAAAGTGCCCCAGGCGGGCTTTGCCGCAACGATGATCGCCAGGATGAGCGGCGACAGGGCGCGCGATATTGACGATGCCATGCGGCAAAAAGTCATCGACAAACTGAAAGCGAGCAAGGCGCCGTCTTCCTGGGTCGGCATGGTCGAAGAGTTCAAGGAATTGGATGAACAGGAAGAGAAACAGATCTTCGGCGAAGCATTGCCGCCCGGCTTGAAGCTGGTTTCTTGAGAGGTCAATTCAACAACAATGTAGGGATTCGCACAACACCAATTTTGCCCCCGGAGGCGGGGTTGGCAGATGATTTCCCGTAGGGTGGATTCGCCGCCAGGCAATCCACCTGGATACGCACAACGGCCAATTTTTCCCCGGTGGCGGGTTTTGGCGGCTTGCTTCGCGAAGCCGCCCTACGATGGCGGATCCGCTGCGCTTGATCCGCCCTACCGGTGCGGGTAGGGTGTGCTGACGTGAGGAAGCGCACCATTTTTGATGCGCTTCACGCTGTGAAGCACATCCGAAGGCAAGTCGTAGGGTGGATTCGCCGCCAGGCAATCCACCTGGATGCCGCCAAAAGGGATTCGACGCTACGATCAATCCCAAGCCGTCAGCGGTATTCAATCTCGGTCACGTAATAACGGCTTTCCTGCAATTCATTGCGGATGACGATTTCATCGTCAACGGTTTTCTTCAGCAAGGCCCGGGCCAACGGCGAGTCGAGGCTGATATAGCCTTTCCCCGGTTCTATCTCATCGGGACCGACGATGCGATAGGTGACTTCGGAGCCATCCATTTTTTCCAGCGTGACCCAGGCGCCAAAGAAAATCTGTTCGCGATTGCCCGGTTTCTCCGACACGATGGTCAATGACGGTAGCCGCTTTTGCAAATAACGGATGCGCCGGTCTATACCGCGCAATTCTTTTTTCCGATAAATGTACTCGGCGTTTTCCGAGCGATCGCCTTCGGCAGCGGCTGCCGCTAACGCGGCGGTCACATCCTTGCGTTTTTCCCAAAGTTGTTTCAGCTCCGACTCCAGCTGTTGATAGCCTTCCGGAGTGATATAGGGGGACGATTTTGGGCGGGGGGGTCTCCAACGCGACATGTTAATTTGTGCTAAAAAGTTATATGATAGTGAGTTTTTAGTAAAGCATTAAGGTTGTTACATGCAAATTTCAGACAATATGGCGGTGTCCATACATTATACTCTAACCAATGCCGGCGGCGAGACACTGGATAGTTCCATGGGGGCGGAACCTCTGGTTTATCTGCACGGGGCCGGAAATATCATCTCCGGTCTGGAAGATGCGTTAAGCGGAAAAAACGCCGGCGATAAGTTTAATGTCACCATTGAACCGGAAGATGCTTATGGCGAAAAACGCGCGGAGATGATTCAAGTTGTTTCCAAAGACTTGTTCGAAGGGATGCCGGTGGAAGTCGGCATGCAATTTCAAGCCGAAGTCAGTCATGGTCCCGGTATCATCACCGTCGTTCATATCGAGGGCGACGAAGTGACGATCGACGGCAATCATCCGCTGGCCGGAGAATCGTTGACCTTCGATGTCGAAGTGATGGATGTCAGAGAGGCGACCGAAGAAGAGGTGGCTCATGGCCATATTCATGGCGAAGGTGGACATCAGCATTAATTCCGTTCATTCGTTTTTAACAGGGATAGAAAACACGCCGCCGATAAGCCCGAAGCGGCAAAGATCATCGTCATGACCATGATCTGATATCGGGCGGCGATAAAAGGTGAAACGCCGGACAGAATCTGTCCGGTCATCATCCCCGGCAATGAGACCAGACCAACCGCCAACAGGCCGTTAATGGTCGGGATCATCGCGGTATGAAGGGCGCGGTTTCTTGCTTCGGCATAGGCTGCGCCATTCAGCTTGTCCGCCTGAAAACGGTCTGCGGCCAGGCTGATGCTGTTCATAGCGCTGGCGAATATCATACCGGCTAGCGGGATCACAAAGCGAGGTTGATGCCAGGGATGCAATTCCAACACCGGCTGAACAACCATCCACAAGGTCAGTCCTCCCCCCGTCAGCACCGCCAGCATCGCTTTCCACAACAACTTATTTCGCATCGATTTTACCGTGCCGAGCGCTATCCAGCTGGAAAAAATAATCATCACCGCTAAGATTAACAGCGTGACCGGCGCCGAATTCGAGGCAAAAAGATAGTTCAATACATAACCGATCAGCAGCAACTGCACCAGCATCCTGAGTATCGCGTAGCTGGCGTGGCCGGCGCCCTGGCCCCATTTGAACAGGATGACGAGTACTGCCAGCACCGGTATCAAGATAAATGCCAGATTCTGTAGCGGAATGGTTTGTATATTATTCATCGAAGACAAGGTTTAAATGATGCGAAAATTGATTTTACTATGGCTGTTGTTGCCTATACAGGGTTGGGCGGACAGTTCCGTTTGGAAAGTCAGCGACGGCCATTCCGAATTGTTCATTGGCGGCACCATCCATGTGTTGAGCAGACAAGATTATCCGTTGCCGGAGGAGTTTGAGCAAGCCTATCGGCAAGCCGACCTAGTGATACTGGAAACCGATTTGGCGGCGATGGCCCAACCCGAGGCCCAGCAGCGATTATTGCAACAAGTCATGTATCCAGAGGGTCGATCGCTGCAAGACGACTTGCGTCCGGAGACCTATCGTAAGCTCGTTGACTATGTTTCGTCGATCAACTTGTCGATGGCGGCATTAGAACGCTTCAAGCCGCCGATGTTGGTGATTACCTTGACCATGGCCGAGCTGCAGCGCTTAGGCATGGGCGATACCGGCGTGGACCATTATTTTCACGCCAAAGCCTTGCAGGACGGTAAAAGACTGGGGGAGCTGGAGTCGGTCGAATTGCAGATGAAGATCATTGCCGACATGGGCAAGGGTCAGGAAGATGAGATGATCCTAAGCACCCTCCAGGAATTGAGCGAATTGCCGGTGATGATGAACGACATGAAGAGGGCTTGGCGTAACGGCGATATGGATAAGTTAGAGGAAATCGGGATCGTGCCGATGCGAGAGGAATTCCCATCTTTATATGATTCATTGCTGGTTGAACGTAACAACAGTTGGATGCCGAAAATTGAAGCGTTATTGGCGACCCCGGAAACGGAGCTTGTCTTGGTCGGCGCCTTGCATCTGGTGGCGAACGAAGGCGTCATCGAGCAATTGAAAAGCCGGGGTTATCGGGTGGAGCGCTGGTAAAACAGTTTGTATCGATACCGTATAGGTTAGTAAACACTAATTCTTATGTAGGGTGGGGCGACGGCAAGGATGCAGGAGGTAGGGCAACGCGAAACCCATCAATGGCCTTATGACATATAGGTTGCAAACTCCGTCCGGCTTTGAGTTTGTGTAGGTTGGGCTGAATAAAATGAAGCCCAACATATTGAGGCGCGCCGGAAATGTTGGGCTTCGCTATCGCTCAATCCAACCTACGAAACGGCAGCCGCTCTGCGGTTCGGGATGCCCTAGAGTTCCTGATAGGGTTCCCTCACGGCATGGGAACCTTATCGGGAAGTTATGATTAGCAAAATCCTTAGTTGGATAGTAAACATTTTTTGATCTAGGTCAAAAGCCATAACCTTACTTATTGTATAGTTATTGCCGTTGAAGCTAATTCAGCATTTTTACTAAACAACAGTAAGGAAAATACAATGAGTGAAGTACAAGAAAAAGACAATTTTTGGCTCTATATCGTTATTGGTATCGTGTTCTTTGCCGGTGCTATTTTCATGGTAAAAAATTCAGAGAGTGACAAATATGACAGGGCAGCCCAACTGATTGCCGAAGATTCCAGTAATTCCGCATATAGAAACAAATAGTTTTTCTCCTCCTATCTCTCTTCTTGTTTGGCTGCGCCCTACATAGGGCGCGGCCTTCATGCCGTTTCTTCAAGACCTTCACCGATGATCAATGGGTGGATTCGCCGCCAGGCAATCCGCCTTTGATACGCACAACGCCAATTTTGCCTCCGGTGGCGGGGTTTTGGCGGCTTGCTTCGCGAAGCCACCCTACACGAAGCCGCCCTACATTGCTTACATTGGCATCGCAGCCGTAGGGTGGATTCGCCGCCAGGCAATCCGCCTGATACGCACAATGCCAATTTTGCCCGCGATGGTGGGTTTTGGTGGCTTGCTTCGCGAAGCCACCCTACACGAAGCCGCCCTACATTGCTTACATTGGCATCGCAACCGTAGGGTGGATTCGCCGCCAGGCAATCCGCCTGGATACGCACAATGCCAATTTTGCCACGGTGGCGGGTTTTGGCGGCTTGCTTCGCGAAGCCGCCCTACGCGAATTTGTGGGCCCAAGACCGAATATCTTCGCCGCCAGGCAATCCGCCTGGATACGCTCGGTTAAAAAATGACAGGAAAAAATTTCTTGGTGGCGGTGCGCTGTCGCTTTGGCGATATGCGATAGCAGCGTTAGCTTAATTCTTCTTTGCCAGATTGCCTTTGCTGATATCGGTCATCGCGACTCGCAACATCGGCGGTGCGTCCGAAGATTCCCTGCGCAGGCAATCAAGATGGGCATGAAACTGGGAGCCATCGGAGCGTTTCATCACCAGAGCGAAGGCTTGTTTTCCAGAGTTGGCAGATTCCATCATGGTTGGTAACAGGCTATACCAATGGTCGCTGTCCTGGGGAGCGACAAACGTCGAGAAACGAAGATTGATCAGTTTGGTGCGTTCATCACCCAGCAATGCAGCCCCTGTCAGGTTAATTTCGCTAATCAGGTCTTCCTGGGTGATGGTGAGGTAGCCGACCGGAGCGAATTCATAAAGATCCCTATAGTGATCTCGCGCTTCTTGCAATGCGTTGTGGGCACTTTGCAACTCCTCGTGCTGCATCTCCAGCTCGATCTTGTGTACCAGTAGTTCATGTAGCAGCATTTCGGCCGGTTTGGTCTTAATTTCTTCGGTAGACAAACTTGCAACTAGGGCCTCAGCCTTTGCTCTTAGTGACTTACGCCGCTCAATCCCATCCCATATTAGGTTCATGTCGTATTCTCACTCTCACTCAGCACGGCCGTCACCAGCAATACCATTATCCCGGCAGCGAGCCCTCTTCTTCCCGCAACGATTCGTTCGACCCAATGGAAGATCGGCCAGGTAGAAAGGACAGAATCAGGGCCCATAAGATGGCCGAGAGAAAAGGGCGCAGCATGACGAAACAGCCTGCGATCAAAGCGATGATCATGGCGATGCCGGCATACCGGCCGAAACGGTTTTCGCTAAGGATCGGGGTTGTCTCTCGCTGCCGAATTGGATACTTTGCCTACTCTTTCAATGAGAGATTCCTCGACTATCTGAGACGCATGGCATTCTTGACCGACTTCACGCCGGCGACGTCGCGAGCGATTTCGACCGCTCTGTCTATACCGGCCTGAGAGTTCACGAATCCGCTCAATTGAACCACGCCCTTGAAGGTTTCAACATTGATCTGGGCAGAACTCAGGTTGGGCTCATTCAATAACTGCGCCTTGACCTTGGTGGTGATGACGCTGTCGTCAACGTATTCGCCGGTTCCCTCGTGCTTTTGCGTCGATGCGCAACCTGCGGCAGTCATTAACGTCAGGGCCAAACAGAATGCGGAAAGTAATCTAATAAGGTGTTTCATAACAAAATCTCCAGTTAAGCACTAATTCCATTAGGCCGTGAAACCTTCCGATACTTCGGGATAAACGGTCTATTTGGATTAGATTTTATTTACAAAAAAGAAAAGCTGACTAAAATTCGACCAAAGATCGGGATTTGTTCCTGAAAACTCTTATTCCTTGCCAAGTACTCACCATTTGACAGCAACTTTCAGCTAAAGAAATCAAGAGAGACTAAAGACCGGCAATTCATCACGGCCAACAAACAAACGTCGGGGCGAGACTGACAGTTGTCTTAAATCCCTGAAAACACTTTAGCCGTAAAACACGTCGCAGTCGGTTCGGTAGCGTACATAATGGCGGGCGGAAGGAGTCCTGTATACGATGAGAAGGGGAGCTGTTCCTTGGCATGATTGGATCATGGCGAATACCTGATGCGCGATGAACTGATCGTCTATTAGAAAAAATTATGCAGTATTTTGTTTTGCAAGACGGCAATGTACGGTGACGCACAGACGACCCACTAATGTTGTTATTAAGCTACGGCTTGAGAGTTTTTAACAACGCTGCTGCGAATCGGCTGCAAGTTATTTGGATATGGCGGCAATGTCATGTGTTTTATGGATTCCCAATTTTTTATTACTTGAGTAAGGAAAATATTATGCTGAAAAAAATGTTATTCGCTATTGCCTCGTTAACTAGCGTCAGTTCCTTGCCGATGGCCCAGGCCGCCGATCAAATTCAAGATGATCGTTGGTATATAGCGCCTTTTGCTTCATTCATCAAAACCGGCGGCGATCGTAAAGCAAGCGACGGCTGGGGAGGCGGGATGGGCTTAGGTAAGATCATCGATCAACATTTCAATGTCGAGCTGAGGGGATTTTATCAAGACTTCGGCGGTACTAACGGCCCCTGGAGCTTGACTGGCGGTACGGCGGATGTCCAGTATTACTTCTTCCGCGATAAATTTTCTCCCTATACTGTCGTCGGCATAGGGGGCATGAACAGTTGTGCTTCCGCTAACTGCGGTGCGGGCTTGATTGGCGAAGCCGGTGTGGGTTTTACCTATGAGCTTCACGACAACTTCCTGCTCCGCAGTGATGTCCGTTATCGTTACAATAACAATCTCAATGCTCACGTACAACCCGGTACAGACGAATTTCATGACATGACGGTTAACGTGGGTTTTGTGATTCCGTTCGGTGACAAGCCGAAACGCCTAGCAAAGGTTGAGAGCTTTACCGCACCAGTCCCGGTTGCCGCTTGTTCCACCCTGGATTCGGATGCCGACGGTGTAAACGACTGTCTGGATCAATGCCCTGGAACCCTCAAAGATGCCACTGTTGACGCCGACGGTTGCATCGTCAGGCTGGTGCTAAAGGGTGTCAATTTCAAATATGATTCGGCCGAGTTGACGCCGACGGCCTTGGGCATTCTGGAGGGTGTTGCGGAAAACCTTGTCGCCTATCCTCAGAAAAACGATATTGAAGTCCAGGGCCACGCCAGCAGCGAAGGCTCCGACGACTACAATATGAGGCTGTCGGAGCGGCGTTCGGCATCCGTTGTTGATTATCTTAAAAGGAAAGGTGTAACCAACAAGCTAATTGCGAAAGGCTACGGTGAAACCCGACCCATTGCCGACAACCATACCGAATCGGGCCGATCAGCAAACCGCCGTATCGAATTGATCTGGCTTGACGACTGATGAGGATTTAACAAATAATGAGTAATCCCCCGGCTATGCCGGGGAGACACCAATACCGGAAAACGGGCTGGAACTTGTTGAGCGCCATCTATGAAAACCAGCTTTACATTGCGGGTTTATATGCCAACCAGTCGCGGCACGAATATCCACGGCTTAAGGCTTTGTGTACGATACCGAACAGACCGCATCGTGGCATGTCGTTAAAATTCCTAACAGTTTGTGCACGACTCAGCGTAGATTCTTGTCTCTGGCCTTTTTACTGCCGTAAGCGCCAATTTGTCATTTGGTGCGCTTTTAACAACTCAACACCAAGGGATAAACCATGAAAACGACGAATGATTGCAAACAAAATAAATTAGCAGAGAGAGTACTCGTGATCGGCTTTTTATCCGCTACGCTCGGGCTGGCGGGTTGCCAACAACAAGAAGAAGGAACAGCAGAAAAAGCTGGAAAAAAAATCGATCGTGCGACTGAAAAGGCCAGTCAGAAAATTGATGCGGCAAAGGAGTCATTGGATCAGAAGACCAGCGAAGCCGGCGAATACATCGATGAATCGGCCGACGCCTCTAGAGAAGGGTTAGAAAAGGCCGGAGAAAAAATTGATCAAACGACAGAGGCCGCAGGAAAAGAACTTGAAAGTGCAAAGGAGGCGTTAAGCGAAAAAGCTGAAACGACCGGAGCATACATCGATGATTCGATGATTACCGCAAAGGTTAAGGCGGCTTTTTTAGCGGATCCTTTGCTCAAGGCTTTTCAAATAGAAGTGACTACGGTCGATGGCATCGTCAAGTTAAGCGGGACCGTGGACTCCGAGCAAAGCATCGGCCGAGCCGTAGAACTTGCTAAAAGCCAGGAAAATGTGAAATCGGTGGCAACCGATCTGATCGTCAATGTAGATTCGCGGAGTAATGAATGATGGCCTATCGTCGATTAAGGTTTGCGCTGGCCATAATGCTGATGCCGGTGGCTCTTGCTCATGCATCGGCTCAGGATGATGCTTACATTGCCGGTTATGCCGCCGGCGTATTGAAACATGGCTTAAAGCTTGATATGCCGCCACTAAATGTCCGGGATGGCGTCATTACTTTGCCGTCTGGCAGTCTGAAAGCCGCCGAACAGGCCGAAGCCGTACAGTTATTATCTGAAATTCCCGGGGTGAATGCGGTAAAAATATCTCAAGCAACCCGTACACAGTCCAAGGACGACACTTCAGGCGCTTTCCAGGTTCCCGGTGATGAGACTGTGTCGGGAACCGAGACGATCATGTTGCCGACAGGACTGCTACCGAGTGGCCATCTTTTCAAGCCGTTACTGGCGGACCCGCGCTGGGCTCATTTCTCGGCCGCTTACCGAAATCACCAGAATAATAATTTTGATGGCAAGGACATAGGCGCAGTCAGTTTCGGTGAAACCATCCCGTTTTATCGAGCAAACATAGGACAATCGACGGCGCAATGGGAAGCAGGGCTTCAGGCAGGGGTCTTCAGCGACTTCAATCTGGGCGCTTCTTCGTCCGATCTGGTCAATACCGATTTTATTGCATCGTTATATTCCAGTCTGCGTGTAGGCCAATTTTCGGCTTTTGCCCGCATCTTCCATCAGAGTTCACATCTTGGCGACGAATTTTTGTTGCGCAAGATCGACTCAAAATTCGAGCGCGTGAACCTTAGCTACGAAGGCCTGGATCTGAGACTGTCTTATGAGCTTCCCTTCGGTGTGCGCATCTATGGCGGTGGAGGCGGGTTGTTTCACAGAGAGCCTTCGGATCTAAAGATTTGGTCGACGCAATACGGCGTTGAATTTCGAAGTCCTTGGCGCATTGACTTTGCCGCCATGCGTCCGGTTGCTGCGGTCGATATCAAGAATTTTGAAGAAAACAAATGGAATACCGATGTATCGGCCAGAGCCGGTGTTGAATTCGAAAATTCAACAGTTTTAGGCCGGAAGCTGCAGATTGTTGTGGAATACTATAACGGCTTCTCTCCGAGTGGGCAGTTTTATAATGATAAAGTGGAATATGTCGGCTTGGGAGCGCATTATTTCTTTTAACCTAACGATCATGGCGCTAGAGCGCCACCCTAGCCAATGAAAGTGTCCGTTCCCTCTCCCAAAGGGCACAGGAGGTTACGGTGTGTCGCTTCGCGACTTTCACAGCAACCCTCGACACACCTACCGCTATTATCCTTGTAGCGGTAGGCCGGAGGATTGAGTCAGAAATATCTTAAGGCGGCTGCTCTCATTCCTGCCGTTTGTGGATAGGAATAATGTGGTGAAAGCAGTGTAGCCATCTAATCAAAATCCGATCGCGTTGAAAAAATGGACAAATCCAACCCTGCGAAGCCAAGTTCGTCTTCGTTAAAGCCAACCGGCAATAAGTCCGAGCCTGCACCGGCCAGCAAGGCATGTATCAATGTTGATGGCACGCCCCCCATTATAGCCATAGGCGCGTCGGCCGGAGGGCTGGACGCTTTGGAACAATTTTTTGCCCCTGTCCCGGCAGACAGCGGCACGGCTTTTGTCGTCATTCAGCACCTCGATCCCACGCATCAAGGCATTCTGCCGGAATTGTTGCAGCGCGCCACGCCGATGAAGGTCTCCCAGGCCGCCAACCGCAGTAAGGTCAAGCCGGGTTGTGTGTATGTGATTCCGTCCAATAAAGATTTGTCGATCCTGCAAGGCAAGCTTCAACTGCTTGATCTGGTCGCACCACGAGGGTTGCATCTGCCGATTGATTCATTCTTCCGGGCACTGGCCGACGACCAGCACGAACGAGCCATCGGCGTGATCCTCTCCGGGATGGGTTCCGACGGAACCTTAGGTCTGCGCGCCATCAAGGAGAACGCAGGCCTGGCGCTGGTGCAATCCCCGGATTCCGCCCAATTCGATGCCATGCCGCGCAGTGCGATCGAGGCCGGACTGGCCGATATCATTGCGCCGCCGCAAGAAATGTGGGCCCGGATATTGGCCTATCTCAAGCACAATCCGAGGGGCGTTCATGCCGTCCCTGAACCGATCCTGGAACTTAAATCGCAAAGCGCTCTGGAGCAGATTGTTATCCTGCTGCGGGAGCAAACCGGCAACGACTTCTCACTCTACAAAAAGAGCACCATTTGCCGCCGCATCGAACGACGCATGGGGCTGCACCAAATCAGCAGCATTGCCAAATACGCGCGCTATCTGGGCGAAAATTCCCAGGAACTGGAGCTATTGTTCAAGGAGCTGCTGATTGGTGTGACTAATTTTTTTCGCGACCAGGCTATATGGGAGACCCTGAAGGCCGACGCCATTCCTGCGTTGTTGGCAGAGTATCCGGCCGGCAAGGCATTGCGGGCCTGGGTTCCGGCTTGCTCGACGGGAGAAGAGGCTTATTCATTGGCCATCGTGTTCAAGGAGGCATTGGCGCAAAGCCAACTCAAACACCGGTTTACCTTGCAAATTTTTGCCACTGACCTTGACCGGGATGCGATTGAGAAGGCTCGGCAAGGATTCTATCCGGCTAACATTGCCGGCGATGTTTCAGCTGAACGTCTTGACCGTTTCTTTAGCGTCGATGGCGACGGCTACCGAATTAACAAAGAAATTCGAGAGATGGTGCTCTTTGCGACTCAAAACGTCATCATGGATCCGCCATTTACCAGACTGGACATCCTCTCCTGCCGTAATCTGCTGATTTATCTGAGTCATGAATTGCAGAAAAAACTGATCCCGCTGTTCCACTATGCGTTGACTGCTCACGGCATTCTGCTGCTCGGCAATGCCGAAACGATTAACGGTTTTAGCCATTTGTTTAAGGTGATCGATAACAAATCACGCTTATACCAGCACCTTGATCAGACTTTCTCGACCGATGTTGATTTTCCCACCCAGTATTTTCCAGCAGCGCCCATGGCTCAACGAGCCAACAACAAAATCAACGCTATCGACAATTTGCAAACGTTGGCAGACCAGCTACTGTTGCAACAGTTCTCACCGGCCGCAGTATTGGTCAATGCCGCCGGCGATATTCTCTACATCAACGGCCGCACCGGCAAATATCTGGAGCCGGCGGCCGGCAAAGCCAATTGGAATATTCACGCGATGGCGCGCGAAGGCCTGCGCTATGAGCTCGCCGGCGCGTTAAAGAAAGCCCAACAACAAGCAGAAGCCGTTCATCTGCCCGGCTTGACGGTAGCCACTGACGGCGGAACCCAAGCGATCGATCTTACGGTGCAGGCGATCGCTCACCCCGAAGCGTTGAGCGGTTTAGTGCTTGTCGTATTTACCGATGTGGCGATGCCAACGGCCGGGAAAGCCTCCCGTAAATCCTCGAATGCGGGACAGAAATTGTTGCAGGTCGAACTGCAACAAGCTCACGAAGAAATACAAACGTTGCGCGAAGAAATGCAGACCTCGCAGGAAGAACTCAGATCTTCCAATGAAGAATTGCAATCGACTAACGAGGAATTGCAGTCCTCTAATGAGGAATTGACGACCTCCAAGGAAGAGATGCAATCGTTGAATGAGGAGCTGCAAACCGTGAATGCGGAACTGCAGGCTAAATTAGACGATCTGTCGCGGGTCAGCAATGATATGAATAATCTGCTCAACAGCATGGAGATCGCCACCGTGTTTCTGGACGACGCGCTCAACATCCGGCGGTTCACCAGTCCCATCACCCATTTGTTCAAGCTGATTGCGGGCGATGTAGGCCGTCCGCTTTCCGATATCTCCACCGACCTGGATTATCCGCAATTACAACAGGATGCACAGGAAGTACTGCGGACTCTGGTATTTGTGGAAAAACAGGTCAGGGCTCGCGATGACCGTTGGTTCAAGGTGCGCATCATGCCGTATCGTACTCAGGACAACCTGATTGATGGTGTGGTTATCACCTTCATCGACATCTCCGAGACCAAAAAGCTGGAAGCGGAATTAAGGAGCAAGCGGCGATGAACAAGTCATCCGACATTAATCAAAATGCGGAGGAACTGCGACAATGTGCGGAACGGAAGCTCGCCGTCAAACCGGAGGCCGCGCCGGACAAGCCGATCGACCCAAACAGGCTGGTGCACGAATTGCAAGTTCATAAGATTGAGCTGGAGCTGCAGAACGAAGCCTTGCGGGAAGCGCGCGCGACCGCTGAACTGGCGTTGGAACGCTATGCCGATCTGTTCGAATTTGCGCCGATCGCTTATTTTATTTTAGGGACTGACGGCCTCATTCGGCAGACCAATTTCCGCGGCGGATTGCTGCTGGGTAGCGAGCGATTTAGGCTGACCGGGCAACATTTTACCGATAGCGTAGCCAACGAATATCGGCCTGTTTTCAAGCGCTTTCTGGAACAAGTGTTTGCGAGTGACGGTCCCCTGCGCTGTGAGATAATCCTAAAAGCTGGCGATATTGTCCGCTGGGTGAGCATCGAGGCGACTGCCGATACCACTTGCCAAAGTTGTCTTGCGGCGGTCTTGGATATCAGTGAACGGAAACGCAGCGAACAAGAACTGCAACTGGCGGCGGCCATATATCGGGTGCTCGAAGAAGCCATGATGGTGACGGATGACAATAACCGAATTGTGGCCGTTAATCCGGCCTTCACCCAGTTGACCGGTTACACGGCGGAAGAAGCCATCGCCCGGCCGGCCTCTCTGCTTAAATCCGAACGTCATGATCAAGCCTTTTACCGGGAACTGTGGGATAGGCTTAAAAATACCGGCCACTGGCAGGGCGAGCTATGGAACCGGCGTAAGAACGGCGATGAATACCTTGTCAGGTTATCCATCAGCACGCTTTACAGTGACAGCGGCGAGGCGATCCGTCGAGTGGCTATGGGTTACGACATCACTGAAAAAAAACGGATGGAGGAAATCATTAGCAAACAGGCAAATATCGACCCTCTTACCGAACTGCCTAATCGGCGTTTGTTCCTTGACCGGTTGCAGCGGGCCGTCAACAAATCCCAGCGCGAGCATCAGAAATTAGCATTGATGTTTCTCGACCTTGACTATTTCAAAGATGTCAACGATACCTTGGGGCACGATGCGGGGGACTGTCTGCTCAGGGAAGCCGCCGAACGCTTGAAAAGCTGCATACGCGGAACCGATACCCTGGCGCGTCCGGGGGGCGATGAATTCACCCTGATTATGAGCGAACTGGATGGACTCGGTAGTATCGATCGTGTCGCCCAGTGTATTCTGCAATCCATGACGGCGCCCTTTCAATTGAAAAATGAACGCTGCTGTGTGTCGGTCAGTATCGGCATAGCACTGTTTCCGGATGATGCCGGCAACCTGGAGGAATTGCTCAAGAAAGCCGACCAGGCCATGTATACCGCCAAGCAACAGGGACGCAGCCGTTTTTGTTACTTCACGCCAGCCATGCAAGAATCGGCGGAGAATCGCTTGCGGTTGACCAATGATTTACGCTACGCACTGGCCGATAAGCAAATCTGGTTGGCTTACCAACCCATTGTGGAATTGGCGACAGGCGTTATTCAAAAAGCCGAAGCGCTGATACGCTGGCAGCATCCCACGCGCGGTCTGATCAGTCCAGCGGAATTTATCCCCATCGCCGAAGATACCGGCATGATTATTGAGATAGGCAACTGGGTGTTCCATCAAGCGGCCCATCAAGTAGCCCTGTGGCGCAGCAAGCACTGCCCGAACTTTCAGATCAGTATCAATAAATCCCCGGCACAGTTCTACAGCAACAGCGACAGCCTGATCTACTGGCTAGATTACTTGCAACAGCTCGACTTGTCGGGTGATTCCATTTTGGTGGAAATTACCGAAGGGCTGTTGCTGAATGCTTCGGCCATGGTCTCGGAAAAATTGCTCGCATTCAAAGACGCCGGCATACAGGTATCGCTCGACGACTTCGGTACCGGCTATTCGTCACTCTCCTACCTGAAAAAGTTCGACATCGATTACCTGAAAATCGATCAATCTTTTGTCAGCAATCTGACCGCGAACTCCACCGATTTGGTGTTATGCGAGGCGATGATCCTGATGGCCAACAAGCTGGGCATGAAGGTTATCGCCGAAGGGATAGAGACGGCGGAGCAGCGCGATTTGCTGATGCAAGCGGGTTGTGATTACGGACAAGGTTGTCTGTTTTCCAGTCCGGTGTCTGCCGAGGAGTTTGAAAAGTTATTTCAAGCCGAATAGCGTTTTCTAATTTCGCATAGCGACATGCGGACTACTTGCGCCGCGGCTCCGCCAAAGTCTGCCCGTAGGAGGCCCGCCCTCGGGCCGAATGGCTCTTTTCGCGCCGAGGGCGGCGCTCCTACGCAAAGCACCGCCTTGCCTTCGGATGTTGAACAGCGTGAAGCGCATCAAAAACCGGTGCGCTTCCTATCGTCAGCACACCCTACCCGCACCGTAGGGCGGCTTCGCGAAGCAAGCCGCCAAAAACCGCCTCCGGGGCAAAATTGGCCGTGTACGCGGGGCGGGTTATTTAATTCATGTCGGACTCCTGGTAAAGGAAAGGAGTCCATATCATCATCCTGCCTGACGTATTTGTTGTTAATTTTCTGTTTTGCCACTCATTCATTTAATGAGGTAGCCCTGAGTGGCCAGGAATATATCGGTGACATGGAAACTGTCCGAGTGCGCCCGGTCGCCCCCTGTGTCAGGGTGGGGGGGGGGGAGCAGACGATCGAATTCCATTTTAACCACGCGGTAACACTCGCAGACGCGCGCTTCCAATCCCGGCCGATCCAGCACCGTGATACGGCCTCGGCAATAATGAATCAAGCCCGCTTTCTGCAATTTTATGGCGGCCTCGGTGACGCCTTCGCGGCGCACGCCCAGCATATTGGCGATCAGTTCCTGGGTCATGGCTAACTCGTTCGATGAGAGTCGGTCTAGGCTGAGTAGTAGCCAGCGACAAAGTTGCTGATCCACCGAATGATGGCGATTGCAGACCGCCGTCTGTGCCATCTGGGTAATCAGCGCCTGGGAATAGCGCAGCAACAAATTATTCAATGCGCCGGTACGGCGTCCCCCGGAGCGGTCGAACTCCTTCAGCAGCAAATGCTTCCGCAGTCGGTAGCTGTGGCCTGCGCTTTGCACGACGGCCCGATTAGGCATGGTTTCGCCACCCATGAAGAGGGCGACGCCGAGCATGCCATCGTTACCGACCACGGCGATTTCGGCTGACGCGCCATTTTCCAAGACATAAAGCAACGATACGATGTTGGTTGTCGGGAAATAGGCGTGACTCAAAATGTCGCTGGACTCGTAAATGACTTCTCCGAGCGGTAGCGCGACCTCTTCTAGATGAGGGGCAAGGCGTTCGTAAACGGCTGCGGGCAGTAAGTTGAGAAGGAGGTTTTGTCTGTTAGCATCCTGACTCGTCATCGGCAATCTCAGAATTTGTAGGTTAAGTTCGAACGGTTCAATCGTTGCGATCAACGAAAAATTCCTGGTTAAACGTATGGGATACAGTCAATAAATTGTAGCACATGATGTTTGGTTCAGGGGAAGTCCGTGCGTTACCCCGGCAAGCCGGTCTTAGAAAACTGTGAGGGACGGCGCCTTGCAGCTTACCAATCCCTATAGGGCAGCGACTGCGGTTTTATGTGCGTTACCGTACCGACGATGCTAAATATTGCTGTTAAATTATTTTCCAGATAGCGAAGAGATGAGCGGGGTGCTTAACCACAAAACGGGTTTCTTGCCAGATGATATCGGCTTAATCGAACTGTAATTATTCAGCGTAGTTTTATAAGAGGGAGTAGGTTATTGATTTATCGGGCTGTCTGCAACAGGACGTTGCAGTCAGAGCTTACAGGGAAGTATTCACGCGTCCCGAGAAATCAATGACCTACTGCCTAAAACCCGAAAGATACTGAATAGTTACATCGAACTTAAACCGGCGCCAGCCCGACAGTCCCTATCAATAACAACGGGAATTCCATGAAAACCAAAGGCTTGGGCGGCGGTCAACCAAACCGCGGATAAGGTTTGGGATGACCTCAGGTCCGGCATAGCCAATGCGGCTTCCAAATTCAAGTGAGCCAATGACGAGGGAGTGTCCGGGAGCCGGGCTCGGGGTGACGCCGGCATCGGTGTATTTGATCCTCGTCGGATCCTGGGCTCATGCACCAGAATCTTACGTGAGGCGCTATCCAAGAATCTTTATCCTAACAGGAGTCTGTCATGTCAATCGGTACAATCTTACTCGTCATTCTTATCCTGATCCTCGTTGGCGTTATTCCTGTCTGGCCGTATAGCCGGGGATGGGGGTATGGGCCCAGCGGCGGACTCGGGGCAATACTGATCATCTTACTGATCCTGGTCTTATTGGGCGTAATCTAGCCGCGAAGGGCTTTTCCGCTATGCGGGTCAACTACCGGGCGCTGAGAGACCAGGGCTACCTCATTAAATGAATGAGTGGCAAAAAATACGCCTAAAGTAAGTTAAACGTTTAGGGCGGGTTAAATACCCCACCCCGCGTGCACGGCCAATTTTGCCCCGGTGGCGGTTTTTGGCGGCTTGCTTCGCGAAGCCGCCCTACGATGCGGTAGGGTGTGCTGACGATAGGAAGCGCACCGGTTTTTGATGCGCTTCACGCTGTTCAACATCCGAAGGCAAGACGGTGCTTTGCGTAGGAGCGCCGCCCTCGGCGCGAAAAGAGCCATTCGGCCCGAGGACGGGCCTCCTACGGGCAGACTTTGGCGGAGCCGCGGCGCAAGTAGTCCGCATATCGCTATGCGAAATGCGGGTCAACGAGGTCCTGAACGATTCAGCCGTGACTAGCGTAAGTTAAACGTTTGGGGCGGGTTAAATAACCCGCCCCGCCCAGCCCCTAAAGCAATATGAGGTTATCGCTTTAGTGAGTCGATCAATCACAAAGTAGGCGCTCGCGTATTTTTATTTGAGCTTGGAGAAGTAAACCATGGCTAGGCGACGAGATCAAAGGCGACGTGTTAGGCTCGATCATCCGGGAGGTGACGAAGCGCCCATCCGTTTCGAGTTGTTTAGCACCGAACGACTGGAACAGCATGCGGTGAGTTTGGCGAAAGCGCAAAAAATCAGTGACCGTAATAAAGGGAAGCAACTGATCCCTAGGGTGCGCGAGAATTCCTGGGTGTTGCTGGAAGCTTACCAAGCCGTCGCCAAGGAGGTCCGTGGGCAACACTCCATCACGCCGGCGGCCGAATGGCTCCTGGATAATTTTCATGTGATCGAAGAGCAGGTCGCTGACATTCAAATCGATTTGCCGGAATCCTATTATCGGGAACTGCCCAAGTTGGCAGAGGGCGTACTGGCTGGTTATCCTCGCATCTACGGCATCGCCTGGGCCTTGGTGGCCCATACTGACAGTCGCTTCGACCCGGGGTTGCTGACGCATTTCGTACGGGCCTATCAAAACGTTCAACCTCTGACGCTGGGCGAATTATGGGCGATACCGATTACGCTGCGGGTATTGCTGGTCGAGAATCTGCGCCGTTTGGCGGTTCGCATCATGCGCTCCCAAAACGGCCGTCGGTTGGCGGATGAGTATGTCGATCAGGTCGAGCAGCACGCCGCTCAAAGCGATAAGGCGGAATTGCCGCTTCCTGTGCCGGAATTGCCCGCCGCCGAATTGCGTCAAGCCTACGCGGTTCAAATTCTGCAGCGTTCGCACGATCCTCATTCGGGCACCGCGTTGTCCCTCGATTTCCTGAATGACTGGTTGGACGAGCAAGGCGTCAGTCTCGATGAAATCGTGCACCGGGAACACGCCGGCCAGATCGCAGATAACTGGACGGTCCGTAACATCATCATCAGCATGCGCGCCATCACCGCGTTCGAATGGCCTCGGTTCGTCGAGGAGGCGAGCCTGGTGGATGCCTGTCTGCGCACTCACGAAGGTTACGCGGCAATGGATTTTCTGACCCGCGATCGTTACCGCCACGCCATTGAAGATCTCGCCAAGCGCTCGCCGTATTCGGAGGTGGAGATCGCCCGCAGGGTGATCGCCAAGGTTCAGGGCGCCAAAGAACAATTCCCCAGCGACGAACGCTTGCAGGAACCGGGCTACTACTTGATCAGTGCCGGCCGTTACGCGTTCGAACCGGAAGTCGGCTTTCGACCTTCGTTCAAGCAATGGCTGCTGCGCGCCTATATCGCTCACACTGAATTCGCTTATGTGGGCAGTCTCGGCCTGGCGACACTGTTGCTGATGACACTGCTTTCGAGTGTCTGTATCGCCGCCGGGCTCAGCGGCTTTCAGCTGTTCCTGCTGATGCTGCTCGGCGCGTTTCCGGCATCGGATATCGCCGTCGGCCTGCTGAACCGGCTCATCATTGCCGGCTTTCCGCCATTCCATCTGCCAAGGCTCGACCTGAAGGATGGTGGTGTGCCACAGAGTTTGAGCACCTATGTCGTCGTCCCGACGCTATTCACCAGTGAGTCCGGGGTTAAGGAACAGGTCGAGCAGATGGAAATACGCTATCTGTCCAATCCGGATGGTGAGGTGCGCTTTGCCTTGTTGTCCGACTGGCGAGATGCGGAGCAGGAAACCCTGCCCAACGATGAGCAGTTATTGAATATAGCGACTAGCGCAGTCGCCGCACTCAATGCCAAGTATGGCGAACAGCGCTTTTTTGTGTTCCACCGTAAACGCTTGTGGAATCCCGGCGAAGGCAAGTGGATGGGGTGGGAACGCAAGCGCGGCAAGCTGCATGAGTTCAATCGCCTATTGCGGGGCGCTGTCGATACATCTTTCCTGCCGATTGACGGCAAGCCTGCCGTGGCTCCCCCCGGCGTTTGTTATGTCATTACCCTCGATGCCGACACCAAGTTGCCGATGGGTATCGTCGCTCAATTGGTAGGGGTGGCCGCCCATCCATTGAATCGGCCGGTGTTCGACTCCAAATCCCAGCGTGTCGTGAATGGCTACGGTATTCTCCAGCCACGCGTGACGTCCACTCTGCCGCAGCGACAGGAGCGTTCGCTATTTCACCGGATGTTTGCCGGCGCTTCCGGCACCGACGCCTACGCCAGCTCGGTATCCGAACTTTATCAGGATCTGTTCGCACTCGGCACTTACAGCGGCAAAGGTCTGTATCACGTCGACAGCTTCGAAGCTGCGCTGGCCGGACGAGTGCCGGACAATACTCAGCTCAGTCATGATTTATTCGAGAGCGTCTACGTGCGTTGCGCGTTGGTAAACGATCTCGAGTTTTTCGAGGAATTCCCATCCCACACCGAGGTCGCCGCATCACGGGAGCACCGTTGGGCACGGGGTGATTGGCAACTGTTACCTTGGATATTCGGAACCCGCGGCAAGGATCTCCCGATGATCGGGCGCTGGAAGATGCTCGACAATTTGCGCCGATCCCTATCGGCTCCGGCTGCCTTTTTTATGTTGGTCGCATCTTGGACTATCCCGCATGCACCGCAGGCTTTTCTAGTCGGATTTGTGTTGGCGGCAATAGGCTTACCCGCGATTATGGCGAGCATGGGTATCTTCATCTGGCCCCGGCCGGGCATCTCGCTGGGCACCCATCTGCGAGCGGCGGTTGAAAATGTGCTTTGGGCGCTAGGCAACAGTCTGGTGGCGCTGACTTTACTCGCCCAACATGCCTGGATGATGCTGGACGCCATCGGCAGTACATTAGTGAGGCTGTTTATTACTCGGCGCCAATTGTTGAGGTGGGTCACCGCCCTGCAGGCAAAGGAAACGGCCGGTCATGCGCTAACGAGCCTGATCCGACCCTTAAGCCACTCGTCAATAGTGGTGATTGGCGCCGGCGGCATAGTTTTGTTTCTCAATCCGGCCGGAATCATGTTCGCGGCACCGTTTCTGCTGTTATGGTGGTTGGCGCCGGTTATTGCTCGCGGGCTGAGTCTCCCGCCCGGACTCGATCGGGCCGAGTCCCTGCAGCCCGAGGATACCGTGCAATTGCGCTTGACCGGTCGGCGTATTTGGCGTTTTTTCACCACTTTCGTAACGGCGGAGGAAAACCATCTGCCGCCGGATAATTTTCAGGAAACCCCTGATCCCGTCATTGCTCATCGCAGCTCGCCGACCAATTTCGGCCTCTACTTGCTGTCCGTGGCGGCCGCCCGGGATTTCGGCTGGCTCGGACTGATCGACACCGTCGACCGGCTCGAAGCCACGCTGACGACACTCAACGCGCTGCCGCGTCTACACGGCCATTTTTATAATTGGTACGATACCCGCGATCTGCACATGCTGGAACCCCGGTATGTATCGACCGTGGACAGCGGCAATCTGGCGGCGCATCTATTGGCGCTGGCCGAGGTCTGTCGGGAAACGCTGAGACGGCCGCTTGCGTTGGCCACCGCGCAGACCGGTCTGACGGATACGTGTCGACTGTTCATGGCGGCTCTCGCCGAAATCACTGATGACCGGCGTACGCATACGGTTACTCTGAAAGAGCTGCGTCAGCAAGGAACCGTGCTCGAAGAACTGCTGGCAAGCCATCCAGCCGATCTGGCCGGTTGGAGTCACCTGTGGCGGCAGTTGACACTGGTCGCCGATACTCAGCTAGACCTGGCGCGCGCCTATGCCGACGAACGCGGCGATGCGGACGACAGTGAAGTGCTGGCATGGGCGACCTTGTTGCGCGATGATATTCGTTCTCACGCACGCGATGTGGAAAGTCTGGTTCCCTGGATCAATTTCGCGGGCCCTCTTCCTGCGGGGCTTAGGAAACAGCTGACCCTGGATCTCCGCCTGAGTGACTTCTCCGGCTGTTACGCTTTGGCTTTGGCTGAGTTCGAGGTAATGCCGGAGGGAATCCTGGCGCTCGATGAGAAAAATGCGCTGGCGGTGCTGCTGCGGCGCGCCGGAGAGCAAGCGGATCAACTCACGAAACGGCTGGAGGGCATGACGGCCCAGTTGGAAACTTTGTTCCAAGAGATGGATTTTCGTTTTCTCTATGACCCGGATTGTCACATGTTCTCGCTCGGTTACCGTGTGACGGAGGGAGCCCTCGATACCAGCTATTACGATCTGCTGGCTTCCGAGGCGCGCCTTTCCAGCTTCATCGCGATCGCCAAGCGCGATGTGCCGAGCGCCCATTGGCTTCATCTTGGCCGCCGGGTGACACGCGCCGCGCATGGCGCCGTGTTGCTGTCATGGTCGGGATCGATGTTCGAATATCTGATGCCTTCCCTGGTGACCTTTACCCCACGTTACAGTCTGCTGGATCAGACCTGCCGCTTGGTGGTGCAGCGGCAGATCGAATATGGCCAGGAACGGGGCGTGCCGTGGGGCATTTCGGAGTCGGCTTTCAATGGCCGCGACCTGTTCCTCACCTATCAGTATGCCGCTTTCGGCGTGCCCGGCCTCGGGATGAAGCGGGGACTCGGCGAAGAATTGGTGGTTGCCCCCTATGCAACGGCCTTAGCGGCGATGTACCTGCCGCATGCCGCAGTGGAAAATTTCGCGCGTTTGCAAAAGGAAGGGGCTCTGGGTCGCTTTGGCTTCTACGAGGCGCTCGATTATACTCCGATCCGGCTTGCGGAAGGCCAGCGGGTGGCGGTGGTGCGTTGCTATATGGCCCACCACCAGGGTATGTCGCTGGTGGCTTTCACTAATGCGGTGCATGACGGTGCGATGCGGCATCGCTTCCATCGCGCGCCGTTGATCCAGGCGGCCGATTTGTTGCTGCAGGAACGCATCCCACGCGGTGCGGAGTCCAGCACCCTACCGTTGCTGCAGGCCCTCGCCGAAGTCAAGGAAACCGTGCAACCACCGGTTCGGCGCGTGCCTTCGCCGATGTCGTCGGCGCCTTCCACGCACCTATTGTCCAACGGCCGTTACTCGGTAATGATCACCGCCGCCGGATCGGGTTACAGTCTTTGGCGTAATTTGGCGGTAACCCGTTGGCGCGAAGACGTGACAAAGGATGCTTGGGGCAGTTATCTTTATCTGCGCGATGTCGCAAGCAACCAGGTGTGGTCTGCTGGCTACCAGCCGACGGCGAAGCCTCCCGACGGCTATGAAGTGCTCTTTGTCGAAGACCGTGCGCGCATCACTCGTACCGACGGTGACTTGGTCAGTACGTTGGAGATTGTCGTCTCTCCCGAGGATGATGCGGAAATCCGCCGCCTGAGTTTGACCAATAATGGCATGCGCACACGCGAAATCGAAATCACCTCCTATGCGGAGGTGGTACTTGCAGCTATGCCTGCAGACATCTCGCATCCGGCCTTTTCCAATCTATTCGTCCACACCGAGTTTCTGTCCCATAGCCATGCACTGATTGCGCAGCGACGCCAGCGTGCGGCCAGCGGCCCTAACCTTTGGGCGGTTCATGTGCTGGCCGAACGCCAGACCGGCGACGGGCTCCAATACGAAACCGATCGGGCCCGCTTTGTCGGGCGCGGACAAACCCTGCGGGAACCGATTGCGGTGATGGATGGCCGCCCGCTGACCAATACGGTGGGCGCGGTTCTCGATCCGATATTCAGTCTCCGCACGCGAGTGAGCATCGCCGCGGGTGCAACCGTACACGTGACTTTCACCACGCTGGTCGCCGCCTCGCGTCAAGCGGCGGAGGAACTGGCCGACAAATACCACAACGTGTCTGTATGGGACCGCGTGTCCGCCTTGGCCTGGACTCACGCCCATGTGCAGTTGCATTATTTGCGCACCAAACCGGATGAGGCTCAGCTATTTCAGGATCTGGCTAACCATTTGATCTATGCCGATTCCTCGCTGCGGCCACCCAATAAGTTAATGCGGATGAATACCTTGAACGTCACCGAGCTGTGGCGGTTTGGTATCTCGGGCGATCGACCCATTGTCTTGTTGAGGGTCACCGAGCCCGAAGACCGCGCCATCGTTGAACAGTTGCTTCGCGCCCACGAATATTGGTGCATCAAGGGGCTTGCCGTCGACTTGGTGATCTTGAACGAAAAGGAGTTGTCTTACGCCGACGATCTGCAGACTCTGCTGGAGGGTATGGTGCGGGAAAATCAGGCGCATTCTGGCCATCATGAGCATAATGGCCAGGCCGGGATTTTTGTGCTGCGGATCGACCAGATTTCGTCGGAACAACGAAGGTTGCTGCAAACGGCCGCGCGCGCGGAGCTGGTCAGCAGTCGGGGTACCTTGGCCGAACAACTGTTGCGCCGCCGCCGACCGGGGGGGGATTTCATCGCGCCTAAAGCGTTGTCCGCTCCCGACGCCGATTCACCCGCATTGGCGCTACCTTCGCTAGAATGCTTCAACGGACTCGGCGGTTTTGCCGAAAACGGAAGCGAATACGTGATCGTGCTCGATCAGGGCCAGTGGACTCCGGCCCCCTGGGTCAATGTGATCGCCAATGCCGAGTTCGGCTTTATGGTTTCGGAGTTGGGCAGCGGTTGCACCTGGTCCGGTAACAGCCGCGAAAATCAGTTGACGCCCTGGTCGAACGACCCGGTCAGCGATCCACCTGGAGAAGTGTTCTATTTGCGTGACGATGAGACGAACGAATTATGGAGCCCGACCGTTCTGCCGATCCGGGTCGACAATGCCAGTTACCTGATTCGCCACGGGCAAGGCTATAGCCGTTTCGAGCATGCGTCCCACGGGATTCATAGTGAGCTGCTGCAATTCGTCAGTCCGGACGATCCGGTCAAGATCTCGGTTTTGACGCTGACGAACGTTTCCGGGCGAGCCCGTAAGCTGACAGTCGCGGCTTACGTAGAATGGGTGCTAGGCGCTTCGCGGTCAGTGACCGCTGCGCATGTCATCACCGAACATGACCCGGAAACGGGAGCCCTGTTTGCTTATAATTCATGGGATGCGGAATTCGGCCAGCGTATCGCCTTCGCCGATCTCGGCGGGCTGCAGAGCGGATGGACTGCCGATCGGGTCGAATTCATCGGCCGCAACGGCTGCCTAGATGCACCTGCGGGCTTGCTGGCTGTCAAGGCGCTGAAAAATCGGGCAGGTGCCGGACTGGATCCTTGCGCGGCAATGGAGTCGGAGATCGAACTCGAGTCTAACGGGCGCGCCGAGATCGTCTTTCTGCTGGGGCAGGGCAATGACCGCGGCCATGCTCGTGAGTTGGTCCGGCGCTATCGAGCGACCGATATGGCGTCAATCTTTATCCAAGTGAAGCAGTCGTGGGAACAAGTGCTAGGCAAGGTTCAGGTGAAAACGCCGGACCAGGAACTCGATCTACTGTTAAACCGTTGGTTGCTGTATCAATCCCTGAGTTGCCGCTTATGGGCCAGAGCCGCTTTTTATCAGGTGGGCGGGGCATTTGGTTTTCGCGATCAACTGCAGGATTGCATGGCCTTGGCGGTCGCCCGGCCCGACCTGACCCGCGCTCATCTTCTGCGCGCTGCTGCGCGCCAGTTCAACGAGGGCGATGTGCAACATTGGTGGCATCCACCGACCGGGCGCGGCGTGCGGACCCGTTTTTCCGACGATCGAATCTGGCTGCCTTATGCCGTATCTCATTATATCAAGGTGAGCGGCGATTTCGAGGTACTGGACGAGAGGGTTCCGTTTCTGGAAGGGCCCATGCTGGAGCCGGAGCAGGATGACGCTTATTACCAGCCGACCGAGTCACTGCAACAAGCCAGCCTGTTCGAGCACTGCGCACGGACGCTCGATTTGAGCCTGGCAACAGGTTCGCACGGGTTGCCGCTGATGGGTAGCGGCGACTGGAATGACGGCATGAATCGGGTCGGCAACCAGGGTAAGGGCGAGAGCGTTTGGCTGGCGTGGTTTCTGATTGCTACGCTGTCCGAATTCGCCAGCGTGGCGGAGAGGAGGGGGGCGTGGGAACGGGCCAGCCGCTGGCGCGCACACGCCAGCCAACTGAAGGCTGCGGTGGAAGCTGAAGGATGGGACGGAGCGTGGTATCGGCGCGCTTATTATGATGACGGTACGCCTCTCGGCTCCGCCGTCAATTCCGAGTGCCGCATCGATTCGATCGCGCAGAGCTGGGGTGTTATGTCCGGCGCCGCCGAGACCGAAAGAGCGCGGCGAGCGATGGCTTCGGTCCGTGAATACCTGGTTCGCTATGGCGATGACCTGATATTGCTGTTTACCCCGCCCTTCGACAACACCGAGCGGGATCCGGGATATATCAAAAGCTATCCGCCTGGCATAAGGGAAAACGGTGGGCAATATACCCACGCAGCCATCTGGTCAGTCATTGCCTTTGCCATGCTCGGTGAAGGTGATCAGGCGGCGGAATTGCTGCGCATACTGAATCCGGTCAAGCGCACGAGCACCCGGACCGGCGTTTATGCCTATAAAGTCGAACCGTATGTGCTGGCGGCGGACATCTATGCCGAGCCACCCCACGTCCGACGAGGCGGTTGGACCTGGTATACGGGAGCCGCGGGGTGGTTTTATCGTGCTGGCATGGAATGGATATTAGGATTAAACGTCCGCGCCGACAAGTTGGTTTTTGATCCCTGTATTCCCAAGAGTTGGAGCGGTTACAGCATTGTTTATCAGCACGAAACGACCCGCTATGAAATCTCGGTTGAAAATCCGAATGGGGTGGCGCGTGGTATCGCCATGATAGAGCTGGACGGAGTACGCCAGACAAACGGTAATAGCATTACTTTACAGGAGGACAAGCAGTTGCATCAGGTGCGGGTGGTGCTGGGTTAATCATTTGGCATGATTTCTTGTTCCGTGCGCCGCCGCGATTCAATCTTGGGTATGGAAATATACATCAATCATTTTTTTGGAGAAAACTATGGATTTAATTTCACTTGTGGTAGTACTTATCGTCGTCGGTTTGCTGTTGTGGCTGGTCAACAGCTATATCCCCATGGATGCGCGCATCAAGCAGATTCTGAACGTCGTAGTGATTATCGTGGTGGTTTTGTGGCTTCTGAGTGCTTTTGGCGTGTTGAGTGGAATTCCGAGGTTTAATATCGGAAATCCGTAGCCTTGATCTCAGTCGGAGGGCTTTCATAAGGTTTCATTTCGGAAGCCCTCTTTGGCCAGTGTTTGGTCGGCGGCAGCGCTGCCGGCTATGAAATGCAAATGCCGTCAATGGACGGCCCCTTACGGAGAAGCAATCATGCTTGAAACGCTAGCAATCCTCTTGATTATCCTTTGGCTGCTTGGTTTGGTCTCGTCGTACACGCTGGGAGGATTCATTCACATTCTGTTGGTCATTGCCGTCATCGTGATTGTGCTTCGCATCATTCGAGGTCGAAGGCCCATGTAGTAGAAGTCATAGAATGACAAGAGGCAGCAAAGTATTTGGATCGAGTAAGTGAATGCGATTTCACAATCCCGCTATTATCAATTGCATAGAACCTTGATGATGCCGGAATTTCCTCATGGTGGATTGGTTTTCGCCGTTAGCTGACGAAAAGTGGTCATAGGAAGGTCTCTATGGCTTCCTTCAATTCTGGGCGGGGCGGGTTATTCATCCCGCCCAGAACGTATTGGTTTTTTAGTTTGGCATAGGATTGAAAGATTCAGGCCGGGGATTTAGCAACGGCGAGTTGCCAGCAATTCCCAATTTAGATAACAAAGAGGGCTTGGGGGGTGTTTGGCGAGGATGTCGGCAGCAAGGATGCTGCCGTCAAGCCCCCAGGGATGGGTTTACCCAGCACCTAAATTTCCATGGCTACTGGACTATATTTTACATTCCAGCATAATTTAGGTGCTGGGTGAACGGCGTTCCTCGATAGACACCCCCCATGCCCTAAACACCGCTAAAACGTTCAAACTGATGGGAATTGCTGGCGAGTTGCGCTTAGCTTGATGCGTATGGGTAATAAACCCCTGTTCTGCCTGGGGCTCTTCAAGAGGCTACCGAGGACGTTCTAAAACCACCCTAAATGCTTCTATACTGTGGCTGAGAAAACCATAGGCCGAACCCCAGAGATAGAGTCGGAAACGACGGTAGAGCGTTTCGCCCCATCGGCGGATGATTTCATCTCGGGAGAGTTCCAGTTTCTCGGCCCAGGCCTTGCAGGTGAGGAAGTAGCTGTGGCGATCGTTGTGGACTGTCAGCACCTCGAGCGGCGTTTTTGCCACCGCCGTCAGAAAATCATGCAGGCAAAAATAGGCATGATCCGCCGGAAACACATACTGGGCAATGAAAGAAGGCTTGGCATACTTTTCCCGGAAAGCGCTGGCATCGAGATACCCCCGCCCCCCGGGTTTCAACAGTCTCTGGAACTGCCGCAGTACGGCGGGATAATCGGGAAGGTGTTCCATCACCCCCAGAATGACAATTGCATCGTAGGGTTCGGGCGAGACGTAATCGAAATAGTCCTGGTTCAACACTCGACAGGGCAGTTGGCGTCGATGAATCAAATCCGTCAGAAATCTCTCCGATTCGTGAGAAATGGTCAGGGAGGTGACCTGAATGCCGCGCTGCCCGGCGTGTTCCATGAAGCTGCCCCAGCCGCCACCGACATCCAAAACGCGATCTCCCGGCTTCAATCGACAGGACTCGATGGCGAAATCCAGTTTGCGGCGCTGCGCCGTTTCCAGAGTTTCGTCGTCGCTTTCGAACACAGCCTGGGAATAACAGCGGGTCGGGTCCAGAAACTTGAGATAAAACTCGCTGGGAAAATCATAGTGGGCCGCGATGGCCTGGCGGTCGGTCGGAACCCGCCCCATGAACCACGGCTCGATCCGCCGCCACAGCGTATGGAGCGGATGACTGTCGCGCAACGCTCGTCGGAGGCTGACAAATCCCAGCATATCGCCCACAACATCTAAGCTGCCGTTCATATACGCCTCACAGATTCTCAATTCATCGAGTTGGTGCAACGCTTTTAAGCCGTTGCGATCGTTCACTAAAACTTTGACCGCCGGTTCGTCATTTCCAAAGCGATAAGTTTGACCTCCCCATAAGCGTATTTCTAATGGGATTTTGAGCTGATAGTCGGATATTTTCTTCTGAATCAGCCGATAGAAGCCGTCGTGGGTCGGCGCCCCGAATTTTTCCACAGGTTGGTTCATCAATTATTACCTCCTAAGCGCCTAACAGAAAGTTCGATGGTAAATAGCTGCTTTCATTCCGGCAGGGAGTGCCGAAATCTAGTGCTCATATGAGTACGGCTGGGTCACCCGTTGAACGATTCATCGGTTTAGCCGCTAGCTCTTCTTGCTGGCAAAAAGCAGGAGTCCGCCGCCTGCCGCTATCGCCATCACACCTGCCCAGACGGGCACATTGACCGTCTGTTTGTCTTTAATGGATAACTCGAATGGACCTATCTTGGTTTCCTGGGTTTCCCGGGTATAGCTGAAACCGCCATACACCAGTCCTAAGATCCCGGCTATGATCAGCACGATTGCCATGATTTTGACTGTGCTCATTTTACTAGAGTCATAAAATGAAACTAACGCTCAATCAAGCGAGTCCTCAAATTCTTTGACACGCTTTTCGGCCTCGTCTTGCGCGATCCCGTATTTTTCTTGGATTTTGCCAAGGAGTATATCGCGCTTGCCGGCGATTTGATCGAGTTCATCATCGGTCAAGTCGCCCCATGTCTCCTTAGCCTTACCTTTGAATTGCTTCCAATTACCTTCTATTTGATTCCAGCTCATCTCTGTTGTCCTCTTGTTTAAGGTTTATTGCCGCGCTGTTTCAATCAGCGCTATTGACTTGTATATTCCCTGTCAGGATTAACGTTATAAAGCTGATTCAGCTCTTCGCGTTGTTGGTCCCATTTATTAGAACTATCCGGCCAGTGGTTTTTATCAAATCCCCGAGCCCCTTTTGTTGGAATGATTTAGAAACCGTGGGCTAATTTTAACCATAACAACAGATGACGTCCGTACGCTATCGAACATAAGATCGCAATCAGTGATACACAATAGGGTAATGCAGCAGCTCACCGAGGGGTATATATACTTCGCACGGCCACATTTGCGGTTTTCTAACTTGCTCTGTTGTCCGATAGCTGCGTTGCGAAAACAGTTACATAGCTTGCTATGCGCCTGTTTTCGCGCCTTGCTCTCGAACAAAATAGCCTCGTCATAAAATCCGCAAACATGACCGCGCAAAAGTATATCTGCCTTAACCTGAACCGTTGAGGTATTAACGCCGCTATCGGATAAAAGGGTTGACCGGAAAATCTCACAGTGGCCGCTCTATGTCTATGTGCGCTGCCGCACCGACCGAATTCAATGTTGAGTGTATTGTTTTTTATTGAGCGATGGGAAACATCATTCACTGCTTCATTTATGGCTATCCGGTCATGGCTCAATAATTGTCAGGAGGCAATCATGAATAAAGATCAAATCAAAGGCCGAGTCGAAGAGGCTAAAGGTAAAGTCAAGGAAGCTGCCGGCGTGATACTGGACGGCAAAGGTATGGAGTTAGAAGGGAAAGTTCAAAAAAACGTCGGCAAGGCGCAAGGAGGATTGAGTGATCTCAAGGAAGATATCAAGGGAGACGACTAAAACAAGCACTAACACTACTGAGCTGTGTAGCCGAGTCTGCATTGGCTGGCCTGCTACACAATTGCAATGAGATACCCTCAAACTCTTAATTACAGGAAATGAATATGAAACTTACCAACATCAATCCCACCGGTTTATGGGCAGGTATCGTTTTGAGCGTCTGTTCGTTTGGCGCTTACGCTGCGGAAAGCCACATGGAGCAAGCGCTCAAGCACGCTGAGGCCGCTGTTAAAGCCGCCGATGGCAAGGCTATCGCCGAACATGCGGAGGTGGCGAAAACCCATGCGAAAGCCGCCGATGAACATCTGGATGCAGGAATCACAAGCCTGGAAGGGGCCATCGAGCACGGCAAGATGGGGCATGCCGACTTAGCCAAGAAAGCCGCAGAAGAAGCCGTAACGCATCTGAAAGCTGCACAATAGCAGACCCTAGGGTTCGATATTGCATAGAGTGGCGGGTGAATAACCCGCCGCTTTTATGCCTGCTAACTGCGGCAGAGTCGTCGGCCATTAAGAATACTCCGCAATGAGCTGACAGCATCTTTCGACAACGGCAGCAGCGTATTAGCCGGTCACAAAACTTTCCGGTTCCTAAGACGCTCAATGGCGGCGTTTGGACGACAGACAACGATGATATTGTCCCGGCTTTGCCACTGCCGTCGATCAGCCCTAATAGACGCCCAGATCGCGGCGACACTTTCATTCCCGCAGGAGCTCGGAATTCCATTCGAGACAGAATTAAAGGAGAAACCATGAGCAAACAAACTCGTGCCAGTCACCCGCTCTACAATCTGTTACCCACGGAAATCGAAGGATTCGATGCCCTGGCGGAACTGGCCCTGGATGTGTTCTGGTCGTGGAACCATGCCACCGACCAGATATGGCGGCAGCTTGATCCTACGCTGTGGAAACTTACGCAGAACCCTTGGGTGGTCCTGCAGACGGTCGCGCGCGACCGGATCGAGCGCGTGTTGGCTGATCCCGTTTTTCGTAAGAACGTTGATGAGCTGGTGCAGAATAGGCGGCAATCTATCGAGACGCCCGCGTGGTTTCAGCGCAATCATTCGCAGGGTTCCCTGACCTGTGTCGCTTATTTCAGCATGGAGTTTATGTTGAGCGAGGCTTTGCCCATTTATTCGGGCGGGCTCGGCAATGTCGCCGGTGATCAACTCAAAGCCGCCAGTGACCTGGGTGTGCCGGTGGTTGGTGTGGGCTTGCTCTACCAGCAAGGTTATTTCCGCCAAGTGCTTGATACGAATGGCAGGCAACAGGCTCTATATCCGTATAACGACCCTGGACAATTGCCGATCACGCCATTGCGCCAAGCGAATGGCGAGTGGTTGCGCTTGGAGATAGACTTGCCGGGTTATTCGGTCTGGTTGCGCGCCTGGCAAGTCCAGGTTGGCAGAGTGAAGCTTTATCTGCTGGACAGCAATGACGCAGCAAACTTTCCGGCGCATCGCGGCATTACCAGCGAGCTGTATGGCGGTGGGCCGGAGTTGCGCCTCAAGCAGGAGCTACTGCTTGGGATAGGTGGATGGAGACTGCTTGCCGCACTTGGCATACAGCCGGAAGTCTGTCACCTGAATGAAGGACATGCGGCCTTCGCCGTGTTGGAACGCGCTCGCAGTTACATGCAGGAGACCGCGCAATCCTTCGAAGTCGCACTTGCCGTAACCCGTGCTGGGAACCTTTTCACTACGCACACGGCAGTGGCCGCCGGTTTTGACCGTTTCGATCCGGCCCTCATCAAGCAATACCTCGGTGCTTATGCCGAGCAAAATCTTGGCATGACAGTCCATGATTTGCTAGCCCTGGGGCGTCAGAATCCGAACGACTCATCGGAACTTTTCAATATGGCCTATCTGGCAATCCGAGGCAGCGGGGCGGTCAATGGCGTGAGTCGCTTGCATGGAAAAGTCAGTCGGCAGCTGTTTGAACCGCTGTTTCCAAACTGGCCGGCGGATGAATTTCCGGTCGGCTACGTAACCAACGGGGTGCATATGCCATCCTGGGATTCGGCAGAGGCCGACGATCTTTGGACGGAAGTCTGTGGCAAGAATCGTTGGTTGGGTGCAACAGAAACCCTGGAACAAGACATTCGCAAAGTCTCCCACGCCAAGCTATGGCGATTTCGCACCGCCGCCAGCCGGTCGTTCGTCGACTACGTCCGTGAACGATTTTCCGGGCAACTGGCCATTGCCGGCGCGCCACCCGAGAGGGTTGAGGGAGCGAAGCATCTGTTTGATTGCAATACCTTGACGCTGGGTTTTGCACGCCGCTTCGCGACCTACAAAAGACCGAATCTGCTGCTCCACGATCCGGAACGGCTACTGCGCCTATTGACCAATCCGCAACGCCCTGTACAACTCGTCATGGCGGGTAAAGCCCATCCGGAGGACCAGGCCGGCCAAGCCCTAATCCAACAATGGATGCATTTCATCCGGCGCCCCGAGGTATATCCGCATGTAATATTCCTCAGCGACTACGACATGCATTTGACCGAGCAGTTGGTGCAGGGCGTGGATGTTTGGCTCAACACGCCGCGCCGTCCCTGGGAAGCGTGTGGAACCAGCGGCATGAAGGTGCTGGTCAATGGCGGCATCAATCTATCGGAATTGGACGGTTGGTGGGCGGAAGCCTACACACCGGAAGTGGGGTGGGCATTGGGGGATGGCCAGGAGCACGGTGACGATCCGGCTCGGGATGCGCAAGATGCCGAAGCCCTTTATGACCTGCTGGAATATGAGGTGATTCCCGAATTCTATACGCGCGACGAACAAGGCATTCCCACGGCCTGGGTGGCGCGCATGCGGGAAAGTATGGCGCGGTTGACACCCCACTTCTCCACCAATCGGGCGGTCAGCGAATACACGGAGCAATACTACCTCCCGGTGGCCTCGGCTTACCTTGCGCGGGCTGCCGATAAAGGCGCAATCGGCACAGAGATGGTTAATTGGCAGCGAGATCTGGCGCAAAAGTGGAGCGCTCTTCACTTTGGCGAAGTGAAGCTTGAAACTGATGGTGAGCAGCATGTATTTGAGGTTCAAGTGTATTTCGACGACCTAGACCCGGCTTCACTGCGAGTCGAGCTTTATGCCAACGGCGTTGACGGTACGCCGCCTGAACGCGTGGAGATGGCGCAGGTGCGGCAGCTGGTGGGGGCCATCAATGGCTACGCCTATCGGGCACACGTGCCCGCGGGCCGCCCGGCGACGGACTATACCGCTCGCGTGATTCCACAGCGCAACGACGTGGCGGTTCCGCTGGAAGCGGCTCATATTTTATGGCAGCGATGATTCGAGTGGGAAAAGTTCGGAACACTGCATTCCTGTCGTTGCCGGATAGTCACTAAATTGTTTATTTGAGGAGTACTGTTATGTTGGTGACTTTTTCGAATAACTTCCAGGCTCTGCACTATCGTTCCCGCGCTCTGCGTGGGAATGAAGACTGAACCGCTCTGCGGTTCGGGACGCTGGAGCGTCCCTGACAGGGTTCCCACGCAGAGCATGGGAACCATATCGGGAAGTTATTCTTAGCTTAATCCTAAGTGGCGGGATGTGGCTTTGGCTTTGGCCTGTGACCGGCGTGTTGCTGGTAATTTTGCTGGTCGTCGCTATTCTCAAACTGACCGAAAAATAAGTCGGGGCTCGGAGTCATTTCGACGCGAACTGTAAATCATTAAAGGAGAACACCTATGCTGATTAAATGTGCTACGCAAAAAACTGTCAGTGACACTGCGACTGCCTTGCAGGCCGCCGTCCAGGCGAATCACTTCGGTGTCATGCAAGTTCACAACCTGAAAGAGACCATGAATAAGAAAGGCGTGGAGTTTGCCCACGAATGCCTGATCTTTGAGGTGTGCCAACCGCAACAAGCGAAGAAAGTGCTGAATGAAAACATGAGTGTCTCCACCGCACTGCCTTGCCGCATTTCTGTTTATGAGGAGGACGGTAAGACCATGTTGGCGACATTGAAACCCAGCACGCTGCTGGCGATGTTCAACACGCCGCAACTGGCAGAAGTGGCGCAGGAAGTGGAAGACACCATCGTTAAAATCATGAACGAGACGGCATCGGCTTGATCGGCTGAGCCCTGAACGTTCTGCGGGATTGGTTCCAAGTCTCCACTATTGCCGGCAGAAAGCTATGTCGAAGCCCGCTCAAAGTATTGTGGAGGGCGGTTAATCAGGGCTTGGAAGCAATCATAAACAATGCCAGGAGACCGTTATGAAGCATCATGAACACGCGACTGAAAATAATCCTGAAACCAAAATGTCGCATGCAGGAGGCGATCATCACGATCACCATGCGCACATGGCGGCCGATTTTCAGAAACGCTTCTGGATCTCGCTGGTCCTGACCCTGCCGATTTTGCTGCTCTCGCCGATGCTGCAAAAGCTGGTGGGACTGCGGGAAGTCATTGGTTTTTCCGGCGACCTTTATGTGTTGTTTGGCTTTGCCTCGGCGGTGTTTTGGTATGGCGGATGGCCGTTTCTGAAGGGATTGCTCAAGGAACTGAAATCCCGCCAGCCCGGCATGATGACGCTGGTCGCCGTCGCCATTACCACCGCCTATCTATATAGCAGCGCGGTGGTGTTTGGCCTGACCGGCAAGATGTTCTTCTGGGAGCTGGCCACCCTGGTCGACATTATGCTGGTGGGGCACTGGATCGAGATGAAGTCGGTGATGGGCGCATCAAAGGCGCTGGAGGCACTGGCTAAATTGATGCCCTCCGACGCCCACAAGCTCCTGCCGGATGGCAGTGTAAAAGACGTGCCTCTGGGCGAGTTAGTGGTAAATGACAAGGTGCTGATCAAACCGGGCGAGAAAGTTCCCGCGGACGGTGTCATTGTCGAGGGTGAGAGTTCGGTCAATGAAGCCATGCTCACCGGGGAATCAAATCCCGTCAGCAAAAAAACCAGCGATAAGGTCATCGGCGGCGCCATCAACGGCGAAGGTTCATTGACCATAGAAGTCAAGGGCACCGGTAAGGATTCGTTTCTATCGCAGGTCATCGACCTGGTCAAACAGGCGCAAGAAAGCAAATCCAAAACCCAAAACCTGGCCGATACTGCCGCGATGTGGCTGACCCTGATTGCGCTCGGCAGCGGCGGCATTACCTTTTTCATCTGGCTGGTTCTGATGAGTACGGAATTTGCCTTTGCCATTGAGCGTGCCGTCACGGTGATGGTGATTACCTGTCCGCACGCGCTCGGCCTGGCCGTGCCATTGGTCGTGGCCGTTTCTACCGCGCTGGCCGCAAGCAACGGCCTGCTGATTCGCAATCGCAGCGCTTTCGAAGCTGCCCGGAAGTTGCAAGCCATTATTTTTGACAAGACCGGCACGTTGACCGAAGGCCGATTCGGCGTGACCGACACCCTGGTGTTTGCGCAGGGCATCGATGCACAAACGCTGCGCAAGTATGCGGCTTCCGTGGACGCAAATTCAGAACATCCTATCGCCAAGGCTATTGCCGAATCTTCAGAGCAAAAGTCGCCGGTCGAAAACTTTAAAAGCATCCCAGGCAAAGGTGCGGAAGGCCGAGTCGAGGGCAAAGACATCAAAGTGGTCAGCCCCGGCTACCTTCAAGAACAAGCTATCAGCATGAACGACGAGCGGGTCGAGCCATTGCAGGCCCAGGGCAAGACGGTCGTGTTTGTTCTGGTTGACGGGCAGTTGCAAGGCGCGATGGCTCTGGCAGACATCATCCGCCCCGAGGCCAAGCAAGCCATAGCTGCACTCAAGGCTTTGGGCATCCGCTGCATGATGCTCACCGGCGATAACAAAGCAACGGCCAAGTGGGTGTCGGACCAGATCGGACTAGATGAATACTTTGCCGAAGTTCTGCCCCAGGACAAAGCCGCCAAAGTGAAACAGGTCCAATCCCGAGGCATTTTGGTTGCCATGACTGGCGACGGCGTGAACGATGCTCCGGCGCTGGCCCAGGCTGATGTGGGCATCGCCATCGGCGCCGGTTCGGATGTAGCGGTGGAAACCGCCGACGTGATTCTGGTGCGCAGCAATCCGCTGGATGTCGTGGCCATCGTGCAGCTTTCCCGCGCCACCTATGGCAAGATGATTCAAAACCTGGTCTGGGCCACGGGCTACAACGTCGTGGCCATTCCGCTGGCGGCCGGCGCGCTTTACGCATGGGGCGTGTTGCTCTCGCCCGCGCTGGGTGCAGTGCTGATGGCGGCGAGCACGGTAATCGTAGCCATCAACGCGCGATTGTTGAAAATAAACCAGTAACCCTGAACACAATATTAAGTTTCGGAAAACGAGTCACAGAGAAAACAAAGGGGCTACACAACATGTTAAAAAAATGTGCTTTTACAGCCTGCCCGTTCGGAGACCTGTCACATAGCAATGGAGAAATTGTCAATGAAAGCTAATGCGTGTGCAAAAGATTTTCCTGTCGTTTGCGTGGGTGGTTCGGCCGGCGGCCTCGACGCCTATAGACAATTACTACAGAGTCTGCCGCCCGATTTGGGTATTGCGATTGTCATTGTCAATCACCTGAGAACCGTATCCACCCTGCTGCACGAAATTCTCCCGCGGTACACCCAGATGCCGGTTGAACTGATCAAGGAGAAATTAGATATCGTACCCAACCATGTGTTCATCATTCCGGAAAAGCGTGATTTGCATATTCTTGATGGAGAATTCCATTTAAAACCGATCTCAAAACCGCGAGGATGGCCGGACGTGATTACGGTATTTCTTCGTTCTCTGGCAGAAAATTGGGACGGTAAATTGATCGCTATCATTGTCTCTGGCTATGATGGAGATGGTGCCGCAGCGCTGTCCCAGATAAAACAAGCCGGGGGTATTACCATCGCACAGAAACTGGATACCGCCAAACAACCTGATATGCCTGAGAGCGCAATTGCAAGCGGGTATATCGATTTTGTGCTTTCACCTGCGGATATTGCTGAAGAAATTGTTAGAATTTCGCAAACGGCTGCAATGGTTTAGGTAAGGTTGCCTAACATGAATCCACCGCCCGCCCTCGCCGAACAACCGCCAAAAACCCAAGCCTGGCACAGGCTGTCCGTCGAGGAAACGCTGGCACAGCTCGATTCCTCAGCGACAGGACTGTCGGCACAAGAAGCGGCCCTTCGACTTACCGCCAACGGCCCGAACGTGCTGAAGGAAGGCAAGCGCATCAGCCCGCTACAGATTTTCCTCGACCAGTTCAAGAGCCTGATCATCTGGATACTGATTGTGGCGGGTGTCGTCTCTGGCCTGCTGGGCGAAATGATGGATGCCGGCGCCATCCTCGCCATTGTCGCCCTCAACGCCGTCATCGGCTTCTACCAAGAGTTCAACGCCGAGAAGTCCATCGCGGCGCTCAAGAAAATGACCGCGCCCCAGGCCAAGGTGTGGCGCGATGGAAAAGTCATGTCGATTCCAGCCTCCGGAATCGTTACCGGCGACATTCTGGCATTGGAAGCCGGCGACCTGATCGCCGCCGATGCCCGGCTGCTGGAGGCCGCCTCGCTCAGATGCATCGAAGCGACGCTGACCGGCGAATCGTTAGCGCAAACCAAACATTCCGAGACTTTGGAACAGATCGACGTCCCGCTGGCCGACCGCGACAATATGGTGTTCATGGGTACCAGCGTCGCGGCGGGTACCGGTCTTGCCGTGGTTGTCGCCACGGCGATGCAGACCGAGTTGGGCCGTATCGCCGGTTTGATTGCAGAAGCGGGTGAGGAGGAACAGACCCCGCTGGAGAAAAAGCTTGAGTCGTTCGGACAGATACTGGTCTGGACGGCGCTGGGCGTTGTCGCGCTATTGTTCGGCCTAGGCTTGCTGCGCGGCACGGAGCTGTTCGAGTTATTCATGACCTCGGTGAGCCTTGCCGTGGCAGCGGTGCCGGAAGGGTTGCCGGCCGTGGTCACGGTGGCGCTGTCGCTTGGCGTGGTGCGCATGTCCCGCCGCCATGCGCTGATGCGCAAATTGTCCGCCGTCGAGACCCTGGGTTCGACTAGCGTGATCTGCACCGACAAGACCGGCACCTTGACGGTGGGCCAAATGACCGTGCGCGCGCTTTTCGTGGCCGGGCAGCGTTATCAGGTCAGCGGCGAAGGTTACGGGCCGGAAGGCGAAGTGCTGATCGACGGCAAGCAGATCGACGTGGAACACGAGGCGCCATTGCTTGAACTGGCGACGGTCATACTCGGGTGTAATAACGCTCATCTTTCCCAGGAAAAAGGCAGCTGGCAAGTCGTGGGCGACCCCACCGAAGGTGCGTTATTAGTGGGCGGGACTAAAGCGGGCGGCGACCGGGAACGCATCGAGCGAGAGATGCCCAAACAGCATGAAATACCGTTCGATTCCGATCGTAAACTGAGCACGGTGGTCCGCAAACTGCCGGATGGCCAATGTCGCGCCTTCATCAATGGCGCGCCGGATGTGCTGTTGCAGCGCTGTACAAAACTCTATACCAGCGCCGGTGTCCGTCCACTGACGGACCAGGATCGTCAAGCCATTGTGGCGCAAAATACCGCGATGGCCCAGCAAGCCCTGCGCGTGCTCGGTTCGGCTTATCGCGATCTGGACAACGACTCATCCGCCGAGCTCGTCGCCGACGCCGTTGAACAGGATCTGGTGTTCGTGGGCCTGTCGGGCATGGTTGATCCGCCGCGCCAGGAAGCCAAGGATGCCGTCGGCAAATGTCGCGCAGCCGGCATCCGCGTGGTGATGATTACCGGAGATCATCCGCACACCGCGACCGCGATTGCTCGGGAAATCGGCATTGCCACCGACGATAACACAGCGGTCGCGGGTATCGAATTGGACAAGCTGTCTGATGAAGAGCTGCAGCAGCGTATAGCCGAAATCGCCGTGTACGCCCGCGTCACCGCCGAACACAAATTGCGCATCATCCGCGCCTGGAAAGCCAACGATGCGGTGGTGGCGATGACCGGCGACGGCGTCAACGATGCGCCGGCCATCAAGGGCGCCGACATCGGCATCGCCATGGGCAAAGCCGGCACGGAAGTCACCAAACAGGCGGCGGACATGATCATCACCGATGACAACTTCGCTTCCATCGTCGCCGCCGTCGAAGAGGGGCGCGGCATCTACGACAATATCCGTAAGACCCTGCAATACCTGCTGGCGGGCAACACCGGCGAGCTGTTACTGATGACGGTTTGCGTGGTCGTGGGTCTGCCGACGCCCCTGCTGCCCATACACCTGCTGTGGATCAATCTGGTCACCGATGGCTTGCCCGCCCTATGCCTGGCCACCGACCCCATCGATCCCGACGTAATGCAGCGCCAACCGCGCGCCCGTTCCGAGCGCATTACCACCGCTAACTTTCTCCGCACCATGGGTTTTACGGGCTTGCTTACGGCCAGTGTGGCATTCGCGGTTTACTTCTATATCCTGAAGACGGAAACCACGGAAATCGCACGGACCTATGCTTTCGCCGTGCTGGTCTTCGCCGAGCTGTTGCGAGCCTTTGGCGCCCGTAGCGAAACCAAACCGGTCTGGCGTATTTCCCTTTTCACCAACCTCAACCTGGTCGTGGTGATCGCCGTTTCGTTCGGTCTGCAAGTGCTGAGTCAGCATAACGAAATGCTGGGCCGCTTCCTGAAGACTTCATACCTGCCGTTTACCGACTGTCTCCTGCTTTTCGCGCTGGGCGCCATCCCCTTATTTATTCTGGAACTGGTGAAACTGGTGCGGCGCCGCTGGCGGCAAAACGATCCTCCGATTCGGCGAAATCCTTAAACCCTAACAGAAAGGCATCTTAGAGTGAAAACGAAACTATACCATTGGTGGCAGCAGATACGGTCTAGCTTCTGGTTTGTACCGGCAGTGCTTGTTCTGGATGCCGTGGCGCTTGCCATCGTCCTGATTACAGCGGACACGCTGGTCGATCCGCAAATTGTCAAGAGGTGGCCGCTGTTCTTCGGCGCCGGTGCGGCCGGTGCCCGCGGTCTGTTGACGACCGTTGCCAGTTCGATGATCACGGTGGCCGGAGTGGTGTTTTCAATTACCATTGTTGCCCTCGCGCTGACATCCAGTCAGTACACGTCCCGGGTTCTTCGGAACTTTATGCGCGACCGTATTAACCAATGGGTGCTCGGCGTGTTCGTCGGCATCTTCGCGTATTGCCTTGTGGTGCTCAGAACCATCCGAGGGGGGGACGAGGGAACGTTCGTCCCTGCGCTGGCGGTGCTGGCCGGCTTGATCCTCGCGTTCGTCGGGATTGCCTTTTTAATCCACTTCATTCACCACATTTCGATGTCTATCCAAGCGTCGAGCATTCTTGCCGCGGTTGCACAGGATGCTATCGTCGCCGTGGATCATCTATTTCCCCAGGAACTGGGTGAAAACACCGATGGAGCGGCGGACGAAGAGGGCGATGGAGACATGGCTATGTTTCTTGCAGAGCGGACTTGGTCTGCTATTCCTGCGCAACAGACCGGTTACATCGAAACTATCGACCGGAATGCGCTTCTGACACTGGCTCGGGACAGAGGAACCATTCTTCGGATGGAGCGCGGCATAGGCGAGTTTGCCATCGAGGGCGCACCGCTAGTCTCCGCGTCTGGCTCGGACGGAGTGGACGACGACATGACGGCCAAGCTGAACGCGGCCTACCTCATCGGTCGACAGCGCTCGGTGGAACAGGACGCCGTTTTTGGCATTCGGCAAATAGTGGATATTGCCTTGAAAGCACTGTCACCCGGCATCAACGACACTACAACGGCGGTGATGTGCGTGGATTACCTGACGGCGATCTTGGCAAGGCTCTCGGCTCGGCGTATTGCCAGCTCATTCATTCTGGATCAGGGGAAACTGCGCGTGATTGCCCGATGCCCGAGTTTCGATAGTCTGCTGGCCGAAGCTTTTGACCAAATTCGGCAGAATGCCGAAGGTAATGTCGCGGTTCTGACACACCTGCTGCAATCGCTGGAAATCATAGCCGGCCAGACCACTACCACGCGGCGCCGGCAAGCATTGAGTAAACAAGCGGATTTGATGACCACTACGGCCCGGGGATCCATCAATTCAGCGCACGATAGAGCAGAGATCGAAGCCTCCTTAGCTCGCCTAGCCCACATTCTGAAAGACCCGTTTCAGGAACACGCTTCCCCGTAAGGTAATTTTCAGCCATGTAGGCCGGAATAAGCGGGAGCATTTCCGGCAAACCTTAAATCGCCAGAAATGAAATGGCTTTGATTGAGGCGCATCCGGAACTCAAGCGTGGTTTTGAATTACTGACCGGTATCAAGGGCATTGCCCAAGCCATCGCCATTGCCTTTGGAAAAGGGGACTGGAAAAGGGGACAGATTTATTTTTTGGCGCCTCAGCGATAAGTGGAAAAGGGGACAGATTTATTTTTTGGCGCCTCAGCGATAAGGGGATATTCTTCTTCGAAATTTACTCCCGATGACAGATGATCCAGCGGCTTACCCATAGTCAAGTTTTCAGCGCCATTGCAGGACGAAACAGTAGAACCATGAGCCAATTCTGAGTGCGTGGGAAAAGGGGACACGTGGGAAAAGGGGACAGATTTATTTTTGGAGAAAATCAGGCCGATAAATAAATCTGTCCCCATTTTCTTTTTCATTTTCCTATGTCCCCATTTTCCTAAAAAATAGCCCAAGTGTTTGACGAATTCAGTGATTATGGGGCAATTGCGGCGTAAATGTGTCCAAATTATTGAAATACCATATGATATTTGCAGTCCCATTTTGAATGACTTAAGCTTTCGTAAGACATGTAATTCTCCTCTTTTTATGGACCGCCAAGCCCTGAGGAGAAATTTACATGTCTTTTTAAAACTGAATCTTAAGGCAGAGCCTTGATAGTGTCACTGGTCAAACCAGTGGCTTACCTATCAACGAGTTATTTGTAACCATATCCTAAGCCGTGAAAGCGCTTGGCAAAAAAACGAGAAACGCTAAAAATGGCCGAGCTCAGAAAACGTGGCAGTAGTAGATGGATCAGCGAAGGGATTCAGGCTCTTAAGTCTACAGCATTGACGTCAGAGTCTGAATCCTTCTATACCCTGTTAAGGCGTCACACGATAAAACTGGCCGAGGGCCTGGCCTTGTTCTTCCCATTTCTCGGAATTTTCCGGCCAATGTTTCTGATCGAAACCCGGTGCATTTTTTAGGGTTTCCTTATCCAGATCTAGGACGTAATGCTCTTTATCACTTGCCCAATGCAGGGCCCTCCAGGGAATGGCAAACAGCTTGTCACCCACGCCGAATACACCACCGAAGGAAACAACGGCATAGACCACTTGGCCACTTTCTGGGTCGAGCACCAAGTCAATGATGTCGCCGAGGCTGTCTCCAATAGTGTTTTTCACCTGGGTGCCGGTAATCTTGCTGGCCCTGCTCACTTGTTGCATGGCCTTGTTGGCCTCATGGGCGCGGAGGTCCGTTGCCTTTTTGCTGTCTTGCCTGATTTCGGTCTGCATTTCCTTGACTTCTTGTTGTTTTTTGAGAAGCTCTTGTTTTTTCTCCTGGATGTCATCAGCCGCCCAGATTGGACTTGTTGCCGCACTCAGAAAAGACACGGCTAGGATGGGAATTATTTTTTTCATACTATCCTCCAACGGGTTAAAAAGATTCGGTAAATTTAGGGTTTGAATCTGGAGACTCTGTGGTGTTTCCCAAACCCAACCAAACTTTAACCCACGCATCAGTTGTCGTCGGTACGCTATCGAACATAATGTGGCTCTTGGTGAATTGACGAGGCAACTTAACCGAAACCGTTTCTCGAGCTAGAAAAACGGCGAAAATGCCTAACTCACTAGTTCGTGGGCTATGTGCGCTGCCGCATCGACCCTGTCTATTTTTGTGCGTACCGTTTCATTTGAGCGATAGAAAATACCTTTTCTCGCTTTGGGTATGGCCAATGGGTCATGGCTAACACACCAGGAGAAGCATATGAACAAAGATCAAGTAAAAGGCCGTATTGAAGAAGCCAAAGGAAAAGTCAAGGAAGCCGCCGGCGTCATACTGGATGACAAGGAGATGGAGATCGAAGGCAATGTCCAAAAGAACGTCGGCAAAGTTCGCAAGGGCTTTGGTGATCTCAAGGAAAATATCAAGGATATTTCGGACGAAGATTAACAAAGCTCGTAGATACTCTCTTAAAACACAAGTCATCTTTTGCAAAAAACCTTAAAAACTCAGTTAGCGGAATCGGCAGGCATCGAATAAAAACGAGCTCCATCAAATTCCTTATTGGTTTTCAACATGCCATGGATGGCGTGCAACAATTTTCGCATCACGGCACAGAGCGCTTGTAGCTTCTTGAGCCCGTTGTTTTCAATTAAGAGCAGAAGTAAAGGGGTCACCCATTAGCCAGCCGGTGTCAATAAGCCAAAAAATTCCTCGGGCAAATATTGGATTTTTTCGGTATCGTTTTAATAAAACTTTGTTATTGAACCTGTGGTCGTCGTGGTCGCGAGGCCCGAGAGTGTGGATAAACGGTGGGCAACACGGACGTTGTCCACGGCTTATCCACACGGCTTTAGCTCGAGCCGTTCCGAAGGACGCGTCCACACGTCCATAGGTTTTTTCAATACCGTTATCCTGATTACCCGTCCCCGATGCTACGCTTTTTCAGGCAGCATCCCTATAACGCCATCAGTTGCATCGCATTCGCACCCTTTATTTCTCTTCTCAGGTGTCGGATGAATCATCCGCACCGGTCACCCATCTGGATCAAGGTCGTTGATGTCGGCGTAGTCAACCGATTCATTCAACATCCCTGGCGCCTTAGCGCCCCACAAAAACCTTGGTTCCGAACCGTGTCCAAAATGTTTATCACAGATCTCATGGTTCTGTTTGTTCAACAGTCCAACCCAGTGTGGTTCGCGGTTCGGACGAATGATGTCAATCGATGGCGGACTGCGGCATCCAATCAGAGTCTCATGGTTTCACCAACCCCAATACCTGGCTTACCGCAGCCGCCGAACTCAACTGGCAAACAACCGTGTCGCATCAAACCGTGTTTGATCTCTTAGCATGTAATAAGCTGCTCTGGCCAGTTTATGCGCCACCGACCGAATGGCTACAATACCATTGGTACGGCGCTGTTTGCGTTCGTAAAACCGTTTCGCCAAAGGCTCGTAGCGAACCGCAAAATGCGCCGCTTCGGAGAACGCCCAGGACAAGTATTTATTGCCGCTTTTCGCATTGCCTACGCCCATTGCTGGTTTTCTCACTTTTAACGCAACGACAATAAGACGCATAGTGGCCTACTTGTTTAAATCGGGTGATATCGCCGGTTTCCAGTAGGATCGTTGTCCCCAGAATCGGTCCGACGCCGGTCATACTGGTCAGAATGTCGTACTCAGCTTTTGGTTTGATCTGTGCCATCACTTTTTGCTCCAATTGGCCGATTTCCTGAGCAATCGCATGGTAAACCCGTAAATGACTGTCCAAGGCTAACTCGTTGATAGGTAAGCCACTGGTTTGACCAGTGAGACTATCAAGGCTCTGCCTTAAGATTCAGTTTTAAATGACATGTAAATTTCTCCTCAGGGCTTGGCGGTCCATAAAAAGAGGAGAATTACATGTCTTACGAAAGCTTAAGTCATTCAAAATGGGACTGCAAATATCATATGGTATTTGTACCCAAGTATCGTAAAAAAGTGTTGTATGGGAAGATTCGGAAATTTTTAGGTCCAGTGTTTCATGAATTAGCGCAACAGCGACGAAGCAAAATTCTGGAAGGGTATATGGTTCAAGGTCACGTGCATATGTTGATTCAGATTCCACCCAAATATTCGGTGGCTGAAGTAGTAGGCTACATCAAAAGAGTGCGATAGCTGTGGCCCGACAATTTTCAGGCAGGAAGACAAACTTTAATGGCGAAAGTTTTTGGGCAAGAGGATATGCGGTTTCGACAGTTGGTTTTGAAGAAGGGCAAATACGCAAGTACATTCGAAATCAAGAACAATTGGAAGGAAAGGGCACTGATGAAAACGGTGAGTTTTAATTGGGCTAACCAACTTTGACACTGGCAGCCCTTGGGGCTGCTAACAACCGTCAAGCCCCCCCGCTTTGCGGGGGCGATATGACTGCGTGGCCTCATCAGGCAGCTCTAAGGTCACGTCCGGTTTCTTCAACTGATTGCAACTCACCCGCATACCGGTACTTCGCCAGATCTGGCGAAGTACACAGATCAATTGACGACTACCGGTTCTGACCAGTTGCATACGTCGTCGTAACAAATCCCGAATCGCTCGTTGTTCACGCGGATAAATGTAACCGGTTTTCAATAACCCTAAGCGCATTAAATGGGCTAGCCAGAAAGCGTCATTAACGATCATCTGTGTACTTTAAGCCTTCATATTGCTTGATCCCGGCCGGGTTAACTAGCTCAACCCGGAAGCCTGCTGCCTGTAAACCATCCACTAACCAATACCAGTTAAACGTCGATTCAACGGCAATAGCCACTAGCCGGTCCTGGTAGGGCGCCAATAGCGACAAGGTTAGAGATACATCATTACCGATACGCCGCTCTTCAAGTCGTTGGTCGTTCTCGTCAATCACGACCACAACGTGGTTGTTTGAATGCAAATCGATTCCGCAGTAAAATGCCATGTCAGTCTCCTCTTGTTTTTCCTCAAACGCCAGTGTAACGCACCGGCGCTGGAGGAGGCTGGCTAGAGGATTATCAGAGCCCTTAAAACATTTACTTCTTAAAACACATCACCCATCAATACTTTGCTAATATTTTCCCAGCTTTAGGCTTTGATTCCTACTCAGGCTTCGCCATAAGCCAGGCAGAAAAAAACCGCGAATAAAAAGACGCCATGCCACCATGCGGGTGATACGAGCAATGTCCTTCACTGGGCGGAAATGACTGAGCCGGGCATTTTCGGGATACGTCGTCTGAACCGGCACAAAGGCGCATAGAAATCCGTGCCGAGCGGCTTCAATGATGATTTCGCTTTCGAAAACGAAGCTCTGTTCACGGCTGGGTTTGAACCGGCAGTGCCTGAAAAGTTGGGCTCTTCCGGATTTCCCGTGGGAGACCACAACATATAGTATGTTAGAAGACCGCAACCGGAGCCTCTTGTAAAATACCAGAACGACACGACTTTTTTTTGAATGCCAATGAATCAACCGCAGATACAAATACCGTTAGACTTGCCCAATGTTAGCGTCGAAAAATACGAACAAACCGATAAGGGTCTGGTGATCACTGTTGTCAGTACCCGTGATACGGCGGTATGTCGTCACTGCGGACGGACGATCGACAAATTTCACGGTTACGACAAAGCGATTACGCTACGGCATCTGCCGATTTTTGACCGACCGGTCTGGATTCGCATCCGGCCGAAGCGTTTTCAATGTCCCTACTGTGACAAAGGGCCAACGACAACGCAACGTTGCGAGTGGTACGATCCCAAGAGTCCGCATACCAAAGCCTATGAGAATTGGATTTTACGCGAGTTGGTCAATAGCACGCTCAGTGACGTCAGCCTGAAACGGCATCTCAGCATCGGTTGTATTGAAGGCATCCTCGATCGGCATATTCAGCGCCAAGTGGACTGGTCGACAGTGCCCGATTTAGAGTTGATTGGAATTGATGAAATTGCCTTGAAGAAAGGCCATAAGGATTTTGTCGTCATCGTGTCCGGACTGACGGCGCAACGTGAAAAGTATCTCTTGGCGGTGTTACCGGATCGCAAAAAAGAAACCGTCAAGGCCTTTTTAAAGACACTGCCGCCTCGGCAATGCCAAAGCATCCGTCGTGTCTGCATCGATATGAACGAAGGTTACTGTAATGCCGCTCAAGAAACCCTACCCAACGCTCAGGTTGTGGTAGACCGCTTTCATGTCGCCAAACATTATCGTGACTGTGCCGATAAAGCGCGCAAAGCCGAAATGAAGCAACTGAAACAAACCTTACCGGAATCGGAGTATGCTCAACTGAAAGGCGCCATGTGGGCGTTTCGAAAGCCTTGGAATCGCTTGACCGAAGAACAGCAAATCGTTTTATTGTCGTTATTCCGGCAGGCACCGGTACTGAAAGAGGTCTATGTTCAACGTGAAGTCCTAACCGGTCTCTTTGAACAGAACCTGACCAAAGCGCAGGCCGAACAGGCGTTAACGCAGTGGCTGGACAGAATTACGGAATTGGGATTGGATTGTTTCACGTCTTTTGTCACCACACTAAACAACTGGCGTGATCACATCACCAACTATTTTATTCGGCGTGAAACCAGCGGGTTTGTTGAAGGGTTGAATAATAAAATCAAAGTGATCAAGCGCCGCTGCTACGGTATTTATAACCTGAGCCGATTGTTTCAGCATATTTGGCTCGATGTGCAGGGACGCCGGACCTTGTTTGCGGAACACTAGATATTGGGGTTACCACGGGAAATCCTAGAGAGCCAAAAGTTGCGCCGGATACACCCGGAATCCCGACTGACTATCTTCAACTGTCTGGCCCGAAGCCCAGGCGATCCAGAATGGAAAAGGGGACAGATTTATTTTTTTGCGCCTCAGCGATAAGGGAATATTCTACTTCGAAATTTACTCCCGATGACAGATGATCCAGCGGCTTACCCATAGTCAAGTTTTCAGCGCCATTGCAGGACGAAACAGTAGAACCATGAGCCAATTCTGAGTGGGAAAAGGGGACGGGAAAAGGGGACGGATTTATTTTTGGAGAAAATCAGGCCAATAAATAAATCTGTCCCCATTTTCCTGTTCATTTTCCTGTTGCAGGAGCAAATATCTGTCAGATTCCGCATTGGCTCTGCATTACCGTCAGCCCCCTTGGGAAGCAATACCGCGTTTCTTTGGGCACCCTTGCCTTCGCCTACATTTTCCCTTCTCACAGGGCAATGGCTGGACTTTCACTAACTTGCTGACTACCATGCCTGTCGCACCGCTAATGCGCGGGCTGTTTTTATTAAACCACTACATCCTAATATTTTCCCAGCTTTAGGCTTTGATTCCTACTCAGGCTTCGCCATAAGCCAGGCAGAAAAAAACCGCGAATAAAAAGACGCCATGCCACCATGCGGGTGATACGAGCAATGTCCTTCACTGGGCGGAAATGACTGAGCCGGGCATTTTCGGGATACGTCGTCTGAACCGGCACAAAGGCGCATAGAAATCCGTGCCGAGCGGCTTCAATGATGATTTCGCTTTCGAAAACGAAGCTCCGTTCACGGCTGGGTTTGAACCGGCAGTGCCTGAAAAGTTGCGCCGGATACACCCGGAATCCCGACTGACTATCTTCAACTGTCTGGCCCGAAGCCCAGGCGATCCAGAAGTTGGCGAAACGGTTGGCGCGGTAGCGGGCAATTGGTATCACCTCACGGTTCCACAGGCGCGAGCCGATCACCAGTCGGTCTGGGTGAGCATCCGCTGCCATTAATAACCTTGGAATATCGGCCGGATCGTGCTGACCGTCTGCATCCATTGTCACGACGCCCTTTGCACCGAGTTGTAATGCCGTTTGCATGCCATTGAACAAACTCGCCGCCTTGCCCAGATTCTCGGGATGATGCAGTAGCGTTACCGGCAAATCCGAGACTTGTTCCGACGTGCCATCGCTGGAGCCGTCGTCAACTACAATTACCCTGCCGAGATGCCGTAGGGCAGCCAGTACCACCTTACGGATGGTGGCAGCTTCATTGTAGGCAGGAATCACCAATGCGTATTCGTCTCGTTCGTTCATGCCATCTACCCAATTCACTCAGTCGGCATTATGCGCAAATGTCGTCATGCCGGCATCCAGAGCCATGGAAAGTATCCTTAGTTAGCCAAGATCCTATTCGTCCGACTGCCAGAAATCATAAAAATTGAACCAGTTATAAGGTGCCAGTTTGCAGTAATGTTCTAAGCGGTTGGCATAGCGCTGCATGATGTCATGGACGGCAGCCGCACGCCGGTATCGTCCGACGTGCGGCGGATCGGCCAGATGTTCGAATCTGATCTCGTAGCGCCCATTGCCTAGGTGCAGGCAAAAGAACAAAACTAGCGGGATGTCGAGAATGCGCGATAAAAGGGCTGGCGCCTCGGGGAACCAAGCCTGTTCGCCAAAAAATTCGCAGCGAATCCGTTTGCTGGCGCGCACACTGCGGTCTCCAAGTAGTGCGATAATGCCACCTTGACGCGCATGCTGGTCGAGTCCAACCAAGGATTCCGTCCCGCTGCCCATGTAGATTATATCTTTGAACAGCGACGGGTTCAGTTTCCGGTACATCTCGGTAATGCGAGGCGTACCCTCTCCGTAAACCAGAGCCTTGATACGATATCCGCTCCCTAGAACTCCCACCGCCCGAGCAATCTCGAAGCTGCCGAGATGGGCGCCTACCAGCAGGCAACCGCGCCCCGAGCGCACGTAACTATCCAATATCTCCACACCGTTCATACTGATGTCGAGTTGCTGGTCTTGCCCGGCAAAGATGTAGAGCCTATCCAATAGCGTGTTGGCGAAGGTATGGTAATGTCGAAATACCTCGGTCCAGCCGCATTCACGGCCCAAAACACGCCGCAGATAGGCACGGGAGGCGGCGCGGGTACGGAATGAGAATATAACGAAATAGGCTGTGATCGGGTATAGCAGCAGGCAGGATAGCCATCGCCCGAGCCGCAGGGAGATCCAGTTGATGGTATTTAACCAGAACAGATTGCTCCGCTCCGGCAATTCTAGCCAGGCCTGTTTCATAGTGTCGCAATCTCGAAAATGTTAACGGCCGACCAGCATCCGAGAGTCGCGTAAGTTAATAGGGGCATATCGTTCACGCGGTAGCCGGCCTGTTGCTTCATGAATTTTGATTTGAATTGGGTACACATTGGTCGGACGATGCGGAGCGGTGGAAACGCAGCCAAATTCAGTGAACCGCCGCCAGTCCTACATAGCACAGATCTGCCGGGTCTGTCGCCTACCACCCCGCATTTAGTTGCTAACTCGTGAATCAGGAACACGGTGCTTAGCGGCCTCTCACTATGGTGCACCATTCGCCGACAACGTTGAGCAAGTTTCTCGCCGAGTGATCTACCGAAGTGACCTCTTTGATGTTGCCATTTTCCTTTGCCGCACGGACACTGGCGTCGCCGCGCGCCAGCAAGCCCAGAATGGATTCCGCGCAGGCTTTTCCCTCCTTCAAGGTACCGGCGGGGGTGGAGGATTCACTGGTCGCTATGTCGCCCCATATAACCTCGGTTCCCAAAACACCTTTGATCGGCGAATCGACGATCATGCACCCATTGAGAACGACTACAAGTCCCATCATGCCAAGTGCCAGGAATGTTCTCATGGGCACTCGCTTTTGCCCTGTGGCTCGGTCGAGTGTATTGCTTCGATCGACTTTCCAATTCACCCCTACTTGCTCTTTTGGCGCTACCGATTGGTCTTTAATTTGATCCCAAGTCATTGCCGTTCTCCAAAAAATTAGATATTTAATGAGTTTAATTGCCCATTGTTATTGAATGGTTCGTAGACAAGGTTTGGGCGCATTACTTTTCTCCTTGGAAGAAGAAAAAGATACTAGCGTCCACCCTTGTCTGCTCTTGTTTGCCATGACCGTATAAATACCGACTGCTACTTTCAGAAAAAGACTCAGATCGTTTAACACGGTAAGGAGTAGGGTGTGGCCTTTTTGCTATCTCGGCTTTCACCGTGGCAGCGCCGGCATTACGTTTCCTTCATGCCAGCCAATACCGCCTCACGCAAAGTTGAAGATCATCTTGCCGAGGGCATCTACTCAGGTAGCAAACTACAGTAGTGTCTTTCGTCAGTCTGTACGCTATCGCACAGACTGACGAAAGCCTGTTCTGTGAGCGTGAGGCACCGATTGAGCCAAGCCCTATCGGTGTCGAGGTCCGGCACTATTAAAAAGAGCAGTTAGCGCGCGTCGTAGGCCGTTCGTGCTGAGCAAAGTCGAAGCATGGACGGCCTACAACATAATCACCCGCAGGGTGTTTGAAAAATCCCGCTCGCCCTTCGACAAGCTCAGGACGAACGGGATTTTTCGATGCTTAACTGCTCTTTTTATTAAACGTCGATGATGATTTTCAACGGTTTCCGGGTTATGTTGTGTGCGGGGCTTTATGTGATGGCCTAAAAAATGAGCGAGGAAGATACTGAATTGAACGAAACTTTTAAAACCAGGGTAACCCTGAAGGCGATTATTTGGCTTGTTCCCGTGCTTGCCAGCCTTATGACAGGTTGCATGACCGGGTTTGATGCCAGCTATCCGCGTGGACAAGCCTCGACGGAAAGTGCCGAGTTTATGCTTAGCTTTGATGATGGGCCGCTGCCCGATAAAACCGAGCGAGTGCTGGCTATCTTGGCCACACTCAAGGCCATTGATGGCACACCGATAAAAGCCGGTTTTTTTTTGTTGGCCGATGCGCCCGATGAATTTTGGCAACGGCGGATTTATTACGCACCCTACGAATTTTGGACCGACAAGGGCAGTATCGCAAAATACCCGGATATTGCCCGACGAATCAAGCTGGCCGGGCATGTTATCGGTAATCATTCGACGCATCACGCATGGTTCCGATGGCCTTGGCTGGATACGCCGGAGGCCGTGCTTGGCGAATTTACCGAGTGGGAAGCCATTTCTAAACGGGTTTTAGGCGAATCAAACATACGGCTATTTCGACCGCCATATTTTATTCTCAACACATCTGTGCGTGAAACAGCAGTCCGATTAGGTTATCAGATCGTTATGGGGGAGTCGGTAGGCGATACAATACCGGGTATGACGGTCGAAGGGATTAAGCAAAAGACTCAAACCATTCTGGCCGCATGGAGCAAGCCTTACCCCTGCGTATTAATATTCCACGATAGCCGTCCCACCACCTACCAACATCTCGACGAAATTGTCAGCTATCTGCAGCAACTGGGTTTCCGGCTTGTACATTTTGATCCCAAGCGCTTGTGAGATGAACGGGCCATTTTTCCTTAATCAATGTGCGCTGCGCTGACGTGTCAAACCGCTTTGAAACATTGGCTTGCCACGAAGCCGATTAAACAGATTGGCAACCCTAAACGTCGCGTAGTCAAAACCAATGTGCGTTAACGAACAGACAGGCTTACTGGTTAAAGCCATAGTAATCTCCTAGATAGCGACCCAGGGATGATCCTGCTGTTCGCTGTTGAACTCAGCGAATGATCAATATTCCGGGAATTGGTCCGGTCATGGTCGGAGGCCCTTTGGTTAAGCTACATCATCGGCGCACTTGAAATATCGGTTATTACCGGCGGTCTCACCGCTCTCGGCGGCGCGCTTGCCAGCATTGGTATTCCGAATGACAGTGTCATTCGCTACGAAACCGCACTGAAGGCCGACAAATTTATTCTCATTGTTCACGGAACCCTGCAGGAAGTGGCAAAGGCCAAGGATATTCTGATGCAAAACAGTGCCGAAGAGGCCAATGTGCATGAAGTGACTGCCGACTAAGGATCTGGTTAGCAATAACTTCCCGAGTTCAGCCTAAATGGATACCCCATTCAAAACACCGTCGTTCCGGAGGGTGTCGTAAAAGGTAGGATGGGTAGAATGCAATGAAACCCGTCATTTTGATTTTTACGACGGCATCGTTAAATCGTTATAAGACGCCGATACCGGATGGGATAATCCAATCGGCGGAGGAAAAAACAGATGGATACACCCTCAGCAATCACCTGCTTATGTATCGATATCGGCGGTGTTTTACTGACCAACGGTTGGGATCATCTGACCCGCAAACAGGCTGCGAGTCACTTCAAACTGGATTGGGCGGAGATGGAGGAGCGGCATCAGCTGAATTTCGCCACTTACGAAGAGGGTAAGTTGAGCCTAGACCGCTATCTGACCGGATCATTTTTCATGAGCAGCGATCCTTCTCAGTGGATCAGTTCCGGGCATTCATGTTCGCACAGTCACATCCCTTTCCCGACATGATCGAATTGCTTCGCACACTCAAGGCAAAGTACGGTTTGAAGATCGTTGTCGTCAGCAACGAGGCGCGGGAACTCAATGCCTATCGTATCCAACAGTTCAAGCTTAGTGACTGGGTTGATGCGTTTATCTCGTCTTGTTTTGTGCATTTGCGTAAGCCCGATGAGGTCATTTTTCAGCTGGCGCTAGACATCGTCCAGCAGCCTGCTCGGCAAGTAGTCTTTATAGACAACACGCCGATGTTTGTCCGGATCGCGGAAGAGTTGGGCATGAACGGCATTCATCACACCGATTACACCTTTACCTGCGCGCAATTGGCTGCCTTCGGCTTGAGCACCTCAGCCATGGCGCTAACTCCGCGTGACAGCGGTACGCAATCGTCCCTCAATTAGGATCATTAGTCATGAAAACCGCCACACTTGCCCCCGAACAGCTCTCCACGATAGATGCTTACTGGCGTGCTGCCAACTATCTGTCGGTCGGCCAAATCTATCTGTTCGATAATCCGCTATTGAAGCGGCCGCTGACGCTGGCGGATGTCAAACATATGCTGCTGGGCCATTGGGGCACGACTCCCGGCCAGAATTTTATTTATGCGCATTTGAACAGGGTCATCAAAAAATATGACCTCGACATGATTTACGTGTCCGGCCCCGGCCACGGCGGCCCGGCCGTGGTAGCCAATACTTATCTTGAAGGCACCTACAGCGAGATTTATCCTCACATCAGTCAGGACGAAGCAGGACTACAGAAGCTATTTCTACAGTTTTCGTTTCCCGGTGGCATACCCAGCCATGCCTCGCCGGAATGTCCCGGATCGATCCACGAGGGTGGTGAACTGGGCTATTCGCTCAGCCATTCCTTCGGTGCGGTGTTCGACAATCCCGATCTGATTGTCGCCTGCGTGGTGGGCGATGGCGAGGCGGAAACGGGGCCACTGGCCACAGCTTGGCATTCCAACAAATTTCTCAATCCGGTCAACGATGGTGTAGTGCTGCCTATTCTGCATCTCAACGGCTATAAAATCTCCAACCCAACGCTGCTGGCCCGTATTTCTCGAGAGGAATTGGAACAGTTTCTGCGCGGTTGCGGCTGGATGCCATACTTTGTCGAGGGATTCGAACCTGAAGCCATGCATCAAGCCATGGCCGCAACCCTCGACACGGTGGTGGAGCAGATCAAGCATATCCACCACGACGCCCGAGTCAACGGCAATCTGACGCGGCCACGCTGGCCGATGATCGTGCTGGTGTCACCTAAAGGCTGGACGGGACCGAAGAAGGTTGATGGTGTGCAGGTCGAAGGCACCTTCCACGCCCACCAGGTGCCGCTGCATCCGAATGCCAAACCTGAACATCTAAAACTGTTGGAGGACTGGCTTAAAAGCTACCGGCCCGAAGAACTGTTCGATGAACGGGGCCGCCTGAAACCGGAAATCGCCGAACTGGCGCCCAAGAGCGCACGCCGCATGGGCGCGAATCCGCACGCCAATGGCGGCAAATTGCTGCGCGATCTGCTGATGCCGGATTTTCGAGACTATGCGCAGAATGTCAGGCAGCCGGGAATTCTTGGCATTGGCGATGTGCATGTGCTCGGGCCTTTCCTGCGCGACGTGGCAAAGCTGAACAGCGAGCAAGCCAACTTTCGGGTGTTCGGTCCTGACGAGACACTGTCCAACGGTCTGGAAGCGCTGTTTGAGGTAACCAAACGCCAATGGGATGCCGCGACAGTGCCGAACGACGAATTTCTTGCACCCAGCGGACGCGTGTTGGACTCAATGCTCAGCGAGCATCAATGCGAAGGTTGGCTGGAGGGCTATTTGCTGACCGGGCGGCATGGGGTGTTCAATTGTTATGAGGCCTTCATTCATATCATCGATTCGATGTTCAACCAGCACGCCAAATGGCTGAAGGTGACTTCGCAACTGCCCTGGCGACGGAAGATCGCCTCGCTGAACTATCTGCTGGCCTCGCACGTTTGGCGGCAGGATCACAATGGCTTTACTCATCAAGATCCCGGTTTCATCGACCATGTCGTCAACAAAAAGGCTGAGGTCGTTCGGGTCTACCTGCCGCCGGATGCGAATTGTCTATTGTCGGTCATGGATCATTGTCTGCGCAGCCGCCATTACGTCAACGTGGTCATCGCGGGCAAACACCCGGCACCGCAATGGCTGACGATGGCTGCCGCCGTCAAGCACTGCGCCGCAGGTATCGGCATCTGGCATTGGGCCGGTAACGACTTTGACGGTGCGCCGGATGTGGTCATGGCTTGCTGCGGCGACGTGCCAACGCTGGAGACACTCGCCGCCGTTTCCATCCTGCGCCAGTATCTGCCGGATCTGAAAATCCGGGTGGTCAACGTCGTCGACCTGATGAAGCTGCAACCCCAAAGCGAACACCCGCACGGTTTAAGCGACACGGATTTCGATGCATTGTTTACCACCGATAAACCGGTCATCTTCGCCTTCCATGCCTACCCGTGGCTGGTTCACCGGCTGACCTATCGACGCACTAATCACCACAACATTCACGTGCGTGGCTACAAGGAAGAAGGCACTATCACCACGCCCTTCGACATGACGGTGCTGAACGATCTGGATCGCTTCCATTTGGCGATGGATGCCGTCAACCGCCTGCCGCAGACCGGCAACGAGGGTATCAGCCTGAAGCAGCTTTTGCAGAATAAACTGTTAGAACACCGACAGTACATCAATCAATATGGCCAGGACCTGCCGGAAATCCGCAACTGGCAGTGGAAGGAGTAAACATACTATGGCGCTACGTTTAATTGAGATGGTATTACCGGAGTCGGACGGCGAGGAAGTTCTGGAGCTACTTAAGGAGCACAAGCTGCTCGAACACCGGCAGATCCGCTTATCTGACGAGGAAGTGCTGGTACGGATTTTGTTGGAAGCGGAACAAAGCGAAACGGTACTGGATTTGTTGGAGAAACGCTACGCCGATGCGGAGGGCAACCGGGTAGTGATTCTGGCTGTCGAAGCGACATTGCCGCGCCCCGAGCCTGAGTCGGCAGCCACGCCAGAACAACCGTCGACCGAGGAAAAACAGCCTGAACGGATCAGCCGGGAGGAGTTATTTGAGGACATCAAAAACGGCGCGTCGTGTTCACGGGTCTATCTCACGATGGTGGTATTGTCCACCATCGTGGCCGCCGTTGGTCTATACCACAACAGCGTTACGATCATCATCGGAGCCATGGTAATTGCGCCGCATCTAGGACCGAACGTGGCGCTGGCGCTGGCGACGACGCTGGGCGATTTGACACTGGCCCGGGACGCGTTCAAGACGAACCTGCGCAGCAATTCCCAGTTTGAGCATTTTTGCTGTGTTTAGGGCATGGGATGTGTCTGTCGAGGAGCGCCGTTCACCCAGCACCTAAATTATGCTGGAATGTAAAATATAGTCCAGTAGCCATGGAATTTAGGTGCTGGGTAAACCCATCCCTGGGGGCTTGACGGCAGCATCCTTGCTGCCGACATCCTCGCCAAACACACCCCATGCCCTTTTTGAACGCCAAAGTGGGAATTGCTGGAAAGAAACCAACTGAGAATAGTTTATGACTCGGTGTGCCCGACCCGTTTATGTCCATGTCACAGGTAAGGCAAACACAAGGCAAGAAGATGAACATTAATGTCAAAGACTTCCAGGTGCCGGAAGGCGAAAAGGTCAAACTCGACCAGTGGCCGACGCGGGTGGAACCTGTTTACAAATCCAAGAAGAAGTACCACAAAATTCTCGAAGAACACGTAGATGAGCTAAGCACGCTGCAACGTCTTCACTACGCCTCCAACCGATATGCCGTATTACTGATTTTTCAGGCGATGGACGCCGCCGGCAAGGACGGCGCCATCCGGCATGTCATGTCCGGGGTCAATCCACAAGGTTGCCAGGTGTTCAGCTTTAAACATCCGAGCGCTACGGAACTGGATCACGATTTTTTGTGGCGCACCTCCCAGTGTTTGCCGGAACGCGGCCGCATCGGCATCTTTAACCGATCCTATTATGAGGAGGTGTTGATCGCTCGTGTGCATCCGGAAATCCTGTGCAGCCAAGGCTTGCCGGATGAAGTGCTGAATAAAAAAACCATCTGGAAGGAGCGATACCGTTCTATCGTCGACTTGGAGAATCATCTTTATCGCAACGGCACCCGCATCATCAAGTTTTTCCTTCACCTATCCGAGGAAGAGCAGCGCAAGCGCTTTCTGGATCGCATCGACGAGCCGGAAAAAAACTGGAAATTCAGTGTTGCCGACATAGAGGAAAGGGGCTTCTGGAAACAGTACATGCAAGCCTACGAGGCTTGCCTGAGTGCAACGAGTACCAAAAACGCGCCCTGGTATGTGGTGCCAGCCGACGACAAGAGGAACACCCGGCTGATTATTTCCCAGATTGTTCTCGATACTTTTAAGGCGCTGAACATGAGCTACCCCGAAACCTCCTCAAAGCGCCAGCAGGAATTGCAGGTTATCCGCAAGCTGCTTGAGAAGCAAGGTTGAGAAAGTGGCTGACGATCTAAATGATAAATTCAGCCACTTACAACACGCCTTTTATGTCATTCATTATCACCCAAGCCTGGCTCTCCGCCGGTCAAGTCATAACCTAAATGGTTTCAAAGGAGTCCAAAATGCCTATACAGCTCATCGAAGAAAACGGCGGCAAGCTGCTGGTCGTACACGTCAGCGGCAAGCTGGTAAAAGCGGATTACGAACATTTTGTGCCGGAGTTCGAGCGGCTCGTCTCGCAACACGGGAAGTTGCGGCTACTGTTCGATATGACCGATTTCCACGGCTGGGAAGCCAGTGCGGCTTGGGAGGACTTCAAGTTCGGCATCGAACACTTTGCCGACATAGACCGGCTGGCGATGGTCGGAGACCGGCAGTGGCAGCACTGCATGGCGATTTTCTGCAAGCCGTTCACAAAAGCGATGGTCCGATACTTCGAACAGGCCGACGCCGCCGAAGCGCAAAAGTGGTTGAACGACGCGTAATGTCAGGGCGTTGCCCCTGAAAAGCACGATTCAAGTCCGTCATGGAAAATACATGAGCATTACAACCAGTATGCGGCAATTAACAAAACCGGCAGCACAGCAACACGTGAAGGAATCCCCTTATGAAACCAAATACCGACCAGCCCAAGGCTAAAGAACAAAAGCCTGATGCAAAGGAAGACCTGAAATCCTTGCCCATGCCGGAACTACAGGCAAAATTGGGGGCGTCGCCGAATGGCCTGAGTCAGGCCGAGGCGCAGAAACGCTTGATCGAATATGGGCCAAATGAGATTGAAGAAAAGAAATCCAATGCCTTTCTGAAATTCCTCAGTTATTTTTGGGGCCCAATCCCGTGGATGATCGAAGCGGCCGTGATCCTTTCAGCGGTAGCTCAACATTGGCCGGACTTTGGCATCATCCTGCTTCTGCTTATGGCCAACGCCGTGGTCGGATTTTGGGAAGAACACCAGGCGGGCAACGCCATCGCCGCGCTGAAGGCCAAGCTGGCAGTCAAGACGCAGGTGAAACGTGATGGGGAATGGACAAACCCGGAAGCGCGCGATTTGGTGCCGGGCGACATCATCCATCTGCGTCTGGGCGACATCGTGCCGGCGGATGCCCGCTTGCTGGAGGGTGATCCCATAGAAGTGGATCAGTCTGCGCTGACAGGTGAATCTTTGCCCGTCAACCACCAATGCGGCGAGGCAGTGTTCTCGGGTTCGATCATTCGCACGGGTGAAATCGATGCGCTGGTGTACGCCACGGGTAAGGACACTTACTTCGGCAAAACCGCGCAACTGGTGCAGGGAGCGCAGACAGCCAGCCATTTCCAACGCGCCGTGTTGAAAATCGGCAATTACCTGATTATCCTCGCGGTGACTCTGATAGCGGTGATTATTACTGTCGCGCTGTTCCGTGGCGATCCTATTCTCACAACCTTGCAGTTCGCCTTAGTGCTGACCGTGGCCGCGATTCCGGTGGCGATGCCGACAGTGCTGTCTGTGACCATGGCGGTCGGCGCGCGCCTGCTGGCCAAAGAAGAGGCGATTGTGACTCGGTTGGCGGCCATCGAGGAATTGGCGGGCGTGGATATACTGTGCGCGGATAAGACCGGCACCTTGACCCAGAACAAACTGACGCTGGGCGATCCATTCAGCGTGAACGGCATCCCTGCCGACCAAGTCATCCTCAACGCCGCGCTGGCGTCACGGGCGGACAACCAGGATACCATCGACCTGGCTGTGCTGGGCGGACTGAACAACGATCTGTCCGCCTTGCAGGATTATCAGGTGCTTCATTTCCAGCCGTTCGACCCGGTGCATAAGCGCACCGAAGCCACGGTCAAGGGCACGGACGGAAAGGAGTTTAAGGTGACCAAGGGTGCGCCGCAAGTGATCCTGGAGTTGGCTTCCAACGCCGGTGAGGTCAAGTCCGCCGCCGTCGACAAGGCCGTCAACGAGTTCGCGGCGCGCGGCTTTCGTTCCTTGGGCGTGGCTCGGGCTGATCAGGAAGGCCAATGGCAGTTTCTCGGCGTGTTGCCCCTGTTCGACCCGCCACGGGAAGAAGCCAGGGCAACCATCGCGACCGCGCGCGAGATGGGCGTGAAGGTCAAGATGGTGACGGGCGATGCACTGGCCATTGCCCAGGAAACCGCCAAGAAACTAGGGCTGGGGGCCAATATCCTCGATGCCGGCGGTTTCGGCGACACCAAGCATCACGAGACGGAGCAGTTGGCGGAGTCCATCGAGAAAGCTGATGGTTTCGCTCAGGTGTTCCCCGAACACAAGTTCCACATTATTGATGTCCTGAAAAAACGTGGTCATATCGTCGGCATGACGGGCGATGGGGTGAACGACGCCCCCGCGCTGAAGAAGGCCGACTGCGGCATCGCCGTTTCCGGTGCAACGGACGCGGCGCGCGCGGCGGCCTCCATCGTGCTGATGACGACGGGTTTGTCGGTGATCATCGACGCGATCAAGGAGAGCCGGAAAATCTTCCAGCGCATGAACAGCTACGCGATCTACCGCATCGCCGAGACACTGCGCGTACTGTTATTCATGACCTTGGCGATCCTGATCTTTAACTTTTATCCATTGACGGCGGTGATGATCGTGATGCTGGCCTTGCTCAACGATGGCGCCATTCTATCCATTGCCTATGACAACGTGCATTACAAAGACAAGCCCGAGGCCTGGAACATGCACATGGTGCTGGGCGTGTCTACGGTGTTGGGCATCATCGGCCCCGTCGCTGCGTTTGGTTTGTTTTACCTCGGCGAACGTGTCTATCACCTGGATCGTGAGCACATCCAAACCCTGATGTATTTGATGCTGTCCGTGGCGGGACATTTGACGATTTTCCTGACACGCACACGCGGTCCGTTCTGGTCGATACGCCCCGCGCCGATTTTGCTACTGGCGGTGTGCGGCACACAACTGGTGGCGACCTTGATCGCGGTGTATGGGGTGTTTATGACGCCGCTCGGCTGGGGTTGGGCAGCGTTCGTCTGGGGCTATGCGCTGGTATGGTTCCTGGTGAATGACGGCGTGAAAATACTGGCCTATCGGGTGTTCGATCCGACTGCCGCCCCCCTGTTGGACAAGAAAGCTGTCGTTGTGACGCCGCAGCAGATCGCTGATCGAGCCTATGAACTCTACGAGCAGCGCGGCCGCAGCGAAGGCCGCGCGGATCAGGACTGGCTCCAGGCGGAGCGGGAGATTCGGAAAGGATAGGGGTGATAGGCGAAGATCGTCTATGTGCATTTATCCGATGGTCGGTATGTCGTTGTCCATCGCCCTTCTTTTATAGCCGAAAAGATCGGGCCATACCGGTGCTGAGCGAAGACGACGATTGCTCGTTCTTAATCACTCTTTTGATCAACGATTTTGCACAGAGGTTATGCCGCGTGGCGTCTCACAGCAATGTTTAAAAAAATACCGAAAGGATATCCGTGATTCGAAGAAATCGCTGCCGAAAAAACGTAAGCTGTAACAAAAATGGCCGGAAAACGATGGATATACCTTGAAAAGGTAAGCTATCTAAAATGGAATGACAATTTGTGTTGCCGCCAATCCGATAAGATTCTTGCAGCTGATTTAAATATTATTCTTGTTGTAAGCAATTCT